>NZ_JAXRUT010000029.1:0-68155 GCF_035156405.1 Algoriphagus aurantiacus | reverse complement strand
AAGAACGAAAGGAAGAAGACCAACAACAGGGTTTTGATTTCTAGTTCAATGCCAAACGCCCCTTACAGGGGCTATTCAAAGCCACCTTCTAAGAAGGTGTGTTTTTTACTAGCCACCTATAAAATGTGTGGTTAGCTGACGTTGTATGGATATAGGACAAACCCTAAAGACTCTAACCAGCTGATCTAAAACAAAAAAACCTGACACTTTCGTATCAGGTTTTGCTCCTCCTCCCTGCCGACCGGAGGTGGGTTGGGCTTCCCGAATCACTTGGTATTTAGGACAGGCGTACAAAGACCCTTTGATTAATCCCGTACGTACGGGACTCTAACCAACTGCGCTAAAACAAAAAAACCTGACACTTTCGTATCAGGTTTTGCTCCTCCTCTTGGGCTCGAACCAAGGACCCTTTGATTAACAGTCAAATGCTCTAACCAGCTGAGCTAAGGAGGAATGTTGTTTATTTATCCGGAGCGTGTTCCGAATTGGTGATGCAAATGTAGGAGGCTATTCCATTTATTCCAAATGAGGCTGGTAAAAAAACGGAGGGATTTGTGTTTTCCATGCTTTCATACTTCAAAATCAGAGACTTATTTTTTTGGAATTTTTTCCGATCAAACAATTTTAATACTTAGTTATGAAGGATTTTCTTTTGGATTTGTTAATTTATTGCTCTTTGCTTTTTTAACCCAAAATCACCCAACCATGACTCGACAGCTTAAGAGAAGAGAATTTGTGAAATATTCTGCCCTGACAACACTTGGACTTCATTTTTTGCCTTTTTCGGGGGTACGGGCAGCCCCTTCTGACCGGGTTAGAATTGCTCACATAGGATTAGGGGGAATGGGTTTAAATCATATGAACTGGTTTGCTAATTTGCCTGAAGCAGAAATCGTAGCCTTATGTGATGTAGATGAACTTCATGCCCACGAAGCTCTTTTGAAACTGAAGCAAATTCATCCTGATACCAAAGCTCAGGTATATTCAGATTTCAGAAAGGTTTTAGACAGGCAGGATATAGATGCGATTACCATCGCCACTCCTGACCACTGGCATGCTCAGATTGCAATTTTGGCGTTTCAGGCGGGAAAAGATGTGTATAGTGAAAAACCGCTGTCCTATTCTCAGCGAGAAGGCAAGTTGATGCTGAATTCCCAAAAGGAAACCGGTAGGATTTTCCAATTGGGCACCCAAATCCATGCGGGTGAAAACTATCACCGGGTAGCCGAAATCATCCAATCTGGTGTTTTGGGGAAAATCAAAACAGTACGGCTTTGGAAGACTGGCGAGCCTCCCTTGATTCCTGTTTTAAACTATCAGGCACCGCCCTCCAATTTAAACTGGGATATGTGGCTTGGTCCAGCTCCTTACTCTGATTATTCACCTGAAAAGGTCCATTTCAATTACCGGTATTTTATGGAATATTCCGGTGGGGTTTTTCAAGATTTTTGGTGCCATATCGCCGATATTGTCTGGTGGTCTATTAGCCCTTCCGGATTAAAAAAAGTAAGGGCGAATGGAGAAAAATCTGATGGCGCCGGAGATACCCCCAAATGGATCGATGTTGATTTTAAATTCAAAAAGCTCAACCTACACTGGACTTCTACGCCACCAGATGTAGCGGGGGCGGCAGACAGGAGTATAGGAGCGTATTTTGAAGGAACTAAAGGCACCCTGATCTGTGATTATTCCACCAGGGAAATCCGGATCGATGGCAAGGTGGTGGAGGATATCCCTGAAATTCCCAAATCAATAATAAGGTCACCCGGACATCAACAGAATTTTATTGATGCAGTAAAGGCGCAGAGCCAACCGGAATCTTACCTCGAATACGCAAGAAATATGACCATGCCTATGCACCTGGCTTTGATTTCCTTTAAGTTGAAGGAAGAGTTGAAATGGGATGCCAAGCATGAACTTTTCAAAAATAATGAAGTTGCCAACCAATTACTTTTCAGGCCTTATCGGGATAAATGGAATTTGATCGGAGCATGAATTACTGACTAACAAATGATATTTTATCTTAATAAAAAATTCAAAACACAATGCCGAACTATACATTAACAATCAACGGAGAAGAACAGACAGTAGATGCTGTGGAGGATATGCCACTATTATGGGTGATCCGAGATCTACTTGGAATGACAGGGACCAAATTTGGTTGCGGACAATCGCTTTGTGGTGCATGTACCATCCATCTGGATGGAGTGGCGGTGAGATCTTGTTCTTTCCCAATATCTACTGTCGGAGACGGTAAGATCACCACTATCGAAGGCCTTTCGGTAGAGGGGGATCATCCGGTGCAAAAAGCCTGGGTGGAACATATTGTCCCTCAATGTGGCTATTGCCAATCAGGGCAAATAATGAGTGCTGCGGCTTTGTTGAATGCAAATACTAGCCCAACCGAAGCAGAAATCGAAGGAGCGATGGCTGGGAATCTTTGTAGATGCGGTACCTACAATCGTATCAAAGAAGCAATTATGACTGCCTCAAAATCACTTTAATCTCTCCCACTTAATCGTATTCTTATGCTTCCAACTATTCCATTTCTGAACAATTCAAAAAGAGAAGATCAAAGTAAGGTTTTTTCACCTTCACGAAGAGAATTTTTAAAATTTGGATCTCTAGCCACAGGTGGACTTTTCCTGGGAGTGAGTTTCCAGTGTTTGGGAGCAAAGGGTGAACCTGTCACTTTTGCTCCCAATGTCTATATAAGTATCAACTCAGATAATGAAGTGACGCTGGTAGCTCACAGATCTGAGATGGGCACTGGTATCCGTACTACGCTTCCTCAGATCTTGGCAGATGAGCTAGGTGCAGATTGGTCCAAAATTAAGATCGTACAAGCTGAAGGAGATGAGGAAAAGTATGGCAACCAAAATACCGATGGTTCTTTTTCTGTCCGAATGTTTTATGAGCCGATGAGAAAAGCCGGGGCTACAGCTCGACACATGTTGATTTCCGTAGCAGCAGCTGATTGGCAAGTAGAGACATCTGAATGTGATACTCAAAATGGTATGGTGATCCATTCAGGTAAGGGGGAAAAAGTAAGCTTTGGGGAGTTGGTAGGAAAACTAAAAGACGCGCCGGTTCCAGCTCCTGCAGATGTGAAACTGAGGGATTTTTCTCAGTATAAACTGATAGGGAAAGATGTGGCGATTTATGATATTGATGACATCACACGTGGCACAGCGGTATTCGGAGCAGATGTGAATTTGCCAAACATGAAAATTGCTGTTATCAAAAGAACGCCGGTCATTGGTGCAAAAGTGATTGCCTATTCGGATGAAAAAGCATTGGCTGTGCCGGGAGTAGTGCAAGTGGTCAAAATCGATGGTTCAGGCTTTCCGCCGGGATTAGACAAGGCGCTGGAAGGAGTAGCTGTGATTGCGACTAATACCTGGTCTGCCATTAAAGGGCGGGATGCGCTGGAGATTGAGTGGGATTTGGGTGAAAATCAAAATTATAATTCAGACCGGCAGCAAGCTGAAATGCTCGAAAGTACCAAAGGAAAGGGAAAAGTCAGAAGAGAAAGAGGTGATTTTGATGGAGCTGGAAGATCGGCATCTAAAACCTTGGAAAGGACTTTTGAGGCTCCCTATTATGCCCATGCCACCATTGAGCCACCGGCGGCAATCGCAGATGTCAAGGAAGATGGATCCTGTGAGGTTTGGGCACCTAGTCAGCATCCTCAATGGGCTAGAGAAGCTGTAGCGGCAGCAATTGGAGCAGATAGTGCCAATGTCAAAGTAAATGTAACCTTGCTTGGCGGTGGATTTGGAAGAAAATCAAAGCCAGACTTTGTCGTGGAAGCAGCATTGCTATCTAAAGCAGCAAATGCGCCTGTTCGGGTTCAGTGGACACGAGAGGATGATCTTCATTTTGACTTTTTTCATTCGCATAGCGCACAGCGAATCAAAGCAACGTTGGATTCAGCAGGGAATTTATCTGGCTGGAACCATCATACCGTTTTTCCGGCCATCGGAGCTACCGGCAGTAAAGAAGAATTGCACCCGTCTGATGGTGAAATGGCATTAGGTTGTGTTGACTTTCCTTTTGATGTGCCCAATATTCGCATAGAATCTCATGAATCCACCGGTAATACCAGAATAGGATGGCTTCGCTCTGTGAGTAATATTCATCATGCTTTTGCCGTGCATGCGATGATGGATGAAATCGCAGAAGCAAGAGGCAAAGATGCGATTGAAAATGCCTTAGAACTTTTGGGAGAAGATCGGGACATTACCTTCCAATCAGAAATAGTGGGGGGTGAATATGGCAACTATGGAGAGAATATAACAGACTATCCATGGAATACAGGAAGAATGAAAAATGTCATTCGCAGCGTAGCCGAAAAGGCAGATTGGGCAGCCAACAAAGCTGCCGGTAAAATCATGGGTTTTGCTGCTCACAAAAGTTTTCTAACCTATGTAGCCTGCGTAGTAATGCTGGAGAAAGGAGCTGAAGACAACACTATTATTTCAGATGTCTTCTATGTTGTGGATTGCGGAGTTGCCGTAAATACAGATCGAATTCGCTCCCAGTTTGAAGGTGGGTCTCAGTTTGCAACTAGTTTAGCAACCACCTCTGCCATCACTTTTGACAAAGGACATGTTCAGCAAAATAACTTTGATACGTATCAGATTATTCGAATGCCAGCTTCACCTAAAAATATTCATGTGCATATCATAGAAAGCCAGATCAAGCCAACAGGGGTGGGAGAACCTCCGGTTCCACCATTTATTCCTGCTTTGGCCAATGCCATGTATCAAATGACTGGTAAGAGAATTTATAAGCTGCCTTTCAGTATTTAATTTTTCAATCAGTCTCAATCCTAACAGAACTAGCAATCGGGATTGAGACTGATTTTTTATTTTTGATCTTTTACACTGAACTTTCGTGAGAGTACTTTGATATGGGTTGTTTTGCGAAAACGAAGAGCAGACCAATCCTCATCGATGGCGATTTGGCGCACGCCTTCGTAATCAAACTCACCCAGATATTTCCAGCCTGAATCCCGGTTGATTTTAGCTTTGTATCGCTTCGAAGTCCCCTTAGGATAAGCTAACCAGATCTGCTGATCTTCTGGGGCGAGGTTTTGCATCTCGAAAAAATATTTTTTCACTTCATCTTCAGTTTGAACAAAAGCCAACATAAAATCAGGTTTGACAGCAGGCTGGATCAAGCCAGCTGCTTCCCATGTTGAAATTAACTCATTTAATTCTGGTGGGGCGTTCCAGATTTGGATGTTCATACCCTCTTTCCATGTCATTTTCTTAAGAATAGGATCCATTTTTCAGCTTTTTAATTGTCCGCTAATATAAAAATAACCTACCAAGGGTAAGTTTAATAGTAAGGCTACTCGCCATTTTAGTTACTTTTAGAATGAATTTAAAGTTATCCTATGAAATCGAGCATGATCCCGTACCTACGGGAACACACAAAGGGATGATTATTCACCTTGCGAGATTCCTCCCGATAGCTATCGGGATGGCCAATAAAAATCAATTATAATCATATGAAAATACCGTTAGGAGTGGTCATCTTATTTTTTTCATATTCTTGTGTCAATGCCCAGCAAGAATTAGTTACAAGTTTTGGTGAAGGTGTTCCTGTTGCCACACTAAAAGATGATGGATTAGATGAGATTTCAGGTTTGGCGTGTAGCAAAACGCTTCCAGGTGTGATATATGTTCATAACGATAGTGGAGGAGAGGCGGCTGTTTATTTACTAGACTCATTGGGAAATAATATAGGGAAAATTGAATTTTCAGAGACTAAGAATAGAGATTGGGAAGATATAGCAATAGGTCCGGGAGGAGATGGCAAGTCCTATATTTATGTGGGGGAAATCGGTGATAATAATGCTGTACACGAGGAGGTTGTTATTTATCGAGTTCCTGAGCCAGATACTAGAAATCCTATAAGTCAGGCAATTCCTGAAAAGACAATACTGAAATATCCGGGAGGAGCTAGAGATGCCGAATCGCTAATGGTTGACCCTATTTCAGGAGATATTTTTATTCTTTCCAAACGGGATAGTCTCAATACGCTATATCGGCTACCGGCAGATAAATTTGGAGCTGATAAGATAGAACTAGAGGAATTGATCAAACTACCGCTTACAAGTGCTACTGGAGCAGATATTTCGGCAGATGGCAGTCAAATTCTCGTAAAAAATTATTTAACAATTTACTATTGGCGGAGAAATGCTGGGGAAACCATCGAAAAAGCAATGAGCAGAGAACCTATTCAATTGCCATATTCGCCAGAACCTCAAGGGGAAGCTATTGGCTTTAGACCAGATGGAAAGGCATTCTATACACTGAGTGAAAAACGATTCGATTTGGTTCCCGTTCTTTATAAGTACACTGCCAAATAAATCTAATGCAGACTTCTTCTACTATTCTAATGGTTCGCCCAGCAAATTTCGGATTCAATCCAGAAACTGCTGAAAATAACTTTTATCAACAATCAGATACTAGACCGTTAAGTGAAATCAATTCGCTGGCACAAAAAGAGTTTGATGGATTCGTAGCAATGCTCAGGGATCAAGGAGTTAATGTGATAGTCGAGGAGGATACACCTGAGCCTGTCAAACCCGATGCAGTATTTCCCAACAATTGGTTTAGTACACATCCAGACGGGAAATTGATTTTGTATCCCATGTTTTCTCCAAACAGACGATTGGAGAGAAGGAAAGACTTGATTGAGGACTTGATGAAGCGCAAGTTTAAAGTTGATGAAATTATTGATTTGAGTTTTTTCGAAGACGATGAACAATATCTAGAAGGCACTGGAAGTATGGTAATAGATCATCA
This sequence comes from Algoriphagus aurantiacus, assembly GCF_035156405.1. Lineage (NCBI taxonomy): Bacteria > Pseudomonadati > Bacteroidota > Cytophagia > Cytophagales > Cyclobacteriaceae > Algoriphagus > Algoriphagus aurantiacus. The sequence continues at coordinate 61,334 of NZ_JAXRUT010000029.1, read as the reverse complement.
GGCCAAAATTATCTATGCCTGCTACTCTGAGCGCACTCATGCAATTCCACTTGATTATTTAAGTAAGATACTTGGTTACGAAGTGGTAGGATTCCATGCAATACAGGATGTTCATGGTGTGCTCAGTCCAATCTATCATACCAACGTGATGATGCATATAGGGACTGATCTGGCAGTTGTTTGTTTGGATAGTATTCCAAAAGCTTCTGAAAAGCAGGCCGTGCAAAAGAGTTTGACTCAGGCCGGTAAAAAATTGGTTCCGATTACGCCAAAGCAAAAATTTCACTTTGCTGGAAACATGCTTGAAGTAGGGAATGATGGGGGTGAGAAATTCACCATAATGTCAGAAACTGCACTCGAATCGCTGAATGTTGGACAGATCCAGTTGATAGAAAAATACTCAACCATCATAAGTCCTTCCATACCAACCATCGAAAAATTGGGTGGAGGAAGTGCGCGATGTATGATGGCTGAGATTTTTTTGCCATTGGCAAATAGTTAGCTCTGGTACATACCCTTGGGCTATTCTATACCTAGATCTACGTTACGCCTACGTGAGTGTCTTCACTCACGTGAAACTCACATAGGAGAAAGACTTTGATGTGTTTTTTCCACTAGGGATAATTTCATCATTCGTGAGACACAATCGGAAGCAAAGAGTTTTGAACAAATTATGCTGTTCGTGAGACACGAACAGCGGCATGGCAACTGCACTCGAATCACTGAATGTTGGACAGATCCAGTTGATAGAAAAATACTCAACCATCATAAGTCCTTCCATTCCTACCATCGAAAAATTGGGCGGAGGAAGTGCGCGATGTATGATGGCTGAGATTTTTTTGCCATTGGCAAATAGTTAGCTCTAGTAAATGCCCCTAGGCTATTCTATACCTGGATCTACTTTCTTTTTCCTTACAAGTTCAGTTTTGTCCAATTCTATGATGTTTTTTACAATTGGTGTTGTTGAATTTGTTGCTTCATCCTCCGAAGCAGACTTGATGATTTTTTTAGGTGCCATGATATTTGATTTTATAAAGATTAAATGATAAAAAGCACTCAGGTTTGAACAAGATGCTTTTTTTGTTTGGTAAAAGTAAAATACTCAATTTTTATAAAATAAATACAATCCAATAGCTGAAGATTGTATTTAACTGACTAGATGAGCCTATTCAATTGGGAATAGTAGTAAAAAATAGGAATTTGTGATTGTTAATTAGTATAAATCAGAGACTTATTGAAAAAAACAGAGCTTGAGAATCAAGAATAGGCGACATTTCTTGATTCTCAAGCTCTGTTAAAATTTGGATTATCTAAGAACCTAATTCGACTAAATCCCGGTATAGTTAAATGGAGAAATCATACGTAATTCAGCCTTTAACTCATCCGAAATAGGAAGATTGGAGATGAATTCCGAGATTGATTTTTCTGTGATTTTGGTATTTGTTCTAGTCAGGTCTTTAAGCGCTTCATAAGGTTTTGGGAAGCCTTCTCTTCTCAACACTGTCTGAATGGCTTCAGCTACTACAGCCCAGTTATCTTCCAGATCAGCATGAATTGCAGCTTCATTCAGCTCAAGTTTATCTAGGCCTTTTAACAGGGACTCAAAGGAGATGAGCATGTGCCCTAACGGTACGCCAATTGTTCTCAAAACAGTGCTATCAGTCAAATCACGTTGTAATCGAGAAATTGGAAGTTTCGCAGCCAAGTGCTCCAAAAGCGCATTCGCAATCCCCAAATTCCCTTCGGCATTTTCAAAATCAATCGGATTGACTTTATGTGGCATGGCCGAAGAGCCTATCTCACCAGCTTTGATTTTCTGCTTGAAATAATTCATCGCCACATACTGCCACACATCTTTGGATAGATCCAAAAGAATCGTATTGATCCTTTTTAATCCATCAAATACGGCTGCAAGGTTGTCATAATGCTCAATCTGAGTGGTAGGGTAGCTTCTCTCAAGTCCTAGGTATTCTCCCACAAATAGAAAGGCAAACTCATTCCATTCGTAGGATGGATACGCGACATGATGAGCATTCATATTGCCCGTGGCTCCGCCAAATTTTGCGGAATATGGAATATGATTTAGTAATATAAGTTGATTGGTAAGGCGAACTACAAAGACTTCAATTTCCTTTCCCAGACGGGTAGGAGATGCCGGTTGTCCATGAGTTTTTGCAAGCATTGGGATATCTGCCCAGTCATTTGCCAGAACTTGAAGTCTTTCGAGCACGGCATTAAGCTGTGGTAAAATCACATCATTCAAGCCTTCCTTCAGCATCAGAGGGGTGGCAGTATTATTGATGTCCTGAGATGTCAAACCAAAGTGTATAAACTCTTTGTGGGCTTCTAATCCCAATGCATCGAATTTCTCTTTTAGAAAATATTCCACTGCCTTCACATCATGATTTGTGATTTTTTCGGTGGCTTTGATGGTAGCTGCATCAGAAAGCGAAAAATCAGTCACGATTGATCTAAGGTTCTCAAAAAGATTATGATCAAAATCCTTTAGTTGAGGAAGTGGTAGTTCGCACAGTGCGATGAAATATTCCACTTCTACATGAACACGGTATTTAATCAGGGCGAATTCAGAAAAATAGGCTCTCAAAGGAGCTGTTTTGCCAGCATAGCGTCCATCTACAGAAGTCACCGCGGTCAATGCATTTAGTTCCATCACTTTAAATCAATTTGGTTTTGGGAAGCAGCAAAGTTAATTTTTTGAAGCCAAAACTTCGGGTTTGCGCAGGCTAATTCGGGAAATATCCTTCAAATAATTCGAACCACCGAGGCATTATCTGGGTTAACATTTGCAAATAATTACATACAAGCCAGAATATTTGGCTTTGGGCGTTAATTTTGCAACCATATAAACACATAAAAGCTCAGATCAGGAATGTTCAATATATTTAAGAAAAAGAAGGAAGAGATAAAGAAAACACAGTTTTTGCCACTAAAAGTGAGGGAGGTAGTTAAAGAGACAGAAGATACAGTCACTTTGTATTTTGAGCAACCAGAGCCATTTCTGGATTATAAGCCAGGCCAGTTTCTGACACTTGTAATGGATTTTGAAGGCAAAGAGCAGCGTAGATCTTACAGTCTGTGTACATCACCTTATGTGGATCCATTTCCCGGCATTTCTGTAAAGCGTGTTCCAAAGGGCAAGTTTTCCAATTTTTTGAATGAGCGGGTTTTCCCTGGAAAAACTATAAACGTACTCAAGCCTTTGGGTACTTTCACAACTGATTTCCACTCCAAGAATAAGAAGCATTTCTTTTTGGTAGCTGCGGGAAGTGGAATCACCCCAATCATGGGAATTCTGAAATCAGTGCTAGTCAATGAACCTAATTCTAAAGTGTCTTTGCTGTATTGTAGCCGCAACACAGAGCAAATCATTTTCAAAAAAGAATTAGAATCCCTTGTAGATAAAAATACTGATAGGCTTGAAGTGATTCATAATTTGAGCCAACCGAGTACTGATTGGACTGGTATGAAAGGTAGATTGACTAAAGAAAGTATTCTTGAGTTTGTGAAAAAAGCCGAATCTGAGCCTGATTTTGACAAAGAATATTTTGCTTGCGGACCGGAGGGGATCATGGATAACGTGGTTGCTGTCTTGGATGAATTGGGAGTTCCTAGTGAGAAAGTACATCGTGAAAGCTTTTATTCTTCTGCTGCTGATAAAGCGCATGATGATGCCGCTCACGGGATAACCGGTGGATTGCTGACTAGAGATATTAAGGTGGTTTTGGAAGGAGAGGAGCATGCTGTGACGGTATCTCCTGATAAGACTATCCTTGAAGCTGGACTCTCACAGAATTTGAATATGCCTTATAGCTGTCAAAGTGGCCTTTGCACCGCTTGTAGAGGTAAATTGCTTAGTGGTAAAGTGAAAATGGATGAGGATGCAGGACTTAGTCCACATGAAATCGAGGCAGGCTATGTGCTATGCTGTGTGGGACATCCACTTACGGATGATGTGAAGATCACTATTGAGTAATTCAGAAAATCTTATTAAGACTCCTATTTTGGAAATTCAGGAATACAGGAAGGTTTACAAAAACCTTGATCGACTTATTTTGATATTATTGGTTTTGGTTCTTCCAATTTTCGGGATGATCTATTTATATCAATCCTCCGGGAAAGTAACCTGGAATCTTCCAGAGTTACCGATTCTAGTAGGTCAGATTTTGTCTGGAGCTGGAATAGGTCTTCTTTTGGCTCAGTATTTACTTTTTCGTAAAAGAGTACAGGCTGTTTTTCGGGCAGAGGATTTGTTGGCAAAGCTAAAAATATATGCGAATGCTACTCGTGAGCGATATGTGATGCTTTTCGTGGTTGCTTTGATTTGCTCGGCGGGATTGCTCTTTTTTGGATCGGCTATCTATAATGTCATTTTTGCCATAGCACTTTTCTTTTTTTCTGTGGCTAAGCCTAGTCCAGAACGAATCAAAACTTTGCTTAAACTGAACAAAGAAGATGCTGAGGTTATACGATTGGCATCTAGACCAGAGTAAGTTTTTTTAGATGTTAGACATTAGAGATAAGATGTTAGAATCAAGAGGTTAGAGCCAAATTTTTTTTAAGGGCTGAAAGCCCTGAATACTTCAGCCCAGCTCGAAGGGCTGGGCTGAAATTGATAGTAATTTATAGCTCTGAAGGAGCGCAATAATACATACAGAAGTTATTTCGCTCTTTCAGAGCTTTTTTTTAACCCGGACTATGCATTAGGCTTTGTAGCGAGGGTTCAAACTGCAAGGAAATCAGTCACTTTGTAGATCGAGTCGTCCCGTACGAACGGGACCGGGAGCCTGCCGGCAAAGGCAGGAGCGAAAAGTGAAGCATAGCGACTGATTTTGAGGCGGTTTGAAGCCGTAGTAGATTTGCTAATGCATAATTCCATCTAACTTCTCCTGCAGTTAGCCGCTCTACGTTACTTTTCGCAAGTCTTAGAATGCGGGTTTAACATTCGGAATTTCCCAACCCGGCCCTAATAGGCCGGGCTTTGATATATGGGGCTTTCAGCCCAATTTTTCTGACCGCAATAATCCCAGTGCTCTTAGCGAAAACCTCCGTGCACCCTGCTGTTAAAATTTTCCACGAAAAAAGCCAACCCATACAGATTGGCCTTTTAAGATAATCATAGCTAATTAATTTTCAATCGTGATGTTACCTGATGAAATGGATCCTTTCACCCATGCGGACGCGTCGTTGTCAATTTCAAGGTTTTTACCCGTATTGATTCCTCCCACTCTTAGATTGCCCGAAGAGGCTTTCAAGGAAAAGTTATAATCTTTCAAGTTTGAAGGGGTTTGTATTTTGAAATTCCCTGAAGTACCGTTGAAATTGGTATTACCACTTAATCCAGCGTTTGTAGCCCGAATGTTTCCAGAAGTAAATTTCATAGAGCCTAAAGATCCAATGTTACTCAACTTAGCATTTCCAGAGGTTAGCGCCAGGCTTAGCTCGCCTTTCACTCGGTCTGCTGTCAAAGAGCCACTGGTGGATTGGTAGTCCACGCTGCCGCCCACATTGCTGATTTCCGCATTTCCTGAAGTTACCCCTGCATCAATATCCCCTGATACTTTATCTATATAAAGTGAACCTGAACTTGCTTTGATAGCTAAATCCCCCGAGATATTTGTTGCTGTGATTTTACCTGAAGAAACTCTCAAGTCGGTCTTATCACCAATTACTTTATCTACTGTGAGGGTTCCTGAGGAGTTTTTCATGTTTAGATCTATATTCATCGGTCCTGTGATTTTGATATAGCCCTTGTTTCGGTTATTTCCCCAAGATGAATTTCTGGAGCTTTGTTCGTAGGAGATTTTCAACACATCACCTATAGTCACGAAAATGATATCCTGGTTATCATCGTTTGATTCCAGATAGGCTTCCACATTGACATCAGAACCTGATCCTCCCATATAGGAGACATCCAGCCAGCCACCGCTTACTTCGATGGCTTTGATGTTAGGATAGTTTTTATTGGCATCTACCAATACATTCTGCGCAAAGCTGACAACTGAGATCAGCATCATGGCTAAAGCCAAGCTTGATAATTTAAAGTATTTTTTCATAGTTCTGATGTTTATCTGATAGCAACTCCGAAGCTCAGTGCTTGAACTTCTGGGCCTAGGTTTTCTTGGAAAAGGTTATTTAAATCATAGTTAAAGAATAGCGTGACATCGCTTACACCTATTTCTGCACGTGCTCCATAGCGGAAGTTTTCTACGTACATGTTAGACTTTTCAAATTGCTTTTGTTTTTTGCCATTTTCATCGTCATATACATATTTGCCTCTTCCTCCGATTCTTACACCTGCATATCCACCCAGCCCAAGTCGTAGTTTTTGATTATTGGAAAGTAGGGTAGGCACTAGCGTGAAATTGAGATAGGAAGCTGAAATTTTGGATTTAGTACCAGTGCCAGGCCCGGCAAATTCTACCCAATCTATACCATCTGGATTTTTTACCGCTATTAGGCTTCTGTCCTCCAGTTTGAAATTGTACCAGTTAACTCCTAAGGAAGAATATAGGTGGAAATTTTTGGAAACTCTGGTGGTTCCCAAGATATTGATAGCATAGTACCAAGATCCCCATGGCTTCACTGTTGGCATTCTGTCAGTAGGAGTTACCTGATTGATTCCTAGTTCGGTGTCCAAATCAGCTGTAAATCGACTTCTTTTATGAATATCACTGATTTTCACTTCATCATTCTCTTGGACGTCAAGAATCCATTTTCCATCTTCTTTCTGCTGATAAGTCCAAGTGTTTCCAAAAACTTTGATGACTTTACTTTTAGTGTAAATCACCGTGTCGGGCTTGTCCTGAGCAAAGGCATGGGTTAGCGTAAGGATAAATAATAGTAGTGGTAGTAGGGTAGTTTTCATTTTTTTAAAAGTTTAGGAAAAGNCAAAAACTTTGATGACTTTACTTTTAGTGTAAATCACCGTGTCGGGCTTGTCCTGAGCAAAGGCATGGGTTAGCGTAAGGATAAATAATAGTAGTGGTAGTAGGGTAGTTTTCATTTTTTTAAAAGTTTAGGAAAAGGGCTTTTTAAGCCCTTTTGATTAAAATACTATTCCAAAAGTGATAGGGTTAAGTTCTGGACCTTTGCCTTCTTGAAATAATTCATTCAGGTCGTAAGTGGTGAAGAATTTGACTCTTCCTATTCCAAGTTCTCCCCGTATACCATATCTGAAGTTCTGGAGGTAAAGGCCAGTATCTTGCTTGTCTTTGCTACGGCCTGAACCTTCCAATTCCTTGTAGACATATTTTGATTGACCTCCAAGTCTGTATCCTGCATAAGGTCCTGCGGCAATTCGTACACCTCTTCTGCCATTGTCATTCATTTTGCCAAAATCCAATTCCAGCATTGTCATAGCAGTGAGGTAGGAAGCAGAAATTTTGCTCTTGAATCCATCTATATCTGTTCTTTGGATGAAGTCAATCGATTCATCGCCTCGTATAGCCTGAAAGTCTCTGTTTTCAAACTTGAAGTTGTAGAACTGAAATCCCAAGCCGAAGTCCCAGTAGAATCCTTTAGAAATTCGCTGTGCAGCCATCCAATTGATTCCTACATTCCAGCTACCCCAGCCTTTTACAGCATATGGCTTATCAGAGGTTGGGAATTTGCCATCTTCCAGGTAATTGTTTACACCCAGATCCAGGTTAAAATAGGTTCTGAACGGAGGGTCACTTTTTCTTTTCAAGCCTGGCTCAAAGCGTACTTTGGTGTTTTCTCCTGTTTCATCTACCAAAAGTCTCATATTTCCTATATAGACTTCAGTCTCAGTTCCATCTTCTGTCACCTTTACTACTTGCCTAGAGGTGCCATCTTTTTTCTTGATTTCCACGATGGTAGTTTCTCCGCTTTCTTCATCTTCTTCCAAGTCCAACTCTCTGATGATCTGATTGATATTCATCAGCTTGAGCTTTTCAAAGTCTTCTTTGCTGTCTACGATGATGACGATTCTTCCGGATTTCCCGAATTCTACCACGACGCTGTCACTTGCAACTTTGTGGTCTATTGATGGCACAGTTCCGGCAAATCCCATTTGCACGATTGCCATCAAACAAAATAATAGAAGGTATTTATTCATGTTAAGTTTCGATTAATGCTAGTTGGTGAAGTTTACTTTTCTGCTTTGGTTTTGCGGGTTGTGATCGAGGCGAACAGATTGTCTTTTGCATCCTGCAGGTCTGCAAATCCCTGATCTACTTTGCCTAATAAGCCCTCCACTTCGTTGACAGTTTTGCCGATCTCGGCTAATAGGTTTTTATCTTTAGGCTCCTCAGTCAGTCCGTTTGAATAAATTTTCACTCGATAAGTAGGCTCTTCCTCAGCAGGCTCATTTACTTCTGCGACTGCATTTTCCAAATTTAAAGTAGGGAGTTCCGCTTGTGCGATTTCAGGAGTTTCCAAGGTGATTTTTGGAGCTTCTTCTTTCGCTAGCACTACAGGATTTGCTTCCTCTTTTTTCTCTTCCAAAGCAATCAGATTTTGAGGAGTAGTTTGCTGAGATTTCTGCGTTTTAGAAGAAGAATCAGCAGGCTTTGCTTTAGGTTTTGTGGTAGTAGTTGGCGTAGTTTTTAATTCCTCAGCAGCCTGCTGATTTTCTGTACCGGTTTGTTTATTATCAGTTTCTTCTGGTGTATTGATTTCGGGTTGAGTTTCAGTCTGAGTTGGAGAGTCAATTATTTCTTCCGTCTGACTATCAGCCAACATAGGCTTTTCTACGGATACATCTCCTTCTCGCAATACCAAGTAGCCAACTGTGAAAAGGATAGTCAGTGAGGCAGCAGCTGCCCACCAAATTCCTTTGTAGGATTTTGATTTCTGAGGAAGCTGAGACTCCAGTCTTTCCCAGGCAAGTTTGCTTGGTCTTTCTGTATGGTTTTCGAGTTTTTCTTTGAAAAACTGATCCAGGTTATTTTTTTCCTTAGCCATTGATTGTCCTTTCTTTTGGTGTTTGACTGGCAATTTTTTCCTTCAATGTATTTCTTGCCCGATTGAGCTGAGACTTTGAAGTGCTTTCGCTTATTCCCAAGAGAGCTCCAATCTCTTGGTGAGAGAAACCTTCGATTGCGTAGAGGTTGAATACTGTCCGATATCCTACCGGGAGGTTTTCTACCATTCTCATCAGATCTTCAGTTTCCATGTGATTGAGTTCGTAGTTGTGATCCTGATATTCCGAATCATTTTCCATATTGATCTCCATCATGAGATGACGGTGACTTCTCAGCGTCATAAGTGCTTGCGTGACGATGATCCTTTTCATCCAGCCTTCGAAACTCCCTTTTGACTGAAACTGAGATAGTTTTTCGAAGATTTTCATAAAGCCTTCTATCATCACATCTTCGGCATGTTCCCGATCTTTTAAGTATCGGATGCAGATGGCCAAAAATTTCCCCGAGTACTGATCATACAAGTGGCGCTGCGCCATTCGGTCGCCTTGGAGGCATCCTTGTATTAATCCTGATTCGGTTGAAAAATTGACTCTGCTGAACATTCGATTTAGCTTTCAATTAGGTAGATGCCCGTACTGAAAAAATGGTTGCGTGGGTTAGTGAAAAAAAGTTAATATTTTTTACTTACTGAGATGCTCTGGACTTTTGTCAATCGTAAATGACTTGAAATAAGTGATTTACGGGAAATTTAACAGCACGTTTTATATTCATTTTTATTGTATCAAAATTAAGGATTAAAATGTAAAGGTCTCCGCATGATCAAATTATCATCATGCGGAGACCTTTCTGTCCTCTTTGAATCAATATATTTGAAAGCTGTCGAACTATTTGGTTCAACCCTTTCAAGGTTGGGAACCTGATTTTTGTTCTTATTTCCACGGGTTGCACCCATGGTTATTCATGGTTTGATCCTTTCAGGATCATTAATTTGATTGAATTAAAATTTCGAATTCTTCTGAATTAGTACGCCGCCTTATAATTCACCACTACATCAAGCAATGTCCATTCATTTTCTTTTACCGTAACTGGCTGGATATTGCCATCTCCGTCAAATATGCTGGCGAAAAGCCCGCCTTCCTCTACGGTCAGAATGGAATATCTACCAGGGCTGAGATTGACAGAGTATCGTCCGTTTTCGTCAGTTTCGATTTCGGTGATGGGTTTGGCAGCCACAGATTTGAAAAGTCCATCTTCTAAGGTCACATCAGAGATTTTCATTAATGGATAGACACGCACTGTTCTTTTCACTGGCTCGCCTATAGTTGTCCTCTTATTCTTCTTGCCTTCCTCCGCTATCATAGGCATCTGGTTGCCTTCCAGCCATGTGACCTTTCCTACCACACCCTGGCCTTCAGGCTGATATGGTGCACATTGGAAAAGCATTAAGGTAAATGCAGAAGCGAAAAGCAATTTTACTAGTTGGTTCATGAGTTGATGGATTAATGGGTTAGTGCATGAGTAAATACTCTAGCTTATCAAATTCCCTCAAACAGCATAAATGATTCCAAATAATTTGGGATGATAGTATTCCACCCTAATTCCTCTTTTAGTTTTTGAGCAAGGACAGACGCACTCTTTTCTTCACCGTGAACAATAAATGCGATTTTTGGTATTTGGCTAAATCCCTCTGCCCATTCCATCAATTCATTTTGATCAGCATGTGCAGAAAGCCCTTCTACACTAAAGATTTTTGCCTTCACTGGAACCCCCTGCCCGTAAATTCTTATCTCAGGTTCTCCATTCACAAGCCGTCTTCCACGGGTGCCTTCTGCCTGATAGCCTACGAAAATGACTCCATTCTTTTCATTTGGTAGGTGATGGTATAAATGGTGCAACACCCTTCCCCCCGTCGCCATTCCACTAGCAGAGATGATAATTGCTTTTCCCCGGAGATCATTGAGGGTGCGTGATTGCTCTTGTTTTCTGTAATAATGAAGTTGAGTATGCTGAAATGGATGCTGATTTGTGTCATCCAAGACTGCTGTCAATTGATGATCTTGGTGAAATTCTTTATACAAATTAGACACATTGATAGCCATCGGAGAATCGAGGTATATAGGCACATTAGGAATTTTTCCTTTTTTCAGCAACTGATACAGATAGAACATCACAAGTTGCGTACGTCCCACCGCAAATGAAGGAATAATCACTAATCCATCACGGTCAAACACATCATTTATAGCACTAGCAAGTTCGTCTTCTGGCTTGACAGGGGCGGAAACACGATCTCCATAAGTGGACTCTATCCATACTGCATCTGCTTCAGGAATTAGGGTTGGAGGGTATAGCAAAGGGTCATGGTATCTTCCTAAATCTCCTGAGAAAACTAGCTTCTTGGTTTGGGTATCCCCTTTGATGGCAATCTTGGTAATAGCCGCGCCAAGTATATGGCCAGCATGGTAATAGGTGACTTCTACGGAAGGGTGTATGGAAAAAGGCTTTTTGAAGTCCTTGGGAACCAAAAGTGGAAATACAGCTTCAGCATCTTCAACAGTATATAGTGCCTCTGGATTTTCATGCTTGGAATATCCCTTCTTTCTTGCGTACTCAGCTTCCTCTTCCTGTAGCTTTCCAGAGTCTAGAAGCAGGATTTTTGCAAGTTCGGCAGTTACAGCTGTGCAGTAGATTGGGCCTGAGAAACCATTCTTAACCAGCCTTGGTAAGTATCCAATATGGTCCATGTGGGCATGGGTAAGCACTATGGCTTCCATTTCTGTAACATTCATGGGGAATTTGTCCCAGTTTCTGCGACGCAGTTCTTTTCGCCCCTGAAAGAGTCCACAATCCACTAGGAATTCAAAGTCTCCGAGATCCAATAAATAACGGGAACCGGTCACTGTGCCTGCTGCTCCTAAAAATTTTACACTTACATTCATTTTCTTTTGGGTTTAGTCCAAAAGATACAAAAAAAGAGGCACCCGTTTGGATGCCTCTAAGCTTAGTCAATTATACTACTGCTATCTGCAGGGATGTTGGATTGATTAAATTTCGCCCTGCTGATACTATCGAGTTGCTCACGATTATATTCTCCGGTATCTGGCTCCTCAACTTCGAAATTAACTCCTTCTGAATTTTCATCTTCGTCTTGTTTCACTTCCTCTTTGCAAGTCAGACACACCAAGCCTTGCTGGTTAAACGTCCAGATCGTGTTTTGAGAAACATCACTGGATTTAAATCCATTTCTATAGATTGTGTTTCTTAGGATTTCGAGAACTGATCGTTCCATAATGAAGGGTTTTTCGTAAGGAATCTCAAGGATCAAGTTCAGCTTTTGGTCACGGAACGTTTCCAAATTTGAGATATCGTATCCTTCGTCAAAGGTGATGATGGAATCCAATACAGCGTAGTTATAACCAATCATTTTAGCATTGTTCATTGCTTCTTCCTTGGTTTTTCCTCTTGAGAAGAAATCTTCCCGAAGTGTCACCAAGCTATCAGCAGTGCCTTCAATCTTTAGATTCACAATATTGAAGGTAGATTCTTCTCCTATAGGGTTCAATCGGAGGATCATAATGCCTTCGGTCACTGGGACATTATTCTCGATTTTATGCCAGTTTTCCTCTTTAAACTGTGCTACGATCAATGGGATCTGGAATGCACAGATTCCCACACAAAGTAGCCATAAGCCAAGAGCTACAAAACCGAATCTTGCTCCTATCAGGTTCTTTTGCATCAACACACTAAGTCCTAACAGGATGATGATGATTCCTGGGATAATCAATAAGAAAGATGCACCAATTACCAGCCAAAGCGGAACAAGATTGGAGAATAACTCTACTGGAAAATTGTCCATCAAGACTCTGTAGTCATCATTGGTAAATATACCCATGTAAACTGCGAGGCTAAATATCGGAGCGATGGTCAGTCCTAAGCCGAGAAAGAATACAAACAAACCAAAGATTACACGGATCACATTTAAGAAGAAAATCCCCAAAGGACCCAAAGCACTTCCGATAGCCTCGATTACCTGTCCAATTATTCTGAATGGAGTCAAAAGAATTTGTCTGGTTTTTGACTCAGGAGCCTTGGGCATAGGATTGATATTTTCCTTTATTGTGTAGTCAATATTATCCAAGGTGATCTCTCCACCTTTCATGCGGATACGTTCTGTAATGGAACTTGCCACGGGAGTGATAATCCATAGAATAAGGTAAATGAGGAAACCAGATCCACCGGCAAGTATCAAAAACACCAAGGCCAATCGGGTATAAATCACCTCTACTCCAAAATAGGCTGCCAATCCACTGGCTACACCTCCTATTACCTTGTCATCAGGGTTTCGGTAGAGCTTCTTGATGTTTTTGTCTTCTTCGATTTCATACGAAACAGGCAATATGATCCAGAGTACGATGTAGGCTATAGCAGCAAAAATCCCAAAACTAAGGTTGAGTCTGAAGTCATCAAAGGGAAGGATGTCCAGAAACCCCAAATTGAAACGCAGATTACCGCTAAAGAGCAGGAGGATAGCGATCAGTCTGGTCCACAGCGGATCAATGGAAAAGTAATGAGCCATTCCTGCGCACACACCACCTAGAATCTTTCTGTTTTCGAGACGAACCAGCTTCTTATAGCCTTTTTTATCCGCATCTGGCGGTGTTACATACTTATAGAAATCCTGATCATTCGCATCGTTTTCTTCTTCTGGATCTAAGTCAGCTTTCTCTTCTTCTACAGAAGCAAAATCCGCAATGGTGCCCATTTTCTCGATGAGTTTATCGACGTTTTCTGCGGTGATTACCTGCTTATTGTTTTTTAGGTTGCTTAGAAAAATCTCAGCAATACGATTTTCAATATCAGATATAATCTCCTGATTGTCTTTATAAGAAGAAAAGTGGCGATTGATCGCATCCAAGTACTTACGGAGCGTATCGTAACCGTCTTCTTCGATGTGGAAAAGAATCCCACTGATGTTTATACTTATCGTCTTTTTCATCTGTTTATAATTTGCTTTTCAAAGGTCAGATAGCCTGTCCCGAACTTGATTCGGGAGAATCTCGCATTACGGATGATCTTCCCTACGTGTGTTGCCTGTAACATGCTCGATTTCATGATCAATTCTTTGAGGTGATTAGGAGGGTGGAATTGACTAGTGAATCCCAGGTTTTAGAAAGTGTGCCTAAAAAGGCCCGTCCTTCTTCTGTGATTGAGTAGTATTTCCTTGGCGGTCCTGATTCGGATTCTACCCAGCGATATTCTACCAATGAGGCAGACTTCAGTCGATTGAGAAGTGGATACAGCGTACCTTCCACTACGATCATTTGAGCCAGGGTCAGCTCTTCTATCAGATCTGAAGTATAAACCTCGCCTCGGGAGATGATGTGCAACACGCAAAACTCTAAGAGTCCTTTGCGCATTTGGATCTGTGTGTTGGCGACATTCATTAGTTAGGTGATTATGTGTCAATGTTTCGGGAAATCCATACTCCCGTCCCTTCCTATGGGAGAAAAATTATACCAATCTTTTCTAAGCTACCTTGTATAACCTAATTCCTTGTGATAAACAGGTAGTAGGTATAGTAAAATATGTATAAAAAACTGCTTCAGTTGATCTAATCGGTGATTCTGGTTTTCCAGTAGCTGTTTGAAAAAATAATTTCTGAAAAAATACTGCAAGTATGGTTTTAATAAAATGTTAACTTATTGAACATATTTATGTACGGAGGCGGACAGGAGCTTAACTGATTTTGAGGAATTTTAGTATGAATTGAAATAGGATTAATAAAATCGTTTATTTTAGAATGTGAAATATAAAATTAAGGGTCAATTTTTTTTCTGGGTCATACTATTATCATTTTGGGCGGGTCATACTGACCTGTTTTCACAGGATTTGGCTCCCAAATATTCCAATGAATTTCTAAGTATTGGGGTAGGAGCAAGAGCGCTGGGCATGGGCGGTGCGCAGGTCTCTGCCGTAAGGGATGTGACAGCGGCCTATTGGAATCCGGCAGCGCTGATGGGAATCCAGCATAAATATGAATTCAGCTTGATGCACTCAGAATATTTTGCCGGGGTGGCACAATACGATTACCTGAGTTTTTCCACGCCTGTCAAAGATCAAAGCCAAGTGGCCGTTTCGCTTATTCGATTCGGTGTAGATGATATTCCCGATACGCGATTTCTTTACGATGCTAATGGCGCTTTGAATTATAATAACATTCAGTTTTTCAATGCAGCTGACTATGCTTTGCTGCTTAGCTATGCGAGAGACCTTTCAGACAAATTCAAAGTGGGAATGAATGCCAAAGTCATCCATAGGAATGTCGGGAAATTTGCTCAGGCTTGGGGATTTGGACTGGATGTAGGAGGAATCTACGTGAAGGATAAGCTGACCCTTGGACTGATGGTGCGTGATATTACCACAACTTTCAATGCTTGGTCACATAATGCGGAGCTAGTCAGGGAGATTTATTCACAGACAGATAATGAGATTCCGGTCAATTCGGTAGAACTGACTTTACCTCGTGCGATATCCAGTGTGGCTTACAACTGGAAGATTGGAAACCAATTCAGTTTACTGACCACAATGGATTTGGATATGACTTTTGATGGGCAGAGAAATACAGTGATCAGCACATCTTTGCTGAGTATTGATCCCCGGTTTGGATTGGAGGCTGGTTTTCATGATATAGCCTTTCTCCGTGCTGGTGTCGGAAACTTCCAGTATATCAAGGATTTTCAGGGTAATGAAAGTTTGAATATGCAGCCTAGTATGGGAATTGGTGTTTTCATCAGCGAGCGATTTCAGATTGATTATGCTCTTTCAGATATTGGAAATGTGTCCGAGACGCCTTATTCCCATGTATTTAGTGTAAAAGTGAGTTTGGAGAAAATGGATCCTGATTTCAGGAAATTTAAAAGCTGGACAGACAAATGATAAAAAAACTACTCTTCGTTTTTCTGGTATTTTTTATGCTTTCCGAGTTTGCTCAAGCTCAGCAACCTGTTTGGTATAATTATGACCAGACATACTACAAAATCCCTACAGCTACAGATGGAATTCACCGCATCACAGCAGCAACATTGAGTAGCTCAGGAATCAGTCTGAGTGGATTGGATCCGAGAAATATCAGGCTCTATCATCGTGGAGAAGA
Source organism: Algoriphagus aurantiacus (assembly GCF_035156405.1). Lineage (NCBI taxonomy): Bacteria > Pseudomonadati > Bacteroidota > Cytophagia > Cytophagales > Cyclobacteriaceae > Algoriphagus > Algoriphagus aurantiacus. The sequence goes on along the minus strand of NZ_JAXRUT010000029.1, from coordinate 45,278 downwards.
AGTAGCGATTCATATTGAAGGAGAAAATGACGGGAATTTTGATACGGGCGATTACATCGATTTCTATGGAATGAGAAATGATGGGACTTTGGATAAATTACTTTATTCTGATTTTGAAAAGATTCCGAATCCATACTTTAACACCACTTCTGACACCACCGCTTTTTTCCTCACCATAACAAGCGGTCAGAACGGAAAGCGAATGAATCTCCGGTCTGCGCCAGAAGTGGCTTTGCCGCTGGCAACTAGCTATTCCTCGGAAAATTTACTTGCATTGGGTGAGCAATACTCACTTGGGATTGGATATGCCTTGGGTTTTAGATTATCCAAGTTTGATCTGGGACAAGGCTGGATGTCTTCGGTGATTACCAAGGGCAATACCCGTCGAATTACCTTGGACCAGTTGGGGACGATGGCGAATTCTGGATCGGCAAAATTGGAATTTGGGCTGGTTGGAAGGTCAGAAAATGCCCATACCACAAGAATCTACGCTGGCCCAAATGCCACCGCACAGCGATTACTAACAACAGTGAATTTTTCCGGATTTGATTATCCTCAGCAATCGATTGACCTGGCGATGTCTGATTTCAACTCGGATGGAAGCGTAGTAATTTCATTTGAATCAGCAGGAGCAGAATCTGTAGATAATATATCTGTTGCTTTCGCTAAGATCACCTATCAAAATACTGTGAGCACTGGAGATTTCGCTTCTGAGCTTTTTATTTCCCTTGAGGGAAATCAGCGGATTCAACTCTCACAACTTTCGGGTACGTATTCAGCTTTGGAGATTTCAGATCCAATAAATCCTGAGAAAGTGCAGCTATCTGCCGATGCTCAAACCCTAGCCTTCAGAGCTTCTGTTCCAAATGATTCGAGCCGTGTTTGGGTGCAAAATGAAGAGAATATCACTGAAGTTACCTCACTAGAACGGGTGAAATTCAGAAATTACCTGGCACAGCCTGCCAACTATATCTTAGTAGGTCATCATGCATTGGAACAGCCTACCACCCAATTTGACAATCCGCTAAAAGCCTATGCCGAGCACAGAGCTTCTCCGGCAGGTGGAGGGTTCGATACGCTTACTGTGAAAGTTGAGGATTTGTACAATCAATTCGCTTATGGAGAATATTCTCCAGTAGCTATTTATGAATTTTTGAGAGCGTACTATCCAGTACATAAGCCCACGCATATGCTCTTTGCCGGGAGATCACTGGCTATGTATTCCACAGCCCGTGCAGGCGGAGTGACTTATTATTACAGAAACAATCCTGCGGCTTTTAGCTTCCGGGACTTGATTCCTGCAGGAGGGTTTCCTTTTTCCGACAATATCTATACACTGAATCTTGATGCTTCCAAGCCATTGACTCCTGCGCTGGCAGTGGGGAGAATTCCAGCAAGAAATGCCCAGCATCTGGCGGATTATCTGAGCAAAGCGATCGAAAAGGATGCGGTAGGAATTTCTGATCCTTGGCAAAAGGAATTGATCCACCTTAGCGGAGGTGTGTCTGAATTTGAACTGGACAGGTATTTCAACTTTCTGAATGGCTTTAAGACTATTGCCGAAGGCCCTTATCTAGGAGGGAAAGTGACTACCTATAGAAAGCGATCAAATTCTACCGTTGAAGTCATAAATATCGCAGGGGATTTGAATGAAGGCCGATCCATGCTTACGTTTTTTGGGCATGGAGCTCCTACTGTAATAGACATAGAAATTGGTTTTGCCTCCGATCCTACGCTGAACTATCAGAATAAAGGGAAGTATCCGGTTATGCTGTTCAATGGCTGCGACTATGGCAGTGCATATGGAAATAGCTATACCCAGGGTGAAGATTGGGTGATTACACCGGATAAGGGAGCCGTATCCGTGATGGCCAACTCTTCGATAGGGGTGGATGTCTATCTCCGTAGGTATTCTGATCTGTTTTATAAAAAAGCCTTTGGTGACAGCACACTGATCTATCGCACATTAGGGGAAGTGAAGCAAGAAGCTGAAGAGGATTATGTCGCTGATTTCGGTACCAACCCGCTTTCCTATTCCCACATGGAGCAGATGATCAATTATGGTGATCCAGGGTTGAGGATTTTCCCTGCGGATAAGGCTGACTATGCCATTAACCTGGAAGAAGTATCCGTGGATAGTTTTGATGAGGTGCCTGTTTCCGTGCTTTCAGACAGCTTGAAATTAAGTTTTGTCTTGCGAAATCTCGGTAGGGTGGATACCGATTCCATAACATACAAAGTGACCAGAAAATTAGCTGACGGTACCATGGAGTCTTTTCCTCCGGTGAAAATTCCCTATGTCGCAAGGATTGATTCCCTCTTTTTTACCATACCTAATACCAACCGTAATTCTGCGGGAGAAAATACCTTTACCATGGAGGTAAACCCATCTATGGATGTGGAGGAAATGACTTTTGCCAATAATTCGGTGACCTATACCAAGTTTATCCAGCTGAGCGGCACACTGAATTTATACCCTGTGGATTATGGGATTGTGAATAGCACCGACACAAAACTGGTCGCTCAAGTTCCGGGGAAAACTACCGAAGACCGTACAGTTATTATTCAGTTAGACACCGCGGCAGGGTTCAATTCTGCTTATCGTAAAGAGCTTCGTGTCACCACTCGGGGTTTGGCAGAAATGCCTTTGTCACTCGCTGCATTCTCAGACAGTACGACATTCTATTGGAGATCAAAATTTCAGGAAGCCAAGCCGGGTGAGACGGATGCTTGGACCAACTCTAGTTTCTCCTACATTCCATCCGGTCCTGAAGGCTGGACGCAGCGAACCACCTACCAACTCGACGAGGATCAGTTGACAAACTTGGAGATCGGAGAGGCTGATAGAAGCTGGAAATACCTGGATGTGCAAGCCAATATTGAAGTATTCACCGTTGGCGCAGGAGTAGACTCGCTTTCCTTTAGAAATACACAATTTTACCTAGATCAGATTCCTCAAATCATTGATAATGTAAACAATGCCAATAGCCGCCTGTGCCCGAATGGCTCGCTGGGTTTGGTGGCATTTGAGCAAAAGAGTCTGATGCCATACTTGGCGATTCCTGTTCCGGGCTTTGATATTCTGGATTCCCGGGCTTGTGGAAGGGTACCCCAAATGATCCAAAGCATCCAGAATTCTTGGATCACCACACCGGGTCAAACTATGCTGGTGGATTATGTAAATAATGTAAAGGAGGGTGATTACGTGGTGATTTTTTCTGTGGGTAATGTCACATTTGAAGCTTGGCCGGATATCGCCATTGAGAAGTTGAAGGAATTTGGTGCTAGTGAAGCTACGCTTAGAGCCTTGAAAACAGGCGATCCTTATATCTTGTATGGTAGAAAAGGCATGCGTCCTGGTGAGGCTATTGAGATCGTAGGCGATAAGAATATGGAAGTGCCTTCATCTCAACAGACCTTATCATTTGACACCGAGCTTGCAGGCTACCTGACTTCTGGAATGATTCTGACTCCAAGAGTTGGTCCGGCATCCTCATGGGAGCGATTCTTCCAACATGTGAATTCCAGAAACTGGATCAATGAAGAGGAGCGAACCTACTTTGATATTATCGGAGTAAAGGAAAATGGTGAAGAAGATCTGCTGATCGGGAACACCTTTGATCAGGAAATGGATCTTTCATTTATCAATACGGAAACTTATCCTTACCTGAAACTGCGCTACAGCATGAATGATCCTGAGTCTACTGCTCCGGCTCAGCTGGACAAGTGGCAGGTCAATTATACAGGAGTACCAGAAGGGGTTTTGATCTTGAAATCAGCCAAGGATCAGGTGAATCTCAGGGAAGGAGAAGCTGGACTTTTGGAGCTGCAGTTCAAGAATATTTCCAAATACAACTTCCTGGATTCCATTCAGGTAGATTGGAAAATGACCAACCTGACAAGCAAAAAGGTGGAGGAGTTTTCCAAGAAATTCCCGGCGCTAAAAGCTGGGGAAGCTTTTGACTTTACAATAGAGTTTAATTCCATCGGAAAATCAGGTGAAAACCGACTGGAGATTTTTGCCAATCCAAGAATACAGCGGGAGCAGACGTTCCGAAACAATCAAGTGGATATGGGTGCTTATTTTGTAGTAGAAGGAGATAATTCTACGGCATTACTGGATGTGAATTTTGACGGAATCTACATTATGGACGGGGATATAGTCTCTCCAAATGTGCTGATTACGACTCTCCTGAAAAACGACCAGACTTTATTGTACAAAAAAGACACAGTAGGATTAGACCTTTATCTGAAGCAAAACTGTGAAACCTGCGACTTCAAGCGGGTAAGTTTCTCCAATCCAAACCTGACATGGACTCCGGCTTCAGAAGATGAAGATTTCAAGGTTTCACTGATCCCTGGGCCCTTGGAAGATGGGATTTACACACTCCGTGTAGCGAATGAAGATTCTTCCGAGCCGTATGAGATTACATTCGAGGTGATCAATGAATCCCAAATTACCAATTTCTATCCATATCCAAATCCCTTCAGCACGGCGGTGCGGTTTGTCTTTACAGTGACGGGAATGGAAGTGCCGGATGAGATCAAGATTCAGATTATGACCGTGACGGGAAAAGTGGTCCGTGAGATCTTGCAGAATGAATTGGGACCGATCCGCATCGGGAATAACCTGACCGAATTTGCTTGGGATGGCAAGGATGAGTTTGGAGATCAGCTGGCAAACGGAGTGTATATCTATCGGGTGCTGGTTCGGAAAAACGGTCAATTTATGGAGCATAGACCAACTGCCGGAGACAAGGCTTTCAAGAAGGGCTATGGGAAGATGTATTTGTTGAGGTGATAGGGAGCCTTTCTAGCGACGCTGGAGGGAATGAATATGGCGTGAAATTGAAAGATAATAAATACTCAAAGTGTATATAATTGACCAAATGGGACTATATATTGCATTATTGGAAGAGTAAATAAGTATGTAATTAATATAAAGCCAAATGATACTATCAATAAATACTTGGAACTGGGAATTAATTTTGGCAATAATTGGAGCTTTAGCTTGGATTCCGTGGCTTGTTGATAGATATACCCAACCAAAAATTTATGGTCGGTTAATAAGTAATTTGATTAATCAAGGGCAAATTCAAAATGGCGATGAATTTATCCATTCTACAATGCACTTTCTAAAATTATCAATCACATGTATCAATAAAAATTTCAATGTAAAGGATATTTCAATTAGGGTTAAATATCAAAACAACAATGAATGGTATACTGGAAATATAAATTGGGCACATACTTCAATTTGGGCAATGCCTGGGACAACTGGTGAAACGAAGAAACTAATTCTTCCCAACGAACAATTTCTTGGGTTTACAAATTGGATTGAAAAAGACGTTTCAAAATTCTATTATCTGACATTTTTTGTTGAGAAGGAGGAACTTCAGGAATATGAAACTATCGTCCTCACATTTCAAAATTACATTCTAAACTCACAAGAAATAAGGATTGTAGCATCCGAAATAGACCGACATCAAATATTGTGGGATGATAGTATTTGGTTAAATCAAGGAGTATAACTGGGCTAAATTTTAGCACCTTTGAGTGTAGTCTAGGCGTTGGGACCCCCGCTGAGCGTAGTCTAGGCTTTAAGCTAGGTGTAATTTGTAATTACACCTTTCTATCCCATTCAATTGGAAATTGATAAGGATATTAGGGTGAAGTTACAAACTCACCCAGGCTCGGGGACAGCAATTATTTTATTTATAGGTAATATTTTATTCAATTATTACCCGAACCTTTTACAGCAATACAACAGAATAAGATATAAGAGAATTATTGAAAATTATTCTAAATAATTGATTTGGAAATGATTGGAGCACGGGTAAGCAAAGCAATCCAAGCTTTTTGGCCCACAGCATCTTTTTCGTAAATAAGCTAAATTGCTTCTCTATAAATCTACACGTTAACAATTTGTAAATATGGAAAAGGAACAGCTTAAACTTGAGAATTCCTGCATTGAAATAATTGCGGACAATATGATGTTGGATGAATCGGTATTCACCAATGTCAGTATGCAGAAAATCAAGATAACTGACGCTAACTTAAGTGACCTACACGTAGAAGGAGCTCAACTTGGAGGTGCAATTTTTGAAAATATCGGAATGCCTCCAGAGGATCATCCAGCTTATGATGCGAATCTAGAGCAACGCCCATTGATGTTTGAAAACAGTGATCTCAGTAAGAGCAGGTTTGTGAACTACAATCTAACTCAGGTAGAGCTTGTCGATTGTTATGTGAAAGGATTGATAATAAATGGGATCTCGATTGAAAGTTTGTTTTCTAAATTAGATCAGTAGAGATCAAATCAGCACGAAATTGATATTGTTTGATTATGGATAGTAAACTGTCCAAACGCCTTACCGAGATTGTGGATGCCCTTCCATTAACTGAAACTTCGAGAGTTTTGGAAATTGGATGTGGACCGGGTGCTATGGCAAGAGAAATCTCAAGACTAATTAGCAAAGGACATATCCTTGCTATTGACCGTTCAGCAAAAGCTATTCAGCAAGCCATAGCAAGTTCTCAAGCTGAAATAGAATTAGACCGTCTTTCATTTAGGCAAGTGGCAATTGAAAACTTTGAACTTAGATCTGATGAGCAACTATTTGACATTGCCATTGCAGTCAGAGTAGGGGCATTGGATGGAAGACATCCCGAAATTGAGAAACAAGCATTGACCCAAATTGCCAAAGCACTGACAAGAGATGGAAAGTTATTTATTGATGGGGGAAATCCCTTGATAGAAATATCACTTGATGATTATAAGTCAACCACCTCTAGTTGAAATAGAATGTAGCTAATAATGAATTACCTACAACCTGTCCAAGTGAAGATACATGCTATTACAAAAATGGAAAACCTTGGTTAGGTAAAGTTATTTACAAGAAAAAAAACCATTGTTTGGTTATCTGTATGGATGGAGTAAATCAAAGCAAGGTTCTATTTTACCCATCGTCAGGGTGTTAAACTCTGTTAGTAAAATAGATGAATCTTCAAACCAATAGGAATTATATGTTTCTAATTTTGGAAACTTTATTTATCTTTATGACGTTAACCATGTCAATATTGAATGAGATATTTTGAGACAAAATTTTTGGAAGAAGCGGACGAGTTCATTTCGCAACTAGACTCTAAGACAATCAAGAAAATATTTTACAATATTGACCTTGCTGAACAAACCAACGATCCAAAACTTTTGAAAAAACTTCAAAATGATATTTGGGAGTTTCGAACAAAATACGCTGGGCTTCAAATCAGACTATTAGCGTTTTGGGACAAGACCGATAGTAAGGCAACCTTGGTTGTTGCCACCCACGGACTTATTAAAAAAGTTGACAAAGTTCCGAAGAAGGAAATTGACCGAGCAGTGAGAATTAGAAATGAATATTTTAACAACAGATAGAAAGTAAACAATATGACAACTAGAAAAATAAAAAGTTATTCTCTTGCCGAGATGAAAGACAAGTATATTGGTAAAGATGGGACCAAAGAACGTGACGAATATGAATATGAACTCCGTATGGACGTATTGGGAAAGATGATTAAAGCAGCCAGACAAGAAAGAAATTTGACACAAGAAGAACTAGGGAAACTTGTAGGAGTGCAAAAAGCTCAAATCTCAAAACTTGAAAGCAGCGCTAACAGTGCGACAATTGATACTATTTTGAAAGTGTTTAAAGCATTAAAAGCAGAGATAAATTTTAATGTGAAACTGGAAGACAACTATGTTAATCTTGCTTGACAGAAGAGAAAGCCAAATGCACAACATTTTAAAAGGGCAATAGCGGGTATAGTAAAAAATCATAGGTCCGTGCATTTGATAAACCTTGGTAGTGGCCGACAGCTAATCTTTTTAAAATCCCCCTCTCAGCGTAGTCTAGGCGTCGAGCTAGGTGTAATTTGTAATTGTATCTTTCTATTAGTAAAATTTGTAATTCGATTTTAGTCCAACTGAACAATCAATTCCATAAAATGAATCAAGAAAAATTAGAAGCATTAACAGACCAAGAATTGCTAGCAGAAGCAAAAAAAAGTAAATCCTCAAAGATTTACGATGCAGTCATCATCGGTGTACTAATAGGGGTTGCAATTTACAGCACTGTTATAAATGGATTTGGGCTGTTGACTTTTCTTCCTTTGGTCTATTTGCCGATTGCGGCAAAGAACAAGATCAGAAATTCAGAGTTGCAGAAGCATTTAAAGGGAAAGAATTTAGAATAAACCATTCAGATCCCTTTATCTTCGCCGAAAAATACACTTCGCGATTTGGCCAAATGAAAAATCAGAATTCTTTAGAATATTGTAAAAAGTGTGAACTTGAAATCAGTGGGAATTATTGCATAAGCTGTGGGAATGCCAAAGAATTGCGACGGATTGATGGGAGATATATAGCCAAAGAGGTCAGCGGTGTTCTAAACTTTGATAAGGGAATATTATATACGATCAGGGAATTATTGATCAGACCTGGGGCAGCTGTCAGAAGGTTTATTGCTGAAGATAGAAACCGATTGGTAAAACCGGTGATTTTTATCTTAATCAGTTCATTGATTTATTCGGTTTTAAGAGGATTCTTCCACTTTGAAGATGGATATATCAAATATGATGATTCCAATTTTACAACGGCAACTGTCATTTTTAAATGGTTACAAAATAACTATGGCTATGGGAATTTGATAATGGGGGTATTTATAGCCTTTTGGACTAAGTTACTTTTTAAAAAATATGGCTATAACTTCTATGAAATACTGATTCTTCTATGCTTTGTAATGGGAATAGGGATGATTATTCTGGCTGCGTTTGGAACAATTCAAGGGTTGACTAGTCTTAAGGTTTTAGATTATGGAGGGATGCTTTTTATAGTTTACAGTTGCTGGGCAATTGGGCAATTTTTCGATAAAAAGAGAGTTGCCAACTACTTCAAAGCGCTTTTTTCCTACATATTAGGTTTGATTACATTTATGATTGCGGTATTATTGATAGGTTATTTGATTGATTTGGTGATAAAATAGACATAGTCCTAACAATAGGGGGTTTTAAGGAGTTTGGGTTGGTTTATTTCCTTGCCTTTTCCTCACATAGCTATAAATCCCTCCAACCCCAATAATCAACAGCGTCAATCCAATTCCCCATTGCAGAGGAGTATTCATGGACTGCTTGGCTTCCATATAAGAGCTCGCCGCCACTCCCGCAGCAAATGCGAGTACTGTACGGGAAAGCATTCCGGGGACTCCATATACCAGCACCTTCCATAGTTTGATGTTCAAATTGGCAAACAGGAAGTTGGAAACAGCAAAGGGAACTACCGGAGAGATCCTTACGAAAAAAACCAACGAGCCTTCTTTTTCTTTGCGTGACTCCAATGCAGCATGAAACTTTGGATTCTTTTTAAACAGCTTTTCTGTCAACCCCATATTAGACATTTTGCCCAGCCCATATCCCAAAATAGAAGCGAGTGAGTAGCCTAAAATCAAAAATGGCAAGGAGATCCAGCCAAAATAAAACCCGGAAGCCAAGGCAATCAGGGTGGTTGGAAGAAGTGCAAAACCCATCAGTAAGGCTCCAAAAGTGGTATAAGCAAAGTAATCCATACCTGTTTGAAGCTTGTACGCATCCAGCAAGTTATAATTTGCCGCAAAAATTACGCTTCCTACAAATGGCATAGCGGTGACCCAAAGCCATGCAAAAATTCCGGCAGGATGCGTACCGAAGTACCGACGGATAGTTTTGAATATCCTGCCCTTTTTTGTCATATTTGATTCATCATATGTTGATTCACTGGAAATGTCTGCAAGTTTAACATGCACAGCCTAAAATCACCCCGAAAATCTAAATAGATTTTCTTTTTCCTAAAATCCACATTAATCTAAATCAATTACGAATGAAATTTGGAACAAAAGCCATACACGCCGGCATAGAGCCTGATCCAGCCACTGGGGCAATTATGACTCCGATTTATCAGACTTCCACCTACGTGCAAAAGTCACCTGGTGACCATAAGGGTTACGAATATTCCCGTACCCACAATCCAACACGAACAGCTTTGCAAAATAACTTGGCGGCTTTGGAGAATGGAAAGCATGGGATTTGTTTTTCTTCAGGTCTCGGAGCCATCGATGCAGTGATCAAGCTATTCAATCCAGGCGATGAGATCATCAGTACCAATGACCTTTATGGAGGGACATATCGTCTTTTCACCAAAGTCTATGAGAAATATGGCATCAAATTCAAGTTTGTGCCTATGGCAGATGCGACAAGCATATCAGAGCATATCACCGAAAATACAAGGATGATCTGGGTGGAAACACCTACCAATCCTATGATGAATATCATCGATATTGCTGCGGTGGCAAAGCTAAGTAAAGGCTATAAAATCCTTGTGGCTGTAGATAATACCTTTGCTTCTCCATACCTACAAAATCCGCTCGATCTGGGTGCAGATCTTGTAATGCACTCGGTGACAAAATACCTTGGCGGGCACTCAGACGTAGTGATGGGAGCCTTGGTGGTCAATGATGATGAGTTGGCAGAAAAGCTGGTGTTCATCCAAAATGCTTCAGGCGCAACTCCAGGGCCTCAGGATTGTTTCTTGGTGTTAAGAGGAATCAAAACCCTTCATTTGAGAATGGAGCGCCATTCTCAGAATGGTAAAACCATAGCTGCTTACCTGAAAAATCATCCTAAAGTAGAAAAGGTGTTTTGGCCTGGCTTTGAAGATCATCCTAATCATTTGATCGCCAAAAAGCAGATGCGTGATTTTGGTGGAATGATTTCTTTTACCCTAGTGGGAAATAAAGAGTCTGATGCGAGAAAAGTGATGGAAAACTTCCAGTTGTTTTCGGTTGCAGAATCCCTTGGAGGCGTAGAGTCACTTTGTGGACATCCAGCTTCCATGACGCATGCGAGTATTCCAAAAGAAGAGCGAGAGAAAGTAGGGTTGGTGGATTCGCTTATACGATTGAGTGTAGGGGTGGAAGATGCTGAGGATCTAAAGAACGATCTGGCAAACGCCCTTTCAAAGATTTAAAATTTCAGATCTATTATATTTGAGCCGTTCATGTTTTGTGGACGGCTTTTTTTAATGTCTATCCTAACCATGAAGGACACGGAGGTGAGCACAGAGGACACGGTTTAGAATCAGTGGAAACCATCGCCGCCGTTCGTGTCACACGAATGGCTTTGCTATTGATTGTTATCCTGCTTCTCCAGAAGCTGGATCTGGTTTGAATATTATTTACATTCTTGAAGTCAACTAAATTATTTCCCGCAGATCTTCACAGAAAAAGACGCCGATTTTCGCAGATGTTTTATAATTAGGTTAATTCATCGCCGCCGTTCGTGTCGCACGAATGGTTTTGCTGTTGATTGTTATCCTGCTTCTCCAGAAGCTGGATCTAAGCTGACTTCTGCTTTTCGCAAAGCGCCCCGACTTTGTCATTTTTATACCACATGGGTGAGCTTAAGTTTTATGAAATTTGAATATCATATAACACCTAAAAAAATGGATGCTACTAAAAGAGACAAAATTATTTTCTGGACTGCCACTACCTTAATCTTTCTTTTTGAAGGTGTGATGCCCGCCCTTACTTCTCAAACTGAACTCGCTAAAGAAGGAATTCACCATTTGGGATATCCTGCATATTTTGGACTTACCTTGGTTGTTTTCAAAATCGGAGGGTCTCTTATTATAATGATTCCACAATTACCAAAGGGCCTCAAGGAATGGGCTTATGCAGGATTTACTTTCGATTTTATTTTTGCCTTCATCAGTCACTATGTGGTAGATGGTATGGGGTTCCAGACAATATTTCCTTTGATTATTTTGGCGATTTTGATGGTTTCTTATGTCTATTTCCACAAGCTTAATCCAACTTTAAAAAGCTTTCAATCGATTGGCTAATTGCATTCTAATGGAGCTCAGTTTTTCTTAGCTATTGATTTCTCTTAGAGTTCCCAGATAACTCTGAGCGTTGAGTTGATCCGGTCTGTTAACATTTCAATTAGTTCTGTATCCAGATACTCGTACTCATCTTCTATGTGCAGAACTTCAATTTCAGGTAGTTCCATGTGTCGAAAGGCACCAGTAATTCGTCTGCTTTGACTATCCTCCATTACAAATATTAAATCTGCCCAATCAATATCCCGCTCTTTGATTTGTCGTTCACTTTTGGGACTAAGTCCAACAGAACGAATGCTGAATCTTTGATCGTTTTTAAATATGTGCTCAGCAGTTCTGCTTCTTCGCTTATTGCGTCCACACACTACAAGAATGTTGGGTCTTTCTTTCATGTGTTTATAATTGTTTTTAAATGGTCAGATAGCCTGCCCCGAACTTGATTCGGGAGAATCTCGCATGGCTGATCATCTCGCTGTCTGTAAATTTTTGGTAAATAATCAAATCGAAATTAAGGGTTGCGTTTATATAATCCAGCCCAGAGGATTTGCGTTCTCATTTTTTTGGCTTTTCACCCCCATTCATTTTTAGACCCACTTGCTGAGATTGTAGCATGAGAATCCTATAAATTAAAAATATCAAGAAATTTGTCCCTGTTTGGAAAATCAGCTTCGTCATAGAGTCATATACTTAACCAAAAAAACAGTACTATGAAAAATGCAATCAACTGGTTTGAGATTCCAGCGAAAAATTTCGAAAGAGCTAAATTGTTTTATGAAACAGTGCTCGATGCCAAGATGGAAACCATGTCTATGGAAGAGATGGGTATGACCATGGCGTTCTTTCCCGCCGATTGGGAAAATGGAGTAGGGGGTGGGATTGCTTTCGGCCCAGGTTTAGAGCCATCAGCCACCGGATCTTTGGTTTATTTGAATGGTGGAGATGACCTCACTATTCCGCTTTCACGGGTTGAAGTGGCGGGTGGGAAAATCATCATCCCGAAAACTTCGCTTGGCGAACATGGATTTATGGGGCAGTTCATTGATTCGGAGGGAAATAAAGTTGCTTTCCATTCATCGAAATAATAGAATTGCTTTCGCTTCTTTTTGCTCAGTGAAAAGAAGACTTTGAAATAATTTTTAATAAAACACGACACATTTAAAACCAGAATTATGAAAGATTTTATGATGATTTTTATCGGGGCTGATTACGAGGAGTTGGGATTATCTCCAGAGCAGCTTCAAGAGCGAATGGGGAAATGGTTTGCCTGGGGTGAAAAAATGAAAAGCCAAGGCATCTTGCGCGGTGGCGAAGCATTACACGCTACTGGAAAAAGTATCTCGGGGCCAGATCGTATTGTGACTGATGGGCCCTTTACCGAAAGCAAGGAGATAATCGGAGGTTACTATACTGTAGTGGCAGAAAGTTATGATGAGGTAATCTCCGTTGCGCAGGATTTTCCAGATTATGATTTGGGAGGTACAGTAGAAATCAGAGAAGTAATGAAATTTGAGCAATAGCAGAGAAAATAAATTAGTTGACCATCTTTTCAGACATCAGTATGGAAAGATGGTCGCTATTTTGTCTAAAATCTTCGGCCTACATAATCTGGAACTGATCGAGGATGCCGTTCAAGATACTTTTTTGAAAGCAGCTCTTCACTGGAGAAATGAGTTGCCTGATAATCTTGAAGCTTGGCTTACTCAGGCAGCCAAGCATCGAACCATAGATCTTTTGCGCCAGCAGAATGCCACAAAGGAAAGGCATGAAGGCGTTAATGAAACACCTATTGGTGAAGAGATCAACGATTATTTTTTAGGTCATGAAGTGGCAGATAGCCAGTTGCGAATGATCTTCGTGGCTTGTCACCCTAGTTTTTCACAGGAAGAGCAGATTGCATTTGCATTAAAAGCCATCTCGGGCTTTTCTATGAAAGAGATTGCTGCTGCTCTTCTTCAAAACGAAGAAACCATTAAAAAGCGCTTAGTGCGTGCCCGGAAGAAAATTCAGACGTTAGATATCACGCTTTCATACCCTTCTCCAAATCAAATTCCAATTCGGATCTCGCGTGTGCTCCATATTATTTACCTGATTTTTAATGAGGGTTTTCACTCTACTAAAGCGGATGAATTGATTTCAAAGGATCTTTGCGGAGAAGCGATTCGACTCTGTAAACTATTACTTCAGAAAGAGAAGTTTAGAACTGGAGGTACTTATGCTCTTTTTGCACTTATGTGCTTTCATGCATCTCGCTTGGAATCAAAAATGGGCAATTCCGAAATCATTGACCTCAAGCATCAGGATCGCTCAAAATGGTATTTGCCACTTATCTTACTCGGAAATGATGCATTGCAAAAGTCGGCAGAATTTGACGATCATTGTATTTATCATTTGGAGGCAGCTATTGCTTCTGAGCATGTGCGGGCAGTTCAATTTGAGAATACTAACTGGCAGCGCATACTGAAGTATTACGATGACATGTATCTGATGATGCCCTCGGATCATGTTTTGCTTTCAAAGGCAACCATATTTTTACAACTGGGAAAACTAAAGGAAGCGAAATTAGAACTTGTCAGAATTGCACCTAAGTCGCTAAGCCAACGTAGGTATTTGTTTTATGGCTGCTATGCAGAATATTATGAAAAAGCTGGAGATATTGACAACGCCTTACAGCAAATAAAACTAGCCATTGACTTTTGTTCAAATAGTATGGAAAAAGATTATCTCAGGAAAAAGATGCAGTCTTTAGAAGAGAGATTATAAATTCTCAGTTGAAACGGAGCATTTTCCAAACCCCGCAAGATTCGGGTTTTGCTATTCTATGAATCACGCTACTTTTGGGTTACCTAGCATTTAGAATATGAGCGAGAGCCAGTCCATCAATTACCAGCGTATTGCCGAAGCAATTGCTTATATCCAAACCAATTTCAAAAGCCAGCCCTCTTTAGAGCAAATTGCAGAGCAAGTGCATCTGAGTCCTTTCCATTTTCAGCGCATGTTTAGCGACTGGGCAGGAGTGAGCCCAAAGAAATTCATGCAGTACCTCAGTGTGGAATATGCTAAACAGCTATTACAAGGCAAGGAAGCTACACTCTTTGAAGCTGCACAGGAAACCGGGCTTTCCGGTACCGGGAGGCTTCATGATTTATTTGTGAAAATAGAAGGAATGACCCCGGGGGAATTCAAAAATGGAGGAGAAAATCTCCAGATCAATTACAGTTTTGCTGAAAGCCCATTCGGAGAAATCATTGTAGCCTCTACACCGAAAGGTATTTGTCATTTGGCTTTTTTCACTGATCTAGCCGAAGGAGAAGAGAGAATGAAATCCCGCTTTCCAAATGCTTCTTACCATCAGCTTGTAGATAACATTCAGCAAGAAGCCTTGATTATTTTTCAGCATGATTGGAGCAAACTCAATCAGATCAAATTACACTTGCATGGTACCCCGTTTCAATTGAAAGTCTGGGATGCCCTGCTAAGAATACCGCAAGGGAATCTCACAACATATGGTGCAATAGCTGAGGAAATAGAAAAGCCAAAAGCTTCCCGAGCCATTGGAACTGCAATTGGTAGTAATCCTGTTGCTTTCCTGATTCCATGCCATCGTGTGATTCAATCCAGTGGTAAAATCGGTGGTTACATGTGGGGAAATACCAGAAAATCAGCAATTATAGGTTGGGAAGCAGCCCAACTAACCAGAGAAGGATAACACAACATCATGGATTTATTTAATCAGGGTTCGCTGGAAAATAACAACCTATTGCCCAAGGACGGCATGGTGAATTACTACGGCAAGATTATGCCTACTATCGAGGCATTGAGTTATTTTGATTATTTGTTGAATGAAATTCAATGGAAGAATGATGTAGCTGTTATTTTTGGAAAACGCATAGAAACGAAGCGTAAAGTTGCTTGGTATGCAGAGAATGCTTTTGAATACACCTATTCCAATCACACTAAAACAGCACTGCCTTGGACCAAGGAATTGCTAGAGCTAAAAGAGTTGGTAGAAAAGAAAACAGGAGAGACTTTCAATTCCTGTTTGCTGAATTTATACCACAATGGGAGTGAGGGGATGGCTTGGCATAGCGATGGAGAAAAGGATTTGATAAAAAATGGAGCCATTGCTTCGGTGAGTTTTGGAGCCGAGCGCAAGTTTGCTTTTAAGCATAAAGTTTCGAAGGAGACAGTCTCGCAGGTTTTGGAAAGTGGGAGTTTGCTGGTGATGAAAGGAATTACCCAGACACATTGGATGCATAGGCTTCCGCCTACAAAGCTGGTATCCAAACCGAGAGTCAATTTGACTTTTCGGACGATTGTGCGGTGATAAGTTATCCTGCTTCTCCAGAAGCTGGATTAATTTGAAATTTCCTCCCCATTTTAACCGCGGTGGGCACGGAGAGTTACGCGGAGAGCGCAGTTCAGCGACAAATTCCTAGCAATCTTTACTTCAGTCCTAAGTTATCCTGCTTCTCAAGAAGCTGGATTAATTTGAATTTCATTGCCTCAATGGACGCGGAGTCCCGATAGTCATCGGGAGAAACAGAGCACGCAGTTCAGCGATAATTTTGAGTAACTGGCTGACTTTACATAATAAATCTAACCTTCCCGAGTTTTTGATCTTTTTGAAGTATAGGGTCAAAAAAAGTGAATTCTGTATTTTTCGACGGGCATTTTTCAATTCACACCCTGAAATTTTACCGAGTCTGTATTTTTATTTTTCTTAATCCGAGGATAGCAGTACTTTGATAGGACTATTAAACCCAATAGTATCAGTAGAAATATAAACCATAAACTTTAACCAGGAGATCAATTGAAATCGAGCAAGATGAAAAGAAGAGATTTTATCCACCTTTCCGGAATGGGGCTTGGTGCCCTTGCCACTTCCGGACTTGTAATGATGGGGAATCCGGTCTCAGCAGAGCAATTGCTCGTGCCGGGAATCGATGCCGCCGCCAAGAAAGTCCTTGCTGATATTGCACTCAATTCAGCCATTGCAAAGGGCGCTACCTATACCGATGTTAGAATTGGGAGATACTTGAGACAGAATGTGTTTACCCGCGACAAAAACGTTCAGAATATCTCCAATGGAGAGACTTTTGGCGTTGGAATCCGAGTAATTGCCAATGGAACTTGGGGTTTTTCCTCTACTTCCGATGTTTCCCCAGACGGGATTAAGCAATGTGCAGAAACTGCTGTATCCATAGCAAAAGCAAATTCCAAGCTTCAGAAAGAGCCTGTTGAACTTGCACCGGAGCCGGGACACGGTGAAGTAACTTGGAATACACCAATTAAGAAAAATGCTTTAGAAATACCGGTAAAAGAGAAAATTGAACTTTTGCTCAATGCGAACAATGCTGCAATTGACAATGGAGCTGCTTTTGTCAATTCTGCGCTGTTTATGATCAATGAGCAGAAGTACTTTGCTTCCACAGATGGCTCGTACATCGACCAGGATATCCATAGAATATGGCCTACATTCACCGTTACAGCGGTGAATAAAGAATCTGGAGGATTCCGAACCAGACAGGCGCTTAGCGCACCAATGGGTATGGGATATGAATACATGGATGGCTTGGCTGAGGACAAAATCATGAACCCGGCTGGTTTTAACAGCTACAAAAACACCTACGATATAGTAGAAGATGCCACCAACGCAGCCAAGCATGCTCAGGAGAAAATAGCTGCAAAATCTGTAGTGCCGGGCAAATATGATTTGGTATTGGATCCTGATCACTTGGGATTGACTATTCACGAATCGGTAGGACATCCGCTTGAGTTGGATCGTGTACTTGGATATGAGGCCAATTACGCAGGAACTAGCTTCGCTACGTTGGAAAAGTGGAAATCAGGAGATTTCAAATACGGTTCAGATAAAGTAAATATCGTTGCGGATAAGACTCAGCCTCTTTCCCTTGGGAATACCGGCTATGATGATGAAGGTGTCAAAACAAAAGAATGGGATCTGATCAAAAATGGTGTGCTTGTGAATTATCAGGCTATTCGTGACCAGGTAGGCATATTAGGAGAAAAGGAATCCCATGGATGCTGCTTTGCCGATAACTGGAGCTCGGTTCAATTTCAGCGTATGCCAAACGTTTCTTTGCGTCCAGGCACTGAGAAGCTGAGCCCTGCAGAAATGATTAAGGATGTGGAAAAAGGTATTTACATCTTGGGACGTGGTTCGTATTCCATTGATCAGCAGAGATATAACTTCCAGTTTGGAGGTCAATTATTCTATGAAATCAAAAATGGTGAAATCGCTGGTATGCTTGAGGATGTGGCTTATCAGTCCAATACTCAGGAATTCTGGAATTCTTGTTCCCAGATTTGCGATAAGGATGACTATAGGTTCTTTGGTTCTTTCTTTGACGGGAAAGGGCAGCCATCGCAGATATCATCAGTATCACATGGTAGCTCTACCACCCGTTTCGACGGCGTGAATGTGATCAATACGGGAAGAAATATTTAACCTCAACACCAGCATTATGGCGATTTTAACTAAAGAAGAAGCAAAGCAAATAATAGATAAAGTACTTTCCTACGCTAAAGCGGATGAGACTGAGGTGACAATCTCCGGTGGCAGAACCGGAAATATTCGCTACGCAAGAAATTCGGTGAGCACCAGTGGAGAGACAAATGAAATAGGATTGAGTATTACCTCAGTCTACGGCAAAAAATCCGGCTCATCCACAATCAATGAGCTAGACGATGAATCCCTTAAAAAGGCAGTGGCAAGGGCAGAGGAAATTGCACAGTTGGCACCGGAGAATCCTGAATACATGCCAATGTTAGGTCCGCAGGAGTATGTGGAGAGTAAAACTTTCGTGAGCTCTACTGATGAGATTGATCCTGATCAGCGCGCTCAGATTGCAGCAGATAGCATTGGTCCTAGCAGTGAAAAGGATCTTACTGCAGCTGGATACCTGGAGGATTTTTCGGGTTTCGTGGCACAAGGCAACAGCAAAGGGCTTTTTGGCTACAACAAAAGGACATCTGTAGATTTCTCAATAACAGTGCGAACTCCCGATGGTACAGGATCCGGATACGCTATCAGGGATTTCAATGATGTGAATCTTTTGAATTCTAAAGATGTCACAAACATCGCCATGCAGAAAGCCCAGGCATCACAGAATGCCCAAGCAATAGAGCCAGGCAAATACACAGTAATTCTAGAGCCTACGGCTGCAGGAGACTTGATGGGCTTATTGACTAGAAGTCTGGATGCCCGAAGTGCTGATGAAGGCAGAAGCTTTCTAAGCAAAAAGGGTGGAGGAACCCGACTCGGTGAAAAGCTGTTTGACGAGCGTGTAAATATCTATTCTGATCCATTAAGTCCGCAGATCCCGGGTTCACCATGGGACAATGAAGGATTTCCTCAGAAGCCAATGAAATGGGTAGAAAACGGTGTGGTAACAAACATGTTTTATTCACGCTACTGGGCAGAGAAACAAGGTGTGGAACCTACAGGAAGGCCTAGCGGGATGATTATAGCCGGTGGAGACCAATCGATAGCCGATATGGTAAAGAGTACGGAAAGAGGTGTTTTGGTTACCCGATTCTGGTATATCAGAGCAGTAGATCCTCAAACCTTGCTATACACAGGTTTGACGCGTGACGGAACTTTCTACATAGAAGACGGCCAGATCAAATTTCCGGTGAAAAACTTCCGATTCAATGAAAGTCCTATCATCATGCTGAACAATATCGAATCGCTGGGACAGCAGCAGCGGGTTGGCGGTGATTTGATACCTGCTATGAAAATCCGGGACTTTACGTTCACCAGTTTGTCTGACGCAGTTTAATTAAGTTGACAGTGGTCAGATGACAGTGATCACTGAGACTGAACACTAATCCCTACAATGCAACCTTTCTTCTTTACCAGGATAAAATACAATTCCGGCAATTGGGACACAGATCAGCGCATGCCTGTCAACTTGCTCAATTCCCTTGTGGAATACACAACCATTCCTGTGGACGAAAAGGAAAGAGTAATAGAGCTGAGCAGCAAGGAAATTTTCAAAAGTCCCTTTTGCTACATCAGTGGACATAAGTTGGTGGAATTCTCCTCAGAAGAGCGACAGAATTTCAAGACTTATGTAACTAACGGAGGCTTTGTTTTTGCAGATGATTGCAATCATGACATAGACGGGCTTTTCGCCAAATCCTTTGAGGCCGAAATGGCCAAGACCTTTGGAGAAGATGCACTCCAGAAAATCCCCAATAACCACCCAATATATTCATCCTTCTTTGAGTTCGAAGATGGCCCACCCGCAACCTCCTTTGAACTCAATGGCTGGGGAGATGACCTGATACATGATTACTTAAAAGCTATCATCATAAACGACCGAATAGGAGTGCTTTACAGTAATAAGGATTATGGTTGTGAATGGGATTACGATTTCAGAAACAAACGCTTCTTAAAAATTGATAATACCAAGTTTGGTGTCAACATAGTGGTTTATGCATTAACACAATGATTTTGGAAAACACAGAATTAACAGCATATAAAGAGTTGGTGGCTAAGATTCCCCAGCTTAAAAAAGAAATAGCGAAAGTCATCGTGGGTCAGGAGTCTGTGATCGAGGAGATTATTATCACACTTTTGGCAGGAGGGCATTGCTTGCTTGAAGGTGTTCCTGGTTTGGCAAAGACACTGATGGTAAATTCCCTTTCTCAGGGGATGGAGATGAATTTCAAAAGGATTCAATTCACGCCTGATTTGATGCCGGGAGATATTTTGGGCACAGAGATTTTGGAAGAAGATCACGAGACAGGCAAGAAATTTTTCCAGTTCAACCGAGGTCCGATTTTCGCCAACATGGTTTTGGCAGATGAGATCAACAGAACTCCACCCAAAACCCAAGCTGCACTGCTTGAAGCTATGCAAGAAAAGATAGTGACATACGGTGGACAGCATCATCCACTTCCGTCTCCTTTCTTGATTATTGCTACGCAAAATCCCATTGAGCAGTCTGGAACCTACCCACTGCCAGAAGCGCAACTTGATAGATTTCTGTTGTACATCAAATTAGGATATCCATCTGAGCAAGAGGAACTGGATGTCTTGGAAAAAACTACAGGAACATACAAAGGCAAACCCGACGCAGTTTACTCGGCTACGGATATATTGAACTTACAAAAACTCACTAGGGAGGTCCATATTGATTCTGAATTACTTGTTTACATCAATAAGTTAATTCGAGCTACCCGTCCTGATAATTCAGAAATTCAAGCTGTTATAGATTATGTGGAGTGGGGGGCAGGCACCCGTGCAGGCCAGGCTTTAATTCTTTGTGCTAAAGCAAGGGCATTGGTGAAAGGACGCTATGCGGTCACTCCAGAAGATATCGAGACGCTGGCTTTTCCGGTATTGAGACATAGACTCTCTTTGCACTTTCGTGCGGAAGCTGAGAATATTCAACCGGATGTAGTTATCTCCAAAATTCTAGAAGAAATGCCTATCCATGCAAGCAAGTAATCTGGAAATTATCAAACTCAACAATTTGAAGCTTGCCGCAAGAATTATCAGCGAGCAGCTCAAGAACGGAGTGCACCTCGGCAAGCGCGTGGGGGTAGGTTCTGAGTTTGAGCAGTACAGGTACTATGAACCCGGAGATGATCCCAAGAGGATAGACTGGAAGTACTTCTCCCGCTCAGGCAAGTACATGGTCAAAGAATCACAGACAGAAAGCCATTTGCATATCCGTATGATGCTTGATCTATCGGGATCGATGAATTATGAGGAAAACGGAATCAAACGGCTGGATTACGCTAAAAACCTGATTGCTTCGCTTTCTTATTTGGCACATCAGCAAGGAGACTCATTGAGTTATTTTGCCTGTCAGGATGGGAAAGTGGAGCAGAAGGTAGCAGCCTCACCCAAAGCATTTCAACGCATGCTGTATTATTTACAGGAAGAAACAGCGGCTGGATCTTGGCCGATAGGGAAGCAGGATTTTCCTCTATTGAAAAGCAAGCAGAAAGAATTGATAATTCTAGTTTCCGATTTTTTGCAAAAAGATAATGAGTGGGTGGATATCGTGGAGCAAATGCGTCATCCAAAAAAGGAGATTGTGTTGTTCCAAATTTTGGGAAAGCAGGAAGAGAAGTTTGACCTAAAAGGAAATTTTAGCTTTAAAGATTTGGAGTCAGATCAAACGGTAATTCTGGATCATAAGTCGATAGATAAAAACTATAACCAATCTATAAAAAGCTATTTATCAGAATTTAAACAATCTTTACTTCTACCACAAGTTCACATGTTTCAGGTGGGATTGACAGAGTCCATTTCTGAAGTGATCAGTAAATTTCTGTCCCAAAGATCCTTGTTCTGATGCAGTTTCTTCAGCCTATATTGCTTTGGGGTTTGCTGGGAATCAGCATTCCAATCCTGATCCACCTTTGGCAGGGAACAAAAGGTCAGGTCATCCATTGGGCAGCTATGCATTGGCTTTCCAAGGAGGAAAGTTCCGTTGCTAAAGGTTTCCGTCTGGAGAATATCCTGGTGCTTTTGCTGAGGATTCTTATGCTTGTGCTACTGGTGTTACTGCTAAGTCAGGTGTTTATCCCCATCCTGAATAATACGCCTGAAGAGCACGTCATTCATTTGGTTCAGCCAAATGAACAAGTGGTGGAAGAGTTTAAGTTTGAGCTTCAGCAAGCTCTGGAAAAAGGCGAGAAGGTCTATTGGTCGGATGATAAACTTTTTCCAATTAGTGACTTAGATAATTTAAATACAGATGATAAAGTTAGTAGTATTCAAGCTTCACTTGATCTTATTCCAAGTTACGTTACTGCACTCAATTTTTACATGGCTAATTCCCAAAACGGGTTGAAATCAGATTTTTTCCTTAGCCCACTCAAACCAAATCTCTATTTGGGGAGGGCGGATTTAGCTACCCTTCAAAAGCAACTTATCTCAGTAGAGGGAGGAAAAATGCTTGAAGTTGATCCAAGTGGCTTGGTGGTCCCTAGTTCAGAGGAAAATGAAACAGCAGCTTCAATTAGGTTGGAAAAGGAAGATTTCGGGTACTATCTGGGGGATGTTTCTTCAAGCGAGCGTGAATTCATTATTGCATCTCTGGAAGCAATCAAAGATGTGTATGGATTTGGCTTCAAGGAAAAGGTACAGATGGAGGAAGCAAATTTGATATTTGATAGACAAGTTCCAGTTGATAGTAATGAAGACAAATTCTTCTTTATCTCAGACGACTTCTCTTTTTCTGAACAAGCCAATCTTTTAGTTTTTTCGGAGAAATTGAATTTTGAGCATTCTGAATTGGTGCAGACTGGAAAGCTGCCTGAAGTGATTCTGGAGATGTTTCTGGAGTTTTCGGGTATCGAGAAGAAAGATGTGCCCTTAAGTCACTCTCAGATGGAGAACAGGTTTTTGGTAGAGCATCCCAAGGGAGAGGATAAGAAGGCTAATCTCAATTTGCTTTTATTGGGGCTTTTTGTGCTGTGTTTTGGAGCCGAACGATACTTTGCCAATAAGGAAGGGTTATGAGCAGGATAGCACGTTATATCGCCAAAAGTGAGTTACAATTGCATGTGCAGGCTGGACTGAAATCTTTGCTTGCAGGTCTTTCAGTTGCTGTGTTTGCAAGGATTTTTACATTATCCTTTCCTGTTATCAGTTTGATTGCTCTCCTGGGTTTTATCGTTTCTGGATATGTTTTGGGTTTGTTCCATAGTATGCGATCTCAGGCTATCCAGCTTATGCATCGGCAGTTTCCGAATCTGGAATTCAGTCTGCAACTCCTCGACAAGTCCACCAAGAATATAGCTGAGCAGCTTCAGTGGGAGCGGGTGAACGCTAACTTTCAGGGTGGAGAAATCCAGATGTGGTATAAGAATACCTGGCCTTTTCTGATCGCCTTGCTTCTTACCTCGGGTGTTTACGGGCTATCACTTTTGAGTCTTCCTGAAGAAATGTTACCAACCATTCAGGCCAAATTGGAGAATAAAGTGGAAGGAGTTTCCGTAGGAAATATGCCTGTAGAAATGATCTCTGCATCAGTATCTATCACTCCTCCCTCTTATACAAGACTACCAAAAGTAAATCAATCTTCACTTGAAGTAAATGCTATAATTGGCTCTGATATAGAATGGCTTATTTCATTTTCAAATGCTCAGGATCTCACATTGGAGTTAATCAATTCCAATGGAGATGGGTTACAGTTTACAAAAGAGCAAGATCATTTTGTCCTTCTTGATCGGGTGAAGAGTTCAGGAATTTATTCACTTCGTGCGAGTAAGGATAATGAGCTAGTCTTTGAGTCTGAATTTTTTTCTTTACAGGCTGTCTTGGATACGCCTCCTGTAATTCAACCTTCGGATAAGGAACTGTACACCTATCATTTTACCCATGACCCAAAAATCGTAAATGTGAACGCAAAAGTCTCGGATGACTTTCAGGTTCGGGAAGTATTCTTGGTGGCCACTTTGGCTCGTGGTTCCGGTGAAAATGTGAAGTTTCGGGAGAATAGAATTCCGATTCCAGCCCAGAATTTTAAGTCCAAAAATCTTTTGGTGGAGCTGGATCTGAATTCCCTGGATTTCAAGCATGGAGATGAGCTTTATTACTATTGGGCTGCTATAGATAATAAATCCCCTGAGCCAAACTTTTCGCGAAGTGATACCTATTTCATCAACTATGTGGATTCGGCAGGAATGAGTGAGGAGGAACTGGTAGGAATGGCCATACATGTTATGCCAGCGTATTTCAGAAGCCAGCGACAGATCATCATCGATACCCAAAAACTTTTGGCTGATAAAATGAACCTCACTGAGCAGGAATTCAATATTATTTCCAATGAAATAGGCTACGATCAGAAAATGCTGAGATTACGCTATGGGCAGTATCTAGGAGAGGAATTCGAGGAAAATGCTGGGGGTGGACAAGTAGCGGACAGCGAGAATTTGTTAGAGGGATATGAGCATAGGCATGATGAGGAGCATGAGGCAGGAATCACTGCAAACGTACTTATACCTTCTCAAGCTCTTGAATCCCATAATGAGGCTGAGTCACATGCTTCGGATGATTATGGTGGATTGGGAGGCTTATTGGACTCGTACCTGCATAATCATGAGGACGGGGAAGCCAACACTTATTTTGAAGAATCTACAAAAAGCACTCTTAAATTAGCTTTGGATCAGATGTGGCAATCGGAATTGCAGTTAAGACTTTTTGAGCCTGCTCAAGCTTTGCCTTATCAGGAAAAGGCGCTGGAATATTTGAAAACTGTTCAGCAGAAATCTAGAGTTTATGTGAAACGTACAGGTTTTGATCCGCCTCCGATCAAGGAGGAGGAAAAGCGATTGACGGGTGATCTGGACGATCTGAAAAATCAAATTGAAGTTGATCAACTTGAGCTGACCAATCGCTTGGCACCACTCGCCGCGGAAGTCTTAGGAATGCTTCCCAAACAACAGCTTTCGGATCTTGACAAAGCCGCTGTACAGAAACTGGGTGAAATTTGGACTTCTAGGATGAACTATTCAGGAATGGAGGATTGGTCTATTTTGGTAAGACTTCAGGAGTTGAATGCAGGAAAAATAGACGAAGATGGAAAGAAGGAATTATTCCAAAAACTGTATCCTCTGATAGCCCAAAGTGAAGGTGTGAATGCATCTTTTCTCAAACAGAAAGAACTCGAAAAAGCCTTTTGGAGCAAGTTGCAATGATTCAATTCGAACCTTTGATATCCTGGACATGGGCCTGGTTGTTTGTCGGGGCAATTATTGTCATTTTTTGCTTTCAGCTTTTATGGATTCTAAAGTCCAATCATAAAGCTTGGAGAAAAGCAGTCAAGATCTCATTGAATGTACTTTTTGCCCTAGTGCTGATCACATACATGTTTCAGCCAATTTGGATCTCCAATCGTCCTGCGGAAGCGGTATTGGTTCATTCGGCAGCTATCACAAAAGATAAACTCCGCTACTGGAAGGATAGTCTGGAGATAAAAAAGTCTGTGGCCATCACTGATTATAAAAGTCTGGGAAACCCTATCTATCTCCTAGGGTCGGATTTCACCCAGAGAGATTTACTAAAATTCACAGCCAAGGATGTTAGATGGATTGTGGATATTGAATATGGTTCAATTATATTTTTGGATTGGAAGGGAATGCTGCGTGAGGGTGAGTTGCAAGCAGTAAACGGCAGAATTGAAACCAGCGATTCGTTAAGAATTATTCTAACTCAACAAGGAGAAACGCTGGCTGAAACAATTGCAGACCCAAGTTCTGGTACTTTTAGCTTAAGATTCCCCGCGAAAGTTGTGGGAAGAAATGAGTTGAGTTTGATGGTGAATGATAGCTTAGTCGGCCATGTGAATTTCTTTGCGCAAGCTGCTAGACCCATTCAATACAGTTTGCAATTTGCTTTTCCTGATGCTGAAATCAGGATGTTGAGACAGTTTTTGATTAACTCAGGCGAACAGGTAAATGAGCGGATTGATATCTCAAAAAACTCAATTATCCGTTCAGGAAATTCGGAATCAGATTCACTTCAATTTCTGATCATTGATCCGGAGCAGCTTTCCAAAAAGTCAACCCAGGATGCGGTCGATAATGGAGCCTCAGTTTTGGTAATTAATTTGGGAGAGGTAGGGAATGATATCCCTGCAATTAATAAGGCATTTGGAACCAACTTTAAAACTAAGCGAATCACAACCCAAGAGAGCAGGGAAATTGAAGGAGGGCTCGAAGCATTGTCCTATGCGATAGAGAACGCTATTGCACAGAAATCATCCTTTGACCAAGCTTTTGCAATGCAGCAAGTTGGTAATGGTAAAATTGGTGTGAGTTTGCTGGGCAAGACTTTTCCACTCAAATTGGGCGGTGATAGTTTGAGGTATCAGGAGATTTGGCAGGAAATCTTAGGAGCTATGCTTCCTCAGGAATCTGGTTCTATTGAATTTCAACAGCCTGCGTTTGAAGGAATGCAAGCTGAAATTCAAGTGAATCAAGTGAACTTCACAGAGGACTTTATAATTATTGACTCTGATTCAGTTTTTCTTCAACCTTCACTTGTCAACCCCTTTTCTAGAATAGGAAAGTTTGTAAATCTGGATTCGGGATGGGTTTCAGTGGCAGATAGTTTAGAATTCTACAGCTATGTTGCTGATAAATGGCCAAGTTTGAGGGCTAAGAAATTACGGGCTGATTTTTTACGCAGTTATTCTAAGAAGGAAATTTTTTCCTCTGATTCTGTAGCAAAGGGCAAGATTTCCGATTGGGTATGGCTTGGATTATTTCTATTGATTTTGGGGATGATATGGCTGGAACCTAAGGCTTTGAAATGAGATTATAGTCACTATTTCTTGAGGTGTGACTGTAGTTTAAAAACTTTTTTTCTCCAATTTGTATCTCAAGCGACAAAGAAATCCAGCCTAAGGAAAGTTCTTTGAGTATAAGTGTAAGTTGCTGATTGAATGGTCAGCTAAACCTTAAACATGTATTATTATGAATGATTATGTAAGAAAAGTTGCCTTCGGTTTCGTCATGATGTTGTTGATTTCTGCGTCTTACGCTCAAAAGCCGGAAATATTTTCCGAAAATAGCAAAGCGATAAAGGGGTATGATCCTGTCGCTTATTTTGCAGAATCAAAGCCAGTGATGGGAAAAGAAGAATTCAAGTTTATCCATGAAGGAGCAAATTGGTATTTTTCTTCCCAGAAAAATCTTGACCTATTCAAATCCAACCCTTCGAAATTCATGCCTCAATACGGTGGGTACTGTGCTTTTGGTCTGGCTGGAGGCTATAAGGCTCCCATTTCCCCTGATGCTTGGAAGATAGTTGATGATAAATTGTATCTGAATTACAACAAGAAAGTGCAAACGGACTGGATGGCTGATCAAGCTGAAATGATCAAAAAAGCAGACGAGAACTGGCCGAAGGTCAAAAAGGACAAATAAAGCATGCAAGTAGTCGCCAAAGAAAGTCTAGACGCAGCTGAGATTTCACCCACGGATTGGGAAAAACTGACAGATCCCACCCGTATGTTCAACTCATTCGAGTTTAGGCCAGCTTGGTGGTTTCATCTACCCATGTTCCTTATTGGGGTTTCTTGGGCTATTCGGCTCCGAAAAGCAAACTTCTTTGCGGCAGCCAATCCTGCATTGGAAAATGGCGGTTTATATAATTACTCCAAATTTGCTGCTCAAAACCATTTTCCTTCGCTCAATTTGCCTAAAACTTGTCTGCTTTATTCAGAGGAAAATATCAACTTGATTTTGGATCGGGTTAGAAAGCAAAGGATACTTTTCCCTTTCATTATCAAGCCTGATATGGGTGAGAGAGGAAAAGGTGTAAAGCTCATCCGTAAGTGGGAGGAATTGGAAACCTATTTGGCCGAACAGCCGAAGGATGCTTACATGATTCAGGAATTCATAGGAAAGAGGCAGGAATACGGTGTTTTCTTCTTTAAAAATCCTGTAACCGGAGAATTCTCGATTTCATCCCTTACGAGAAAGATTTCGCTTCAGGTGATTGGTGATGGGACATCCAGCATCTCAGAGTTGATCCAAAATCACCCAAGAGCGAATCGATATCAAGACCTGATTCAACTACATGATCCCACTTCCATTCCTTCTGGAGATGAAATTGTGAAACTCAGTCCTATGGGCAATCATTGCAAAGGCGCAGTATTTTTGGACTATAGTGCTTATATCAATGCTGAAATGACTACGGCTTTTGAGATGATTTTTGAGAATGTAGAGGGGATTAATTATGGCAGGCTAGATGTGAAGGTGGATGATTTAAGTGAACTGACAGGTCCGGGGCAAGTAATCATTTTGGAAGTAAATGGATCCAATGCAGAGCCTATTCATATGTATTCTCCTGAAAAAAGCTATTATGAAAGTTTGAAAACCATCAGTTTCTATTTTCAATACATGGCAAAAATGGCCAAGCTTAATCTTGTTGGAAATCGAGAAAAATACAAGGATAGGGATACCTGGAGAAGTCTGATGCAGTATTTGAAAAAGTGATAAGCTAATTCAGCAAAAAGTAATTAGGCAGACAATCCTCGACTACAAGGACGACTATCTTTAGCTTTTAAACTTTCTATCAATCATGATAAGTAATAAATCACAATCGAAAAGCAAAGTAACAATTCTGAGTTGGGTTTTACGCTTGCTTGCAAGTGGGATTTTGCTTCAGACTTTATATTTCAAATTTGGAGCACATCCAGATTCAGTCGCCTTGTTTAGCCAACTTGGAGTGGAGCCAATTGGAAGAATAGGTTTGGGAATTGCTGAGTTGATTACGGCCATCTTGATTGTAGTGCCTAAAACTACTGCAGTTGGAGCAATCACTGGGGTGTTTTTGATGTTAGGAGCAATTTTTTCTCATGTGTTTATCATAGGAATTGAGTTTAGAGGAGATGGAGGAGCTCTTTTTTCTCTTGCAATCACTTGTTTCTTGGCTTGCTTAATTCTTTGTGTTATTTTAAAAAACCAGATATTAACCTTTATAAAAAATGCGTATGCTAGCTAAGTTGAATTCGGAGGTCTTAAAAGAATTATCAGATTTTTTGATTCAACTGAAAGTCGAGGATTATGCTGATTTTTCTCCAGTGTTAAAAACTTCAAGTATTGGGAACCATGTTCGCCATATTTTGGAATTATACGGTTGCCTTATTTCCCAATACGAAACGGGAATCATTTGTTATGATGACAGAAAGAGAGACAAGACCCTGGAGGTGGATATTTCTTTTGCCCTAACAAAAATCAAAGAGATTCAGTCTTTGATTGCACTTCCTGACAAAGAGCTTCTTCTGAAAATGGAAGTAGGATCAAATTTCGAAACCATCAGAAGTAGTTATTATCGGGAGCTTTGCTATAATCTAGAGCATTGCATACATCATCAGGCACTTATCAAAGTCGCCTGTATTAGTTTCGATTACTTGGTAATTCCCGCAAATTTTGGAGTGGCAAAATCGACCATTGACTATGTAAAAAGCTTAGAATCTATGTCTAATTGACCTAGTCAATGGTCGATAATAGTTAGTTACATTCTCAGATTTTCCATTTCTGTAAGCTTTGGATAGAATGGCTGATCATACAATCTCTTTCCTGTAGCTTTATACAAGGAATTCCCCAATGCAGCAAAAACAGGAGGGAAGAGTGGTTCTCCAAGTCCGGTTGGTGCTTCATTATTTTGTACAAAGTGCACCTCTATTTTCTTCGGAGCCTCTTGGTGGCGGATCATTCGGTATTTGTCAAAATTCGTTTTAGTGGGAACTCCGTTTTCAAAGGCCATTTCCCCATAGAAAGCATTTCCTATTCCATCAACGATCGCGCCTTCGCCCATATTTGCTGCAGCATCCGGATTAACCACGATACCGCAATCGACCGCGGCATAGACATTTTCAACTACCGGCTGATTGTCTTTTATGCTCACACCTATGACTTCAGCAACATAAGAATTATGACAGAAATACGCTGAAACTCCTCTTGAAATACCATCTTGGGCACTGGACCAATTGGATTTATCCCTTACCAATTCAAGTACACCTGCATAACGTTTTGGATCGTAGTCGTTGTTCTTGCCCACAGGATTAGTCTCCGCTCTTTTTAATAATTCCAATCTGAAATCAATCGGATCCTTGCCCATTTCTTCCGCCAATTCATCCAGGAAACTCTGTTCGGCACCTGCGATAAAATTCGATCCCGGGGCTCGAAATGCTCCAATTGTAATGTTTGACTCAATTTGCCAACCTTCAGCTATGTAATTGTCTACAGCCCCAGCTGGGAACCTGTTTGCGTGAATCGGAGATTCCGGTATCCCTCCAGCTTTTACATGAAGAGCAGTGAGGTTATTATTTTCGTCCAATGCTGCTCTGTAAGTAGCAGAATATGCAGGTCTATAAACTCCTGCGGCCATATCATCTTCACGGGTATAGACCATTTTTACCGGAGCTTGGATTTGCTGTGAAATCAAAGCAGCTTCAGTCATATGATGACTATATGCTCTTCTTCCAAAACCTCCCCCCATACGGGCAAGGTTGATTTGAATATTTTCTTTAGGTATTCCAAGACTGCTGGCAATCGTACCTCGGATCATCTCTGGAGCTTGAGTAGGTCCATATATAACGGCTTTGTTGCCTTGCACATCTGCAAAACAGTTCATCGGCTCCATGGTATTGTGCGCCAAAAATGGAGCCGTATAGGTTCTTTCGATCACCCGAGCAGCATTCTTAAATGCAGCTTCCGGATCTCCGTCCTTTCTTAAAATATTTCCAGGTTTAGAGATATATTCAGCCATTTTTTCGCTGTGTTCACTAGAGTTTTCCAGTCCACTTGGGATTTTAACATCTGAAACGTCCCCGCTCCAGCCAGACATTTTGAATGTGCTTTCCGGTGCTTTTTCCCATTCTACTTTCAGATTTTTCTTAGCCTGCATCACTTCCCAAGTGGAATTCCCCACAATGGCGATAATTTCTGGAAAAGTGGTGGTGTCAAAAAAGTTTCTGACATAGTCATCCTTAAAAACTTTGACTTCAAAGACATCTTGGATTCCCGGCATGGAAGTAACGGAGCTTTTGTCAAAAGATTTCATCTTCATACCAAAGGCAGGAGGATGGACGATGGAAGCGTATTTCATGCCTTCCACTTTGTGATCCAAGGCAAACATAGGCTTGCCCGTGACGATCTTAGTTCCATCTACATTCTTTTTAGAATTGCCGATAATATTAAAATTAGCGATCTCTTTCAGCTTTACTGTTTCAGGGTCCGGAGCTTCCAGAGTTCCTGCCAGAGAGGCCATCTCACCATATCCGGCTTTTTTACCTGAGGATTTATGTTCAATCGTCCCTGCCTTGGTAGTGATTTCACTTGCGGGAACATTCCAGGTTTGAGCTGCTGCGGCAACTAGGAGATGTCTAGCCGTGGCACCAGCGGTACGAAGCGGAATCCATCCTGACCGGACTCCTTGACTTCCTCCTGTAAATTGGCGGTCGAAGCGCTCAGGATAAAAATCTGCTTGCTCCACAAGCACGTTTTTCCAATCTACACCTAGTTCATCTGCCAGGATCATAGGAAGGGAAGTTTTCACGTTCGACCCAAATTCTGGATTAGGGTTGAAAAGGGTGACTAACCCGTTTTCACCGATTTTGATGTAGCTGTTGATTTCAAACCATTCCTTAGGCATGGTCAACACTTCTTCCGGAGTAGGTTTACATCCGGCAAGCCAGCTAAAGCTCAACATCATTCCTCCTCCTGCGAGTGAGGAAACTTTCAAAAAGGATCTTCTATCTATTTTTTTCTTTAATAAAGTCATGGTGCGGCGGATTAAAGTGATTGAGAGGCAGTTTTAATAGCGGCCTTGATACGGGTGTACGTGCCACATCTACAGATATTTCCATTCATCGCAGAGCTAATTTCCTCATCCGTTGGATTAGGATTTTCAGCCAATAAGGAAGCTGCTGTCATTATCTGTCCGGACTGGCAATAGCCACATTGTGGCACATCATGTTCTATCCATGCTTTCTGAACGGGATGATCACCGTTTTCCGATAAGCCTTCTATGGTGACCACTTTTTTCTCACCAATCACACTAACAGGATAGGAGCAGGACCTAATTGCTTCTCCATCTAAATGAACTGTACATGCACCGCATTGTGCAATTCCACAACCGAATTTGGTACCGACTAGATCTAAATGATCTCTCAGTACCCAGAGCAAAGGTGTGTTGGAGTCTACGTCTACGCTGAGGGATTTTCCGTTGATATTTAAATTGTACTGTGCCATATGATTTGTATTTGTTCATGTGTGTATAATTTGATTTTTTAAAGCCACATGGAATCTCGCAAGGTTAATAATCATCCCAGTGTTTGACGATTGAGTCATGCCTGCCTGTCGGCAGACAGGCTCGATTTAATCTGTATATAATTGTTTTCCATAGGTTTATAATCATCCGGCTGTGTGTCGTTCTTCGACATGCTCGATTTCTAAGTTAGGGAATTATGAAAAATGATTCCTTACGAAAATCAAACAAACTGTTTTTATGAATATCGTTCATAGTTTTTCATTCCAGATATTTTCGCAAAAAAGCCATCACTTTCATTCTGATTTCCTCCACGTCAAACATAGGCCCGAAGTGGGGAGCCCCTTTGACAATAATCAGTTCATTAGGTACTCCTTTTACTTTTAGCCAAGAACTCAGCAGATGAGATTGTCTCGGAGAGACCAAATCGTCTTTTTCACCATGGATGATCAGAAATGGCGGATCATTTTCATCTACAAAACTCACAGGGCTGGCATTCTTGGCCAAGTCGGGTCTATCCAATGGAGCTGCTCCGATCAAAATACCTTCAGGTGAGTTTGCATCATTGGCTCCGGGAAAAAGCGTCAAATCTGCAGGGCCATAGAAATCGACCACACCTTTGAAACTGAAATCTTTATTGCTGCCTGGAATGAAGAAATCATCCACCTCATTGTTTTTGGCCAATCCCACCATAGATGCCAGATGTCCACCAGCTGAAAAGCCCATGACTACCATGCGCTCGGTATCAATCCCATAGTTGTCCGCGTTATCCACCAAAAAGGAAATGGCCGCATTACAATCCAGCATCTGGGCTGGGAAAATAGCTTGCGTGCTAAAACGATAATCGATCGAAGCCAAAGCATACCCGCTCTCAAGGATTTCAGAAACGGTCTCCTTCATATAACCCATATCGGCATATTTATCGTTACTCAGCCATCCTCCTCCATGAATAAAAACTATCAGAGGAACTTTTTCACTGACATTTGCAGGTAAGTAAAGGTCTAACAAATGCTTTTTTAAGGTGTCATTTTGGTAGGGGAGGTTGGCATGAAGCACGGTTCCTTCCGGGAAAAGATTCATTACCCGATTGCTTTGAGAAAAGCATTGAGTGGAGCCAAGGCAGAGTAATAGAAAACCTAAAAGTGTATTTTTCATTCAGTCTTTATTTTGGGTTGATAATGTGATAGTTAAAAGTTACTCCAAGTGAGTTTGATATCAAAGTCCTACGATCTAGGTATTTTGGAATATGCATGAACCTGGATTTTTTATCTTCTAACCCAATCTATACTTTGGCTAAGCGTAATTGTATCTAAATCTTTCTATTTTTTGGATCCCATACGCATACAGATGTCGGGAGTAATTCCATTTCCAAAAAGTTCAACCCCATTCGGGGTTGTCGTCCCCGTTCTTGAATTGGCTCCGCTACGGCCAAGTTATTAAGAAGTTCGATCCTTTCAGGATCATTAATTTTCCCTGTAATGCTTTCAATTTCCGACCCCGAATGGGATCAAACTTTTCAATAACCGCGGGTGAAACCCGTGGACTACGAAACGACGACACGATTCCCCACGACCCCGAAGGGTGTCGAACATATTTCCCGTTTAACAAAAGTTCAACCCCATTCGGGGTTGGCGTTCACATCCATCAATTGGACTAACTAAAAGGACTTCTACCTTTTGGTCATATTATCCAAAGGCAATAAATCAATTCCCGACACCGAATGATGCCAATTTCCATATAACTTATTCGCCACCCAAATGAGCTGATGCTTGGCTCTGGGTTTCACCCATGGACACGAAGACAAACACTGTCTGCAGGTATTCATCATACTCAAATTCATTTGGAAAAATAAAACGATGCGTTGGGACAGGAAAAAGAGTCGCTCGACCTAGGTTATGCTTTTCGGAACTTAATTGTCATTATTTTAAACAAGGTTATCAGCATGAATGATACCTATCAGGGTAAGATCGTTTTATTACTATTCATAGGTGAAATACCACGCTATTTATTGGTTATATCTTAAAATAAATTCCTCAAATATGAATTTTTCCAGAAGATTGTTTTTAAAGAAATCAATAGCTGCCTCTGTGGTATCCGCATTGATTCCTATTCCTTCGGCTGTATTGGCTTTGGGAGACTCCAAGTCAATCAGCTGGGTTCATGTCAGCTCAGAAATGAATGAAGAGACCATAAGGAATCTCATGGAATCCAGCTATGCAAGGAAGTCTTCCCCGATTTTTGTCAGTACGGGTAGATATAGAAGTGCAAAGGACATGATTAGTAATGTGTCATCGAAACCTATTACCCAGCTAATCAATTTTGACCCCGGTCTTTTGAAGCTTTCTGAGGATGATTTGCAAAAGAGAATTGCGGACACACCGTACCCCCTTATCAATTCTAATTTTGAAAAAAGTACAAGAGGTGCATTGGCTGCCATCAAGGAAAAGGTGATTATCAAAGTGAATGGAGAAAAGATCGGAGTATTAGGTATTGCCTTTACAGGAAGTAACCAAAGTATTACCCAAATTCTCAAGGTAATCCAATCAAAAAGTCAGGATTTGAAAAATGAGGGATGTGATAAGGTCATCTGTTTGTTGGAAAACCCCAAAGATGTTTTTCCTTATTTGGATTACAGGGACTTTGTAGAAAACAGCCAAGATGTCGATTGGTTTTTTACAGATTCAAATACGTCAGTTAAGTCAAAGTGTTTTTCATTTAGAAACAAAGATAATCAGGAGGTATTCCTGCAAGTCCATTCAGAAAATTCCAAAAATTTTGGAGTTACTACTATTAACATGCATAAAGGAATTATAAATCACTACATCATTTAAACAAATAAAAAAATGGAACCATTTCTAGGACAAATCATGATGGTAGGCTTCAATTTTGCCCCGCGAGGCTGGGCACTTTGCGACGGTCAAATTTTATCTATTGCACAGAATACAGCTTTATTTTCATTGCTAGGCACCACCTATGGTGGCAATGGTCAAACAACTTTTGCTCTGCCCGATCTCAGGGGACGAATGGCTGTTCATCCGGGTCAGGGACCGGGGTTGCCTTCTTATAGTCAGGGTCAAAGTGGGGGCTCAGCCACTACCACTTTACTCGTTAGCAACATTCCTCCTCATAATCATCCAATACAAGCTTCATCAGCAGATGGGACCCAATCAGATCCTAGCGGCGCATTCCCTGCCAATGCCAATGTGGTACCGGAGCGGGGAGCAGATCCTATAGGGGTGGATGCTTATGCCACAAGTTCTAATGGGACTATGGCTCCTGGCATTGTTGGAAATTCAGGTGGGGGACAACCATTCAACAATATGCCTCCCTATTTGGCAGTATATTATATTATTGCTCTAGAAGGAATATTTCCTTCGAGGTCATAAGGGGTGAGATTTGACTTATTTTTCTTTCATCATTTTACTGCGACTGCCATGAAACTTTCATACTCAAGACAAATATTTTTATTCATTTTCGTTTCGATTGCTTGGTCCCTACAAAGTTTCGGGCAGCAAACTACCGTTAATTTTGACAGCTACACCGAAAACCAAGGGCTTTCTAATCCGCATGTGGAGGGAGAATTGAGGTTTGAGGCAATTAAAGGTGCTTCGGCTACATGCACGGTTTGCGTAGGAATAGATATTAATGAAGGGAATAATGGTGGCCCGGGATTAGATGACAGCAACCAGGAAATAGGAGGCATAATAGGCTGGAAAATATCCCAGGCCGACGATGCCTCTTTTCAGTTTTTAAGTATTTGGCTTCAGGATCGGGATATTTCAAATACTTTGGGAACATCTGATGTTGGAACAATCAAAGCATTTAAGGGAGGTGCACAGGTAGGAAATACAAAAGCTATCAATTTTGATAGTGGAACCTCGGGTCTAAAATCTTTTGCCACTGATCCTGATTTTTTTGATGTGGACCATATTTTAATAGAAGGGGTGGATCTTTTTTTGATTTTAGATGACGTTACTTACAATGTTCCATTCGTTGATGGGAATGATACACCTCCAACAGTTTTGGCGGTTAATTTGATCGGTGCTCCGCTTAGTACAGCCACATCAGTTACTTATAATGTAGAATTTTCAAAAATTGCAGAAAATGTCACGGCAGATGATTTTGAATTGACCAAAACTGGCTCTGCAATCGGAACAATAGGTGCAGTTTCAGGGTCAAATGCAACTTACTCGGTTCTTGTCACAGGATTGTCCGGTGAAGGTACCATTAGGCTGGATATCAAGGCAGGTACGGACATATCGAATGAAAATAATGTAACCGGTACAGCTGCCTTCACCTCAGGCCAAATACATAATGTTAGCCCATGCCTGATCGAGGATTTTGAAGATGAAACCGATGCCAGTAATACTTTTTCTCATGGGGGAAATAATTTTTCGATTACAGGAAATTTAGAGGTCCATACAGAAACACCTCCAATTGGGATCAATGGGTCCCGATATGTATTGCTGAATACAGGAACTGGGCCTTATGTAATTAATTCTCTATCGAGAGATATCAACCTGAAGAAATTCGCGGTTTATCTTTCATCAGACGCTGATGGTAATAATCCTACAAATGATGGAAGTATTACAGTAGTTGGAAAGAATGATGGTGCCCAAGTTTATTCCATCACAAAATCATCTGGATTCCCGGAAGACTTTAGTGCAAATAGTGGGTATTACATTTTTGATTTAAGGACAGAAGGAGGGGTAGATAATTCCTCAGTCTTTATCGATCAATTGGAGATTTCTTTGGGATCAGCTTTCCAATATTTAAACATAGATAATTTCGAATTCTGTTTGGATGCCATAGACCCTGTCATCAGCGACTGTCCAACAGACATTATTGTTAGCAATGGTGAAGGCAGCTGCGGTGCTGCAGTCACTTGGACCGCACCGACAGCCACAGACAACAGCGGTTCAGTGAACTTCATAAGCAACATTGCACCTGGAACGGTCTTCGAAGTGGGAACCACTATGGTAACTTACACAGCCACTGACGGTGCAGGCAATCAGGCTACCTGTAGCTTTACGGTTACCGTCAATGATACCGAAGCTCCAATTATCACTTGTCCTGCCAGTGTCAGCGAAACAGTCGCTTTTGGAGAAACAGGTAAAGTGATTAATTACGCTACGCCGACTTTCAGCGATAACTGTACAGGAGCAATTATTGAAAGAACAGCAGGTTTGGCAAGTGGCTCGACTTTCCCGGTCGGCCCAACTACTGTTACCTACAACGTGAAAGATGCATCAGGCAATGTCGTCGAATGCAGCTTTACAGTAACAATAACAGAAAATGCTGATTTAATTAATCCTGTAATCAGCAATTGTCCAAGTAATATTTTGGTATCCAACGATTCGGGCACATGTGGTGCTGCAGTCAGTTGGACTCCGCCATTAGCGACGGACAACGGAGGTTCAGTGACCCTGAACAGCAACTTTGAGCCTGGTGATAACTTCCCTGTGGGAACTACTATAGTTATTTATACAGCCATTGACGGAGCCGGCAATCAGGCAACCTGTACTTTTGAGGTGAAGGTAATCGACGATACCCCCCCTGTACCGCCCGCATCACCTGGAGATTTGAACATACGATGTGCTAGTGATATTCCGGTACCTTATGAGTTAACGGCGATAGACAACTGTGACGGTGAGATTACGGTATTACCATCAGTTACGCAAAGTTCGACAGGTCCAAATAGTTATACCATAACTTACGAATGGGCATTTATAGATGCTGTTGGAAATGCAGTATTTGTTAGTCAAAGAATTAATGTTAGTGATAATGTATCCTTGAGCATTGATGCTTCTGAATCAGGGAATCCTGTTCCGGTAGGTAGTGATGCTACGCTTAGCGCAATGGTTACTCCTGCAACTGAAGGTGTCGAAGTAACATTCCTCTTGGATGGCGTATTCAAAGGAACTGCTCTTTCTGATGCATCCGGTTTAGCAACATTAATGGTACTTGCTGCTGAATTGGGCAGTCTGCCTGTTGTTTACAAAGTTTCGGCGATTGTGGAGGGATGCACCGGACTTGTTGAATCAGTGGCTTATCTACCGATTTATGACCCTAACGGAAACTTCGTAACCGGCGGAGGTTGGATAATGTCACCTGCAGGTGCATACAAGGCAGACGAAAGCCTGACAGGTAAAGCGAACTTTGGATTTGTATCGAAATACAAGAAGGGTTCTAACCAGGTGGATGGTAACACTGAGTTTGAATTCCATGCTGGAGATTTATATTTCAAATCTACTTTTCATGAATCAGGATCCTTGGTTATTTCCGGTAAGAAAGCCACCTACAGAGGTGAAGGAATGATCAATGATGTGCCAGGATATAAATTCACCTTGGTTGCCCTGGACGGTGACTGGAATGGAGGAACAGATCCAGATCAGTTTAGAATCAAAATCTGGGGTGCATCAGGTATAGTCTATGACAATGGATTGGGAGCAGATGACAACTCAGATGCTTCGACTATTCTAGGTGGTGGATCAATTACTATTCATTCGGCTAAGGGTAAAGGTAACAAGCGGGTGATCACTGATCCGACATCTGAGGTATTGAACAATTTATCCGAAGAAATTGGGCTTAAGTTTTCTCAAGAGCTGAAGCCCGGAGAATTCCTGCTCTATCCAAATCCTGCCCACACAGAAACATCTGTCATGGTGGATCTGGATCAGGGTGCTACTGTTGCCATCCGCATCTATGATGCAGTAGGTAGATTGGTGGTGGACAATGAAGCGTACAGAGAAGTTAGCTTTGTGCAGACCTTTAGCCTTGATGGTTTGGCCCCGGGATTCTATAATGTCCAAGTGAAAGTAGGGGATATCATGATGACCAGGCGACTGATTAAACAGTAATCATCCTATATATTTGATTTTAATCCCGCCTTTGACAAGGCGGGACTTTTTTTCCTATGGTCTAAGTAAATAATATGTAATTGACTTATCGTACCCCGCGTAAACTATTACAATTCACCTTTGAGGTTCGCTTGACGATAGATGTAGTCCCACCTCGGCGTAGTCTATTGTCTTTCAGGTTTGAGGTTCAGGAAGACGCTGGGTGTAATTTTCCTACCCTGCATGCCGGACTAAGCCTAAAACAATCCACTGGATTGTTTCCATACGACTTATCCTACCCTAATATTTTTTGGAATTTGTAATTCCATTATTAACATGTTCAACCCGCTTCGGGGTTGTCGTCCTCGTTCTTAATTTCCCTTTTCCCTAGGTTTCACCTAGGGTTATTGAAAGGTTTGACCACTATGTGGTCGTTCTAATTAATCAAATGGATGTCCCGATCAAATGGATAAAAAAACGACCCCTTTGTGTGTTGCTGTAGAATATGCCTTTCTGCCGACTGTCAGGCTCGATTTCATAATGTATTTGTTCTGAAGCATTAGTGGTGATGGTAGAAATGTAAATTGAACTAAGGAATCAGATTTTCACCACAATTTTTCCTTTGGCTTGGTTGCTCTCCATCAATTGATGGGCAGAAACGATTTCAGAAAAAGAGAATACTTTGGAAATTTCAGGTCTGATTTCTCCCTTTTCTATTTTCTGCAAAAACTTCTGAAAGTAAGGGGCTGGAACTTTTATGGAACCACTATCAAATGTTGTCAGCCCTACTGTGGATGGAATGTAATCCATTGGAGCAAAGTCTTTGAACGACCAGTTCTCAGAAAGCATCCCGGTAAAGCAAACCAGGCCTCCTGGCTTTATGCACTGGAGTGTGTCGGCAAGGGTATTGGTACCCACTAATTCCAGTCCTTTATCCACTCCACCTGGGTAGTGTTTTCCAATTTGTTTGGTCAGAATTCCATCGTCTTCCAAAACCAGATCCACACCGTTTTTCAACAGCAATTTTTCATTCAATTTATTTCTGGAAGTGGAAATTACAGTGGCTCCCATTGATTTTGCAAGTTGAGCTGCGAGCAAACCTACGGAAGAAGTCCCTCCTCGAATTAAGAGTGTTTCAGATTCTTTCAGTTTCAAAGCCAATTTGAGTGAACCGAAGGCCGTTTGGAACATTTCGGGAAGCGCACCCAAAATCTCCCAGGGTAAACAGCTTTTAAAAGGGGTTAAAATTGACTTTGGAAGCACTGCAAACTCCTGATAACTGCCATCAAAATCTCTTCCCATACCGCCCATTGATGCTGCAACTTTCTGTCCTGGCGAAAATTCCCCGGAGGGATCTTCCACTATTTCTCCTACACATTCTATCCCCAAGACTCTTGGAAAAGTCACGGAAGGAGACAATCCTTTTCTGGTCATCAACTCAGAACGGTTCAGGCCAAAAGCCTTAATCCTTATAAGCACCTGATCCAAAGATGGCACAGGTAAGGGTCGCTCAAGAATGGTGAAATTCTCAGCTCCTCCCGATTCGTTTAAAACCACTGCTTGCATCATGGGTAACTTTATTTTAGTAGCCTGGTTTTTTATACAGGTTATCCAATTCTGGCTTTATTT
Organism: Algoriphagus aurantiacus; assembly: GCF_035156405.1. Lineage (NCBI taxonomy): Bacteria > Pseudomonadati > Bacteroidota > Cytophagia > Cytophagales > Cyclobacteriaceae > Algoriphagus > Algoriphagus aurantiacus. The sequence goes on along the minus strand of NZ_JAXRUT010000029.1, from coordinate 4,132 downwards.
CTTTATCATATACTGTTTCCATCCATTCTGATTCAGGCACATCGGTAATTGAAATTGAAATAAAATCTTCGGGCTTCCCTGTTGTGCGGATAATGGCATTAATAATTTCCTGGGTAAGATTTACTTTTTCTTCTTCTGAAATCGGATAGGTTTTAATAGTTACATGTGGCATGGTATAGATTGTTTAGTTATGCTTACTTCTTCCGGAATAAGCGGTTATCAATTTGATTTACTTAATTAATTATCAGATCCTTAAAATACCCGATAGTCCCAATATCCACCCAAAGACCAATGCTTCCGGATTGGGAACTCCCTAATAATTCTGAGACTAAAAAAGCAGCTGATTCCTGATCATTTAGATATAAGTAGGCCTTTTCATCCCGGAATTCAATCCGGAAAGTGATCCATTCATCAAGGCCTATGTCTGCATAGGTTTCATATTCTCCATTGGACTCAGCCCGTAACCTATCAAATTTAAACCCGCATTCTAAGACTTGCGAAAAGTAACGTAGAGCGGCTAACTGCAGGAGAAGTTAGATGGAATTATGCATTAGCAAATCTACTACAGCTTCAAACCGCCTCAAAATCAGTCGCTATGCTTCACTTTTCGCTCCTGCCTTTGCGGGCAGGCAGGCTCACCGTCCCGTACGTACGGGACGACTCGATCTCCAAAGTGACTGATTTTCTTGCAGTTTGAAGCCTTCCCGAAAAGAATCGGGACAGGCTGTTACGAATCCTAATGCATAGTCCGGGTTAAAGTCTGGATAAGTATAATATTGAATGGTATGGTTTCTCCGGAATTGATCATCTGCTTTACCGTTGGTTGGCCGGATGTAAATAGATTCATACGCAGTATTATCCTCATTTACCCGAAAGGCAAGTCCGATAAATCCCCTTGCAAATGCAGGAGCAGTAGGAAGCAATCGACTTAACATCTTCACTTCCACTATTCCATTTTCAAGGTTAAACTCTTTCAGTTTGACAAAAGTAGGTTCGTCTACAGTGGCTTCTAGCCGCTCCGCGTCAAATGGCAAAGCTTCCAGATCACGCTCAATCCTTAAAACTTCATCACCATTCAGCTCTTCTACTGAGGCTTTGACGTTAGAAAGTTCAAATTCTTTTCCTTCAAACTCGATGGTTTGGACCTGTGCTCCATAGATCATGGAGAACAAAGTAAGTAGTGTAAGTTTCAATTTGTTCATGTCTCTTTTTAGAGGTTATGTTCTAAAGCGTCTGTCTTTAAGAACCCTAGGACTTCATTTTATTTAAAAGGAAGTCCTTAAATATCAGTCACCTTTTCTTCTCGCTTTTTAACCTGTAGAGCTCTTTTAGTAACCTTGAGATTTCTAAAATATCCTATTGTCCCTATGTCAACATAGAGTCCAACATAGCCTTTTTTCGATTTTCCTAGCATTTTATCCACGATGAAGGTGGAATGCTTCAGGTCATTGATATACATTTCTGCGGACTCTCCATTGACCACTATCCGCATGGTAAACCACTCGTTCAATGCCACCGGTGCCGATCCCTCATATCGAAAAGGAGCAATTTTCCGAAGGGTGTCAAATTTGAAGTCTGGATAAGAAAAGTATTGTACTGTATGATTTCTGTGGAGTTGGTTATCGGCTCTACCCACTTTTGGACGCACATAAATGCTTTCAAAAGCAGAATCATCTTCTTGTACTCTGAAAAAAAGGCCGATAAATCCCGCTATGCCTGAGTAAGGGGCAGGAACTTTTAACTCACTGTACATTTCCACTTCGATCGTCCCGTTTTCAAAGTCGTCCAGTCCAAGCAATCGGGCATAATGCGGTTCATCGACTGTGGCCTCTACCCGTGTGGAATCAAAAGGAATAGCATTTAAATCCCGCTCGATTCTCAGGACTTTTTTGCCCTGAAAGTCGACAATGTCTCCGGTAACATTGTGTAGTTCAAACTCTTGATTTTTGAGTTTAAGCTGTTGGGCATCGGCGCTAAATGTTGCCAGTGCCAACAATAAGATAATAGTATGTCTTTTCATTTTCAAAATTTCATGAAGCTTAAATCCTTCTGGGTAAATCAAAATAACTTCTCCTGCGGAGGGGTCACACCGGCAAGCCGGAGGTAAACTGTCGTTTGTCCTCTATGGTGAGTTTGGTGCTCAAAACACTTGGCAATGGCAGTTCCTTTGCTCATCTCAAATTGACCGAACAATTGGGTTGTTTCGTCCAGTTGTGTAGAATTAAGGGTTTTGATGCTGCTGATCGCAAAGTCATAACCTGCAGTTACTTGCTTGATGACACTTTCTTTGGATTGATCTGTTGATTTTTCTGAGGCTCCCATGCCTACTGGGCTTTCCACGCCTGTTGCCGCTGATATAAAGCCAAAATTGGCATCAGTCAGATGGAGCATTTGCTGGGCAAAAGTCCTCATTTCAGGAGTGGGCTTTAAATCATAGTTACCTGCAGGCATCGCTTCCATATATTCCAGGGTGTAGGCCTTGGCACGTTCCCAGTCTTTGACCATATCATCAACAGGACTTTGGGCTTGTACTAAGGTGCAAATGCAGAAAAATAGACAGAGTGTAGCTAGAGTTTTCATGTTTTTAGGGTTAAGGTTTGTAATGATGGTACAAATATCCCCTTTGGTTCTTGGACCAACCCTTAATCTACCTTAAGAAATCATTTATCATGAATAGCTGCTTTTTTGCCAGTGCTAATCTAAAAGTAATTGGGAATAAGGTTAATTCTAACTATTAGGATGCTTCTGTCTCCCGTCTCCTGTCTTCCCGTCTGGCACCTTTGCGAATAATTCTATTGTTTATTTTGACATCAGATCCCTCCGGACTTTACTTAGAAATTCGGGAGTAATTCCCAAATAGGATGCGATCTGGGTATTTGGAAGCCGGTTGGACAGGTGAGGGTATTGTTCCAAAAAACTCAGGTAGCGCTGTTCAGCTGTTGAACTGAAATTCTGTAAAACCCGGTTCTGAAGTTCTATGTATTTCAATTCCACCAGGACTTTGAATATCCGGTCCAGCTTGGGGATATTCATGTATAAAAAATACAAATCCTGCTGTTTGATCTGCAAAATTCGACTGGACTCCAAGGCCTCAATATTTAACAAACTGGGCTTCATGGTATGGAAACTGCCTATATCCGCAATCCAATCATTCTCGGCAGCAAACTGGATATTATGATCAAATCCTTTGTCATCAATCCCAAACATCCGAAAGCAGCCTTCCACCACAAAAGTATACTGCTGGCAAACCTCATTTTGAGCTAGGATTTTCCCCCGTTTTTTGACAGTCAAGGGGAAAAAACGTTCCTCGATCTGACGCTTCTCAAGAGCTGTGAGTGGAATAAAGCTTTCGAAGTGCTGAATTAAGGTTTGGTGAGCCATAGGTAAATATAACTGCCCTAATCAATCTTGCCACATTGAGTTGATTAAGAGTTAGGTTTATTAATTCCGAGATTCTCTTTTACATGCAGCTGTGGATTTTCAATTAGCTTGGCAATAAAAGTAGCGAGACTTTTTTGTGAAATAACCGTTCCTTTTTCCTGATCCCCTTTTCCGCCTCTAGTCGTAGATTGTATCTACCCCTTTATATTTTTGGAATCCGTACAGCTGTCGGGAGTAATTCCATTTCCAAAAAGTTCAACCCATTCGGGGTTGTCGTCCCCGTTCTTGAATTGGCTCCGCCACGGCCAAGTTATTAAGAAGTTCGATCCTTTCAGGATCATTAATTCTCCCTGTAATGCTTTCAATTTCTGACCCCGAACGGGGTCAAACTTTTCAAGTGTGCCGGGCATGGCACTGTACTATAGGGTGAGCGATCTCAACGGAGAGAGCAAGTCCCGAGGGGGCCCGCTGACGGGAACCCCATAGCCAAAGCCAAGGGTGTTCCGGGCGACCGGAAATCTGAAGGAAGGCAGCGGCAAAGTCCAGATGTGGACGAACAGAAACTGAATAGTAGGCTTATAGATTCGGGGAAGCGCACTTGGAAGCGTCTAATCCCAATAGTCAGACAGAGAATCTAGGAGTAAATTCAGCCGCATCGGATGAAAGTAGAGTGTCTTACCCCGGGAGGTCTGTGGCTGGGGCAATTGCCGGTGGTACGTGCGAGTGCTGAAGGAATCCAAGTCAACAGAAG
>NZ_JAXRUT010000028.1:0-70006 GCF_035156405.1 Algoriphagus aurantiacus | reverse complement strand
TTTGAAAACTACATGGCTTGATTTCCTATATTTGGTCATAGCCCAAATATAAGCATAGCTACTAGCACATGACCACCTGCAAAGCAGGTGGATTTCTAAGTTGAATTAAAGGATCGACCACTTCGTGATCAGCTATTGTGTAAGCATCACATGTTTTTACATATTTCAAAGACAACCAAAGAAATGATCCTAAAGGCCAAGGCGGGATCAAGCTCTCAATTCTCAAAAGGAAAGGGCTGTCTTGATCAGAACAAGTATGTAAACATTCAGCATACAAATTTTTTCTCTTCCTGCTCATTCCCGACTTAGAGCGGTAAATTCTGTACAGAATTTACCTGCCACATCAATATCTTTACATTTGTTAATACCTTCATTAATGACATCATCTTCAGGCACAATCCGGTTTATCAAACTTATCCATACCCTGATTTGGATATTCTATAATGTGGTCATTTTTTATATGCTATATGTTGTGCTCGCAGATGAAATAAGTCTTCTATTTTGGATTGGATGGGGTTTTATCTTTCTTGAGGGGCTTATACTTCTCATGTTTCGATGGACTTGCCCGCTTACTATAATTGCGAGAAACCACACGGATTCTACGGATGATAATTTTGACATCTACCTACCCAATTGGCTTGCCAAACACACCAAAACAATTTATACCGGAATCACTGTGTTGATAGCTTTACTTAATATCTACAGAGTTAGTTGAATCAAAAACACTTAAACCTCTTTCCTACTGAGTGGGGTTTTCTTTCAATGGTCGTTTCCTGTATTACTCAGACACAAAACTACCGCTCTCACTTCAGCTTTTATTCTAAGGCAGAAAGGACGGGAGAAGGAGTTTTGTTTTGGCTTTCAGCCAGGAAAACCGTAAAACTCTTAGAAGAAAACTTTCAGATTCGGTTTATTTGGGAGTTATTTAAGTTCGTCATCCATATATTCCCGTCTAATTGATCAAATAGATAACTCTTCATGCAAAAGATTATAAGTCTAAGTCTTTTTTTACTTCTCCCCTTTCTCTCCCAAGCTCAAACTGTCTGCTCCTTAGAAAGCCGACAAAAGCTGGAAGGAATGCTTAGCCAACTTTCAGAGGCAGGTCTTAGCGAAAAGTCTGCAAATGAGCTAGTGATCCATATCGGGACGGAATTTCTAAGTACTCCATATATGGATAAAACGCTGGAACTTCCTGGTGAAGAGAAATTGGTAATCAATTTAACCGGGCTGGATTGTACTACTTATCTGGAAACTGTCGTAACCCTAGTCAGGCTGGCAGAGAAAGGTGAATTTACGTTCGAAGCATTTGAAAAAGAACTGGAAGTTCTTCGCTATCGAAACAAGGAAAATCAAGGCTATCCGTCACGTCTACATTATTTTTCGGATTGGATTTATGAAAATGAGCAGAAGGGAATAATTAGAAATATTACTGCGGAAATCGGTGGATCTTCTTACCCAAATGCTCCTTCTTTCATGTCGGAGAACCCAAAGTTCTATGCCCAGCTAGCTAAACCTGAAAACCTCGCTGAAATCAAAAACACAGAGGCAGTAATCAAGGAACGTAGTTATTTCTATATCCCGAAAGCTGAAATCACCGTGTTGGAGAAAAACATTCAATCAGGAGACCTGATCGCCATCACCACCTCTATGGACAATCTCGATATTGTCCATACGGGATTTGCCATAGAGAAAAACGGCAGAATACACCTGCTTCATGCCAGTTCGAAAAATATGGAAGTAGAAATTTCCGAAAAACCGCTCAGCGAATATTTGGCCGGAAACAAATCTCAGTCAGGGATAATGGTATCAAGACTGACTGAAAACTAGGTAAAATCATAAGGCTATTATTCACTGGGCTCCTCAGCCCTTTCTATTCTATGACTGTGGCTATAATCCGTAGCGGACCTCCACTTCCACCTTTGATTTTCATAGGAAGTGCAATCACATAAACCCCTTTTGCCGGCAGCAAATCCAAATTGGCTACATTTTCAAAACCTGGAATCTGATTTTCCATTAAGACTTGATGTGCGGCAAAATCTTTGGATTGCCCATAATCCAAACTTGGAGTATCAAGCCCCACCGCTTTCACATTGCGGTTCTTTACCAACCAAGTAGCCGTTTCGGGCTGAATTCCTGGAAAATGAAGTTCAGGAATAGCATCAGCACCAATTTTGGCTGTTCCAAAATAAGCTTCTCGATCAGGATAAAACTGACCATATCCAGTGCGAAACAATACCATAGCCTGCTCTGGGATTTTCCCATGCTCTGCCTCCCAATTTAAAATAGCCACAGAATCGATCAGGTAATCTCTATCCGCCAAAGCCTCTTCACTGACATCTATAACTACCGCCTCACCTGTCAATTTGCCAAGAGCAAGCTGATCCACAGTTTCTCCTTTTTCATAAAAATGAATGGGTGCATCCAAGTGCGTACCTCCATGCTCGGGAGTAAGAATAGTGTAGGATGAATAATAATACCCGATTTCCGTTACCCCCTCAGCATCGATCCGGTGCTGAAATCCATCCGGATTATTCGGCCAATACAAGGTGGTAGAATCAAATGAATAGCTCAAGTCAATCCATTCAAAATCCTTCAAGGAAAGTTCCGGGTCCAACTTTGTAGCTTCTTGCTGATTACATGCAAACATGGAAACCAAACATAAAAGTATTAGTAGATTTCCTGCAAGTCTGGTAATTTTTAAAAGTTTCATCTTCCTATATGTTTTGCTACTAGTAAGTTAAAAACAGAAATCAGTAAAAATGCAATTAGCTACATTTTTCCCTTGTAAGAGATCCGGTTAAAATCATAAAGTGGGTATCAAAAACTGGTTATCAAACAGAAATCTTGCGCTAAAAACCTGTTTTAGAAGCGCTTATAAAAACTTCACAAACCTTACATTCACATACCAAAACCAGAAATAGTGATTTTTTATTCTGAATTCTTTCTCAAATACAGAATAAAAAATTAAAACCATTATTTTTGGCACATGGAAAAAAGAGGAATGAAATTCAAGTGGAAAGTAGCTTTTCTAATTACTATTGCAGCTCCGATACTGGGATTATTTTGGCAACAAAGCCAACCTATTATTGAAAATTTTGGTACAGAAGAAGATTTAGTCTTTGCGGATATTGCCTGGCTACTCACAGCCTCCTGTCTGGTGCTCTTGATGACTCCAGGACTCTCCTTGTTTTACGGAGGAATGGTCAACAAGAAAAACCTGATTTCCACTATGCTCCAGAGTTTTATTTCACTAGGTGTGATCACCATGCTTTGGGTGGTGGTTGGTTTTAGCTTGTCTTTCGGCGATCCAATCGGAATTACTATTGACGGGGTGAAATACGGAATTATTGGCAATCCTTTCCAATACCTATTCTTCAATCAGGTAGCCGAACTGCCTCACAAAACACTGGGAACTACTATTCCATTTATTCTCTTTGCCTTATTCCAGATGAAATTCGCTGTGATTACTCCAGCAATCATCACAGGATCCTTTGCCGAGCGGGTGAGATTTATCGGATACCTTTTCTTTATCGGTATCTTCTCCCTAGTTGTCTATGCCCCACTTTGCCACATGGTCTGGCATCCAAATGGACTGATCGGATCTTATTTTGGAGTACTAGATTTCGCTGGAGGTACGGTCGTCCATATCAGTGCAGGTATGGCTTCTTTGGCCGGTGCCTTATTTTTGGGTAAAAGAAACAAGCCACACCACGAGCCTTCCAATATCACTTATGTACTCTTAGGAACCGGAATGCTATGGTTTGGCTGGTTTGGATTCAATGCTGGTTCCTCTTTTGGAGCAAATGCAACTGCTGCTTTAGCTTTTGCGACTACAACTATCAGTTCAGCCACTGCCATGATGACTTGGGTACTGTTTGACAGAATCCAGGGCAGAAAAATCTCCGCACTGCAAGCATGCATAGGAGCGGTAGTAGGTCTTGTGGTGATCACTCCAGCTGCGGGTTACATTACAGTTCCAGAAAGTTTCTTTTTTGGGGGAATAGGAGCTGTGGTTTCCAATCTTGCCATGAACGCCAAATTTTTAAAGAAAATAGATGACACGCTAGACGTATTTGCATGCCATGGCATTGGCGGAATAATGGGCATGATCCTCACTGCAATTTTTGCCGGGAAGGAAGGCTCTAGTCTGCTTCATGGAGGCTGGTCAGTCTTCGGATCGCATATGCTTGTTCTGATTGGAGTGTCCCTTTTCTCCTTTGGAATGGCTTATGTGATTTTCTTTCTACTAAACAAGTTTGTGACCCTGCGTGTACGGGAGGAATATGAAGAAATCGGATTGGATATTTCACAGCATGGGGAGACTATATAGGGAGATCGTTTGATCTGAAAAAACTCCCTTACTTCATTATTTTCTTCCGCATGGCACGTCCTACTAGAGGTCCTATTATTACAGCAGGAATGAAGGCTACTATTCCATTAATAAGCATAAAATTCCAAGACAGATCCTGTATAGCTGCTATTAGAGTCAACAGAATCCATGGAGCAGTCCAGCATATTAACAGGCTTTTAATACCTACATAAGGCCCACTTTGTCCTTGACTGATAGCGTTAACTGCCATCGGTCCTATGAAATAAGCTATCGCAATTGAGCTTAAAATTTGCAGACCAATCATTGATTTTCCAACTGGATCAATAGCAAGGCCTAGTGCAAACCCGCTACCGCTTTCTCCCAGGATCGTCAGCACAATTACGATCAGTAAGATTATTCCTATAGCAGCTACCGCGCCTGTAATCAGCAGGTACTTAATGAGGAGTAATTTTGATTTACTATTGACCGTTACCATTATCTAGTCTTTTTCCACTATTATGTATATGACTTTTGGGGTTGACTATAAAAGCTCTCATACGTTGCTTATTTTACAACGATTATACACCTTATTCGCTACATTATTCGCCACATTAAAAATTATAGTTGCATGACGCTTGTCTATGCTAATACTATTTGCCTAAACGCTCCTCCTAGTTGCTTTAATAAACTCTCACAATCTTCACTGGCCCCATCAAACCAGACTTCACTAATGGAGAATTAGCCTGATAAAATGGCATGGTGGTAAAAGTTGTTTTCTCTGCGCCCGGCTGTGCATCACCGATCAATCGGTTCACCCATGAATTGGCGATTTTGACTTCCAATTGATTTTCGCCTGATAGTAATCCCTCAGTAATATCTAGTCGGAATGGCGTTTTCCAAACAACTCCTTGTTTCTTGCCATTTAGCCATACTTCAGCCATCACTTTTACTTCACCTAAATCCAGTTCATAGGCATTGCTTTCGTCAATGGTTGCAAGATTAAAGCTTGTCTTATAAGTAGCCGTTCCGGAGAAATATTTCACCTCCGCATCAGCACTTTCATGCCAGGAACTTAAAGTCGGAAGAGCAATCGTTTTCCCGGCAATATCAACATTCCAATCACCATTCAAATCAGCTTCCATTGCTTCAGTTTTAGCTTTCACTTCATAAGAATTCTGTGCTGCCTCTCCTTCGAATACAATAAAATACGCATCCCAAGACTCAAAATTTAAAGGAACTACTGTTCTTCCATCTTTGATCTCATAGGAAACTTCTTCCATATTTCCAGTGATGGGATCCCAAAGCCTAGGCACTTTGCCCGATACTCTAAAATTTGCCGTTGCGGTAGTTGGATCTATGCTTCTATTGTTTAGCCAATAAATTTCCCTATCTACTGATCGTCGATGCTTAAAAAGAATTTTATGGTCCGTTTCTGTGATGAGCACGTCTGGCTTTACTGCAATATCCGGACTTGACCCTACATTTGATCTACTCCAAATTTCATTTGCAAGCATCTGAAATTCCTGATTATCATCTGCAAGACTTGGGGATTTAACCGGCTTTTCCCCTATTATTCTCACCCCATCATCAGCCAGTTTCTTGATTTTTTGAAGAACTGATATAGTCATCAAGGATGTACTTTCATCCAACATCAAAGCTTCGTAGGTACTTCCGCTGGGAGCTTTCAACTTGTCTCCTTCAACTTCAATATCTTCGATTAGAATGGTAGAATTCACATAGTCAAATTCATATCCTTCTGGAATTACAGGAAGCTGATCGCGTGATACCCAAGTAATATTTGTGTTCTGACCATAGAGATAGAGAATGTCGGCAACATTCTTTCCTTGCTGCAACAAATAGGAACTTCTCGCCAAATAACCCATCCAAGGTTTGGCCATTTCAGCCCAAGTTTCCTGTCTGGTAAAATATTGACCAAACGGTCCAAGTGAAAATCCAGGTTTCTTATCCTCCAAAGGCTGGTGAACAGACGTATGGATCACAAAGCGATTTACCCCTGAAGCCATTTCCAAATCTGCTGTTCTCTTCAAAATCTCTGGGTATTCCTGAAATGGCTTGCCCACAGAGGTCATAGATTCTGCTGCGACAAAGGGCTTCCCATAAATATTTGCGACGGATGCCGACTCCCGGATATCCGCTTCACTACGAACTTCTTCTTCTGTACCTCCTGCAAGACTGCCAGGGGTCCACATGGCTGACATAGGGATATCTGCATTTCGCTTTACATCCATCCCATCCGCCAAGTAGATTCGTTTGTTTTCATGAGATTCAGTGTAGCGCTTCATCCCACGCTTTTTGAGCTCCTCGCCAATTACATTGTAATGATTGTCAGCGATCATTTCACCGATTGTTTTCCGGAAATCCCACAGGAATTTCTCACTCTTCTCAAGTGGTCCCACTACTCTACCAGTGAGAGCAGGCAAATAAGAAATAAGTGGGTATCCTCTTCTTTTTTGAAATTCAGCCGGGAAATTCTCTGTCCAGTTCATATGTCCGGCTTCATAGCTATCCAGAATCATATATTGTAGTCCATCTACTCCAAGTTTTCCTCCAGTAGCATCTTTATACAAGTCCAAATAATGATTGATGTACCTTTTGACAGCTTCGCTATCCAATTTATCTACTTCAAGTCCTGTGGCTTCTGGAGAAGCAGGGTGGTTTTGGCGACCTGTCAATGAATAGCCAAATCGCATAATCATCCATTCTCCTTCAGGTGCATCCCAAATTAGAGAGCCATCGGGCTTCATCTGATCACTTAAGTTGATTACTTGATTTATATCAATAGCATCTGTATGTCCACTTCCAAAATCATTTAATGCTAATTCTCCATTTTCACTCCAAGGAGAAAACCCTGCCTTGTCCTCAATTTGATCAATTCTAGACGTGGTATAAAGGACAAATTCCGCAACATTTACACCGTCAGGTTTAGGCTCTTCCATAGGCGCTCCTGACAATGCTGCGAATATATTTGGAATTGGAGGTAAGGTTTCAAAGGACATTCTCCAGTATTTGGCAGAAGTTGGGGGAAAAGAAACCGTATTAAATGGCACAGTACTGCCTGATACCCGCGCTATGGTTTGGAAGTTCACTCCATCATCGCTCACCTTCAGTGACCTATTTTCGGGACCTCCATTAAATTCGGAAAGCGCACTGAAAGTAGCTCCGGACACTCCCAATGCCTGAAAGGTCTGAGCTTCCTCAAAAGAATATTGAATCCACATGTCCTCTCCCACTTCCATTGGAGGAAGGAAAAAATGCTCATCTATCTCTCCGTCAAGCAGCTTTGATGCATCAAAATCACCCCCAGATATAGACACGTCAGGGTTTAATTCTTGAAGTGAGATTTCTGTTTCTGGAAGCTTATAAGCAATCACAAATGCATCTTGGTAGAATTCGGGTAGCTCTCCAATAAATCCTCCTGAAATTCCTCCACCCTCAATTTTAGCTTCTTGGTATTTACCGGTTACGTCAGGAGGCTGTGGTAAAGTGCCCTGAAAAGTCTTTCCTCCCGTGATTTGAGTTTCCGACCACACATATTTTTTCATTCCATCTTTTGGCTCCACCCACGGGCCGCCAGTCACAGACCAACCCGGAGATCCTGCTATTGCCATTTCTAATCCTTTTTCAACAGCCAGATCTGTAGCCAGCTTGAATGCTTCCTTCCATTCTGGCGCCATAAACACCAGTTTTTCCTCTACTACAACAGGAGTAAACAGGTTAGCGTCGAAATTCTGAAAACCTCCTATCCCGGAGCGAACCATCCAATCTAAATCCTTTCGAATACCTTCCTGGGTAATATTTCCATTCATCCAGTGCCACCATACACGAGGTTTTGCCTCATTTGGCGGAGACAAAAAACCAGAGTATAAAGGGTCATTGGGTGGGCTTTGCTGTGCAGAAACATTGAAAGCAAAAAATGCAACTATAAATAACGAGAAGATATTTTTCATGATGGAGGGAGGGAGTTTAAATCTCCTCTAACCTAATGTTTCAATTTGACACAGCCATCCTGTACAGTATGGTGTAATATAAAAAAAAGCATGGAGTCTCCCCCATGCTTTTAGCATTTAACTTTAAATACTTTTTTTAATAACCCGGATTCTGTTGGACTAAATCTTTACCGACTAAGTCAATATAGGCTTGGGGAATTGGAAAATACTCATTGGTTCCCTGCTCAAAACTAGCATTAGCCAGATGTGATCGGATTTCTTTTTCCTTAGCGAAGTAAGTATTCATTACCTCAGCAGCAATACCCCATCGTACCAGATCAAAGAAGCGATGACCTTCCATTGCCAATTCCAATCTTCTTTCTAATCTGACAGCTTCCCGTGCCGCATCTGCATCAGTCCATGCGGCTTGGTAGGTATTGATTGAATATGCTGAAGCTGGCGCATCCGAACCTATCATTTTTACTTGCTCACTTGTAGCTGCTCTCTGTCTTACCATATTTACCGTAGTTCTAGCTCCTTCAAGATCACCTAACTCTACTTGAGCTTCTGCCTTCCAAAGCAGCAAATCTGCATAACGAATCACGTAATAATTCAAGGCAGAGATATATGGCCACGTCTTAATTTGAAGACTAGACAAAGCCGAGACAATTCTCTTCTTTGGACTATAAGGACCATAAGTAGCCAAGTCTCTAGCCCAATTGCTCTCATAGTTTATCTCCAGATCCAAGTATGGAATACCTGGTCTCCCTACCGTATGATCTACCCTAGGATCCATTAATGAACTAGTATTGTTTTGAGTATCAAAATTTGGCGTCCCATCACTTAAGGTTTGGTAGCTGTTGATCAAGTTTTGACTTGGTCTGTGAAACCCATACTGGTTGTAGAACGGCCCTCCTGGAGCTGATAGTCTATCACCAATTGACCCATTGTAATTGCTAGGCTCGCCATCATTGACAGAATGCTGTACTGCAAAAATGATTTCACTACTATTGTCAAAATCAGGAAGAAAAACATCCCTGAAATTTGGCAATAAGGCATACTTCCCTGAACCAATCACCTCGTTAGCTGCTACTAGTGCCTCAGCCCATTTATTTTGGTACACATAGGTTTTGGTCAAATAAGCCATAGCTGCCATTTTTGTAGGCCGGCCAAGATCTGCTTGATCCGCTGACAAAGAATTATATGCAGCAGTAAAATCAGCTTCTATTTTTCCCCATAGCTCTTCATCAGACAAGATTGTGTTGGATACATAAAAACCCTCATTTGCGACAGCACTCTCATCGATGTAAGGAACTCGATTGTAAATTTTCTTAAGTTCAAAATAGTAATGACCTCTCAAGAATTTTAATTCCCCTTCTCTCTGTATCTGTAGCGTTGGATCAAAAGTTTCACTCCTGTTCAGAAGATTAAGCGCATAGTTTACGCGTTTAACCCCTTCATAAAGCGCCAACCACTTTCGCTGAACATCTGTAGTAGTAGGACTAGTGCCAAAAATCTCCATTTGATGGATTTGACTTTGGTCACCTGTACCTCCACCACCTTTGTATGCATCATCGGAGACCACGTCGCCAAAACTCCAATTGGATGCAGGTGAATTAAATGCACTTGATGCACCATCGAATTGACCATTTAGCACACTGTAAGCAGCGATGATCGCTCTTTCTACATTCGTAGGCGAAGTCATCTCGGAGGGAGCTACTTCTCCATAGGGTACTTCCTCCAAATAGTCGGAGGAACAAGAGACAGCTGTAACTAAAATAGCCACTGTACAGCTAAGGGTACGGAATTTATGTGTTAGAATTTTCATGTTCTTTGTCTTAGAATTTCACGTTTACACCAATTACAAATGTTCTAGAAGGAGGATAAATCCCTCTATCTACTCCGATATCAAGGTTCCTGCTACTTGAAGAATAACTTTGTAGTCCGATCTCAGGAGTCATACCTGAATAACTTGTGAGTGTGAATACATTGGAAGCTTGTCCGTAAAGCCGCAACTCTATGTTTTTTATAGAAGTGCTAGGAAATGTATAGCCCAATTGAAGATTGTTCAGTTTAAAATAGCTTGCATTCTCCAAATAATACGACGAAGGTCTGATGTTATCATTTTGATCATCGAGTGACAATCGTGGTATTTCTGAATTTGAATTCTCAGGAGTCCAGGCTCCAAGAACTGCATCAGATTTATTGTAAGCAGATTGGTTGAAGAAATGTGTTTTGTATTTAGTCAGGTTATATATCTGATGGCCAAAAGAACCATTGAAAAACAAGCCTAGATCAAAGCCTTTGTAAATGAAATTCGCATTGAAGCCAATAATTGCTTTTGGGTGAGGTGAACCAATAGCTGCACGGTCCTCATCGTTGATCACCCCGTCATTATTGATGTCCTTAAATTTCAAATCACCTGCCTGAGCAAGGGGCTGCGCCGTGTAAGCTTCGGCTTCAGCTTCTGTTTTAAATAATCCCAAAGACTCATACCCGAAGAATGTGCCTATCGGTTGACCTACCAGTGTTCTAGATACTTCTTGGCCAAAATTCACACTGTGCAGAGAAGATCCTGGGATACCCAAATAATTGACTCCCTCGCTAAGAGAAAGCAATTCATTCTTATAAAAGGTGTAGTTAAAACCTAAGTTGTAATATACTTCTCCCGCAGAACCGTTGAATTTTGTACCCAATTCAAAGCCCCGGTTTCTCATTTCACCACCATTGATCCATACCCCATCATTGGTTCCTCCATACGTCAAAGGAATTGGAGCATAGATCAACACATCTTTAGTCACTTTGCTGTAATAATCTGCAGTTACTGAAAGTCTCTCACCAAACATGGTCAGATCCACTCCTACACCACTTTGCGTGGTAACTTCCCAGTTTAGATTTTCATTTGCCACACGAGTTTGCACTAGACCTATTGCAACTGCTTCTTGTTGACCATCAATTGGATAATTGGAATAAGTAATGTTGTTCTGAAAACTCGCTAAGGTTGAGTAAGTAGGGACTTGTTGATTTCCGGTCTGTCCCCAACTTGCACGGATTTTCAACTCATCCACATTATCTCCCAAATCCAAGAAATCCTCATTACTGATCCTCCATCCTGCTGAGAATGCAGGGAACACCCCCCATTTATTTTTGGAGAGTCTAGAAGTACCATCATAGCGTACAGTCGCAGACACCAGGTACTTGTCAGCCCAATTGTAATTAACTTTTCCAAAATAGGAAGTAAGATTCCATTTACTTGCACCCCCTGAATTCTGCTGATTCTCCGTCCCGAAGCTTAAATAGTGAAAATTTGGGTCTTCATAAAGGTAGCTTTGTCTGGATGCACTTTTGTACTCCGCATAATTCTCAATGGATTCCTGTCCTAATAGCACATCTAAATTCCCATTACCAATCACTCTGTTATAAGTCAGTGTATTAGTCCATGCTAACTGATAATAGAACGAGCTATTATCTGACAAACTATTCACTGCACGCAAGGAAAGAATTTCATTGTAGGCCGGAGCGAAAACTCGACTATTTTGATTCTCATAGTCTATCCCTAAGTTAGTTTTGAATGTCAGTCCTTCTGATAGAGTAGCTTCTGCGAAGAAATTCCCCAATACTTTTACTCGGTTCTTAGTGTTATCTTTCTGTCGATAAAGATTCCCTAATGGATTTGAAATATCATTGAGGGGATTTCCTCCAAAATTGCCATCCAGATCTTTTACCGGTGAAATACTTGGGAATTGGAATGCATCATAAACAATACTTCCAAGAGATGAATTAGTATTTACATCATTTGTTCTTGTAAAAGAAGCCGTAAAGTTCTCTCCCACATTTAGAATATCCTTAATCTTATAATTAGAATTGAATCTTCCTGAGAAACGATCAAAACCAGTATGCTTTATAATGCCTTCTTGGTTGAAATACCCGAGCGTCATCACGTGACTCCCTTTATTCCCTCCTTTGGCAACACTCACATTGTAAGATTGTACTGGAGCAGTTTTGAAAATCTCATTTACCCAATCCACATCTGCAGAAGGTATTCGTTGAGCAGCGTCTAAGTATTGTGGAATAACAGGGTTATTTGGATCAGAACCATACACGTCGCTGGCTGGAGTTTTACCATCATTTTCGAAAGCCTGCCATAGCATATCGCCATATCCTTGAGCAGAGAGCATTCTTGGCAGATTATAAGCATTCTGCAGCCCTACATATGCATCCAACGTGATGGTTGCCTCTTCAGAACTTCCGCCCTTCTTTGTTGTGATAATGACTACGCCATTAGCCGCTCTTGAACCGTAAATAGAAGAAGCTGCTGCATCCTTCAATACTTGAAGAGACTCTATATCCTGAGGATTAATTGTATTGAGTCCATTGGTGACAGGAGTACCATCAATGATATATAAAGGATCATTGTTATTTACAGTCCCAAACCCTCTAATTCTAATGGTAACATTTCCACCTGGCCCATTATCTGAAAGCACCTGCACACCTGCGGCACGACCAGCTAGCATAGTTTCTACACTTGCCACTGGCATAGATTTCATATCCTCTACGTTTACTACAGATACAGATCCTGTAAGGTCTTTCTTCTTTTGAGAGTCATATCCCATGACTACCACTTCTTCCAGAAGTGAGTCTTCCACCTCTAAAGTGACAGTAATCTCATTAGAATTGGTTATGGTTACAGTTTGAGTTTTGTATCCCAAATAAGAAACAACCAACTCAGCAGCCTCATCATCTACAGTTAATGTAAATTTACCATCAAGATCAGTAATCGCACCAGCAGTTGTTCCTTTCACTAAGATTGAAGCTCCAATAATTGGTTCTCGATCACTTGCACTCATTACAACTCCGGTAATTGTTCTCTCTTCTGCTTTCAGATCCGCGGGAGCCTTATGATTTTTCACATAGATAATCTGATTGATTCTATTAAAATCAAACTCACTTTGCTCTGAAATTTTCTGAAGAGTATTTCTTAGATCTGAATCTATATTCAATGAAATTCTGGATTTGGAACGGACTAGATCCTGATTATAAGCAAACTCAAAATCAGTCTGTTTTTCCAATTGCCTGAAAACTTCCACAAGTTTTACTTCGACTACGGATAATTTCACTTTGTAGCTAGCGAGATCCTGGTGGTTAGAAGAAGTTGCAAAAAGACTTGGGGTAAAAAGGAATTGAAGTAAGTATATACTTATACATCCCTTACAAAATTTTACTACTCTAGTAGGTAAATAATTTTTCATATTTTTAAATGTTTGATTTTCAAATAAGCTGGGCTTTTCCCCAGTTAGAGTGGTCGGGCTGTTGACGCAGTTCGACCCTCGNTTTCATATTTTTAAATGTTTGATTTTCAAATAAGCTGGGCTTTTCCCCAGTTAGAGTGGTCGGGCTGTTGACGCAGTTCGACCCTCGTTTAACCCGGACTATGCATTAGGATTCGTAGCGAGGGTTCAAACTGCAAGAAAATCAGTCACTTTGGAGATCGAGTCGTAGCACCGCTACGGTGAGAGCGAAAAGTGAAGCATAGCGACTGATTTTGAGGCGGTTTGAAGCCGTAGTAGATTTGCTAATGCATAATGCGGGTTTAATACTTCAAAAGGTTTTTTCCATAGGCTTGAATTAGTTTTTACAGTCTTTATAGTCAATAATTACATTTCCATTTTGTTGAATTTCATAGTCAAAATCAGCTAAATTCTGAAGTCCAGACAGAATAAATTCAACCCCACTATTGGCGTACGATGCCTTTATTAAGCAACCATTCTTTTTATATCCTCTCAAATCAATAGCTACATGGTAGCTTCTTGCTATCAGAGCCACTACTTCGTCAAAAGGCAACAAATCAAACTTTATCTCATTTGATCTCCACTTAGAAATGGCTTGGCTATTCACCCGAGAAACCTCCAATTCTAGTGATGGTAATAAAACAGCTTGTTGGTCAGGTAGTAGAATCACCTCCTTTTGATTGTCGTCGGCTGGCATCACTTTCACCTTACCTGTATTTACAGTGACTGTAGGAGTTGCTCCATCCATCGCATACATATTAAAACTCGTACCCAAGACTGTGGTGGTCAGACTTTCAGTTTGTACTATGAAAGGTTTATTTGGATTTTTTACTACTTCGAAAAAAGCTTCTCCTACTAGCTCAACTACACGCTGATCCGCATCGAAAAATTCAGGAAAACTTAGGCTAGAGTTTACATTTAAATGAACAAGGGTTCCATCTGGCAATATGACCTTCGCACGCTGTGAAGAAGTAGTGCTACGATGAAGAATCGGGATTTCAGGCTCAAAACTATACTCTTGATATGCAGTGTAGCTAGCCACAAAAATCAATACTGAAGCCGCCATGCCAATTAGATATTTTTTCCAGTCAATTAAGACCTCTCTGGACACAGCTTGAGGAAGTTTACTTTTAATTCTCTGCTTTATTTCCTCCTGCTCAGCTTCTGTCCAAACCAGATTTTGATCGTTTTGCTGCAATCTCTCAAAAACATCCTCTATCTGCTTCAGCTCAGTAGCAGTGGCCTTTCCTGACGCTTTTTTATGAAGTAGATCTACAAACTGCCTTTTGTCCATTATGTTACTTTTGAAGGGTAGTAACATGAACTTTAAAAAATACTCGGTCGTATTTCAGATGTAATAATTTGGTAACACCGGTAATAAAAGGGTAACGGTATCACCCTATAGAATTAATAAATCCTTGCTCTTTTTGGATGAAAGAAGACTAGGAAATATGATTATCCGCATCCGATAGCTCAGATGATGCCGCGTGTATAATCTCTAATTTTCAAGACAGCCTGAAAAAATCCCTCACGACAGTCGTCAGGACTAGCTCTCGTCCTTTTTAGTCCCGATATCGGGAGGGGGAATTGCCAAATTTGAACTTCTAGCATTAATTCAAAGCACATACGTGCAGTTAAGAGGATACACATAAAAACTTTTAACTGTGTCCTCCGCGTAACCCTCTGCGCCCTCAGTGGCTAAAAAACTTTCAGAAAAAAAGAAAGACTTGAGTTAAAGAGGCTTTCAGCAATTTCATACCCTTCTGCATATGACCCTCAACTGTCCGTGTGGAAATCCCCAAGTTTTCGGCTATTTCGCCTGCAGTAAGCCCTTTTTTACCTCTCAGCTCCATTACTTCCCTGCACTTAGGCGGCAATTCTGCAAGAGACTTTTCAAGCTGTATCAGCCGTGTTCCCTTCACATCATAAGATGCCTCCTCCGGATCATGCCTTTCGGTCTGTTCTGTCAAATCAAATTCCAGGTGCCATTTTTTTGTTCTGATCACATTGGAAACTTGATACTTAACTGAGTTATACAAGTAAGTGGGAATGAATTGTATTTTTCGACTGTGAGCATTTTCCCAAAGACTGGTAAACACCTCCTGAATAACATCCTCACATTGTTGTTTATCCGCTAGGATGTTGTAGGCATAGTTAAAAAGTTTATCCCAGTATCGATCAAATAGCTTATTAAATGCAACATAATTCCTCTGTTGGATTAAGGCATACAATTCGCTATCTGACAAGTTTTCCATTTCTGAATTTGCTCAAAGCAAAGTTGTATGGTCTCTTCTTCAAAAGCTAAAAATTCCTGTTAAGTGTAATTTAAGTTTCTAACTCAAAAAAAGCAGGACACTACCTGAACAATGGGTCTAACAAACTGTATGGAGTCAGATTGGTTTCTGTATTTCAATGGGACATGGCTTATTGTAACATTCAGCATCAGCCAACCAACTCCTTCTCTATCTCTTCCAAAGACTTTCCCTTCGTCTCAGGCAATACAAAGTAAATCACCAAGAAACCGAAGGCACATATTGCTCCGTACAACCAAAAGTTGTTCGCCCAACCTAGATTCTCCCGAATCGCAGGAAAGAAATAGGTCAATGTAAAATTCCCAACCCAATGTGCTAAGGCACCGATAGAAATAGCCGCTCCCCGGATCCGTGTTGGAAAAATCTCCGAAAGCACCACCCAAAGTAGTGGCGCCAAAGTGAAGGAATAAAACATCACATTGGCCAATACAGCTAATACAACCAGATCTCCACCAAGGTCTATAAAGAAAAAATATCCGATCAAGCCATACAGAATCGCCATCGCAGAAGTACCGATCAATAGGAGTTTCTTTCTCCCAAATCTATCCACGGTGAAGATGGTAATGAAAACAGAAAGAACCATGACTCCACCGATCACCACAATATTCAGCATCATTTGCTTCAGATTGTAGCCTGCTGCCTGGAAGATATCTGCCGCGTAATAAATTACAACATTGATCCCGCTCCACTGCTGGAGAAAAGCTAAGAAAACACCAATTCCGAGTAGCTTCACAACCCTCTTCTGAAGTAATTCCTTGAGATTTACACGGCCAAAATCACTTTCTTTCAAAGTGGTTTTTACTTCAGCAATAGTATCATCCGCATACTCTTCACCTCCGATTTTCACAAGTATTTGTCGCGCTCGTCGTTCTTCCCTATTCTTAATCAACCAGGGCACAGATTCAGGTACAAAAAACATCAACACAAAAAACAAGAGAGCAGGAACTGCTTCTGCTGCAAACATCCATCTCCAGCCATTTTGCCCGCTCCAACTCGCTGCTATCAACTCAAAACTTGCATCATCAGCCAATTGTGTATCGGCCAGCGATATTTGCCAGTTGATCAACTGAGCCAAAAGAACTCCGATCATAATCAGGAGTTGATTAATAGTCACCATTTTGCCTCGCTTTTCCGGAGGAGAAAGTTCCGCGATGTAAAGGGGTGAGAGATTTAAAGCTACTCCCATGGCCACGCCACCAATAATTCTATAGAAATTGAATTCCCAAAAAGTCCCAGCCAGGGCTGTACCAATAGCCGAAAGAGAAAATAGCAATCCTGAGAAGATGAGCAGCCTTTTCCTTCCGAGCTTATCACTGATGAGTATACACATTCCCGCGCCTATCATACAACCAACCAACGCCGAGCTCGTTCCCCAGCCCTGATCTGCAACAGAGGTAATATTGAAAAATGGTTCGTAAAATGGTTTGGCACCTCCAATTACCACCCAGTCATAGCCAAACAAAAATCCTCCTAAAGCAGCCGTCAGGCTAATGAGCCAAATGTAAGTTTGGTTGTAAGTATAGGTAGGCTTCATGGGTTCAGGTTTGGGTTAGTAAAAAAAAGAGAAAATCAAAGCGATAAAATAGTGCATTTTCTTATTTCAGCAATCCTGTGGTTACTGCAACTATTTAGAACTTTGTCGGATGCCTTTCAAAACCTTTTCAAATGTGAACGCACAGCATTCGCATTTGAAAAGGTAGAAAAGAGGAAAATATTTATTAAAAAACTGTTAAAGAATGCCCGCAAATGCTCTACATAAACTAACTTTTAAGAAAAACTGAATGAGGAATATATTTTACGTTTTGATTATAATTCTAGGTTCATGCACAATTGAAAAACCAACTGAATATGAGGTTGTTACTTACAAGGATTATCCCTATTACGAGAATGGCAAACCAAAAAAAGCATCTGGAATCTATTATGAAAGACAAAAAATTTCAGCTTCTAATTCCACTTGGTTTACCGAGAATATTCTTGACTCCATCTACAGATTTGATGGAAATGAAATTCAAAAATTCTATTTCAGTCTTATCGATACTGTCGTATATGATTACTTAAAGAATAAAGGATTGAATGACGGAATTGTAATCGAGCATAATCAAAACAAAAGTCACCTTGAACTAAAGGAAGATAACGATGGCTCTACCTTTAAAAGAATTACTTATTCACGACCAAAAATATTGGAGGACTCACCTTATCCACAAGACACAGTTGAGCAATTTAATTACGTCGATTTTCGCAATTATACTATTGGAGAAAGGCAGTTTAAAATTTACTGTTTTGCTTATATTGGAAGGTGCGATGACTGTGATTATTGCATTTATTTTTCAAAAGAGTTTGGTGAACTCGCAAGCTATTCGATTGATTGGTTTAACTTATTATTAATAGATTCCATCAGCGATAACGAGAAATTACAGTTCATAAAGCCATTGACAACAAAGTTGGAACAGGACACTCTCTTTTTTCCATATCCTGATAGCCTACGGAGGAATCATGATGAAATCAGACAAAATTCTTTAAGAATGGAATTAGAATTTTAAACATTTTAGTTAAAACAATAAATAGGGCACTTTCTGATTTCAGCAATCCTGTGCTTACTTCTGTCTGATGTAACGACAATTCGAAATAAGGAGCAGGAGATTTCAGAAAGGATTAAATAGGTATATTTAAAATATATGCAATATTTTGGGCACACAGACAGGAGAAGTTTGCTCAATTAAACCTTTTAGTTATGAATCAGATACTGACTAGATTATCACTACTTATTTTTCTATTTCTTCCAATAAGTACCATCCAAGCTCAAATTGAGAAACAGAAACAAGTTGACGAACTTTTTGCGAAATGGGATACGGATAATACGCCGGGAGCTGCGGTAGCAATCGTTAAAGATGGGGCAATCATATATAAGAAAGGTTATGGTATTGCTAATTTAGAATACGACATCCCTATAACCCCATCTTCAATATTTCACATTGCCTCTGTATCAAAACAGTTTACTGTTTTTTCGATTTTATTATTAGAAAAACAAGGCAAACTAAGCTTAGATGATGATATCAGAAAATTCATTCCTGAAGTACCGAACTTTGGCAAAACCATTACGCTAAGACATTTAGCTTCTCATACCAGTGGGTTAAGAGATCAATGGAATTTATTATCAATGGCTGGCTGGAGATTGGATGATGTCATTACCAAGGAGCACGTTTTAAAACTTGTAAGTAAGCAAAAGGAACTAAACTTTAATCCAGGTGATGAATTTGCCTATTGTAATACGGGCTTCACGCTTTTGGCTGAAGTAGTTTCCAGAATTTCTGACATGTCTTTTGCTGAATTTACCAAGACGAACATCTTTGAACCTTTAGAAATGAATAACACCCTTTTTTACGATGATCATGAGAAAATTGTAAAGAATAGAGCCTACTCATACAGACCTGATTCTAGTGGATATAAAAAAAGTGTTTTGAATTATGCGAATGTTGGAGCAACAAGTCTTTTTACTACTGTTGAGGATTTGAGTCTATGGGCAATGAATTTTACGGACCTAAAAGTAGGAGATTCAACAATTATAAATAAAATGAATACACTGGCTGTACTGAACAATGGTGAAAATTTCGGAGGAGCTCTTGGTCAATTTGTTGGTGACTATAAAGGATTAAACGAAATACAACATGGGGGTGCAGACGCTGGGTACCGTTCTTATTTATCTCGTTATCCTACTGAAAATTTTGCAGTAATAGTTTTTAGTAATTCAGCCGAATTCAACACAGGCGGTATAGCACATAAAGTTGTAGATATCTATCTAAAGGATAAACTAAAACCCGAAGACAAACCGGATGAAATAAAAGAAGCCAGCAACTCTGAAGCAATTACAGTGGATGAAAATGTATTAAATACTTATGTGGGTGATTTTGAGTTACAACCTGGATTCGTAATTAGTATTAATTTAAAAAGTGGGCAATTATCAGGAAAAGCGACAGGACAACCAGAGTTTCCATTGACCCCAATATCTACTACCGAATTTAATGTCGAAGGAGTTGAAGCTAAAATTGAGTTTATTCCCAATGAAGGAGAAAATATAAAACTTATAAAACTTCATCAGGGAGGTCAAATAATGGATGCACCAAGAGTAACTGAATCCAACAAGTCTTCTGTGATTCTTGCTGACTATTCTGGAGAATTCTATAGCGAAGAATTATCTACAACTTACACATTCACTGTTGTCGGTGATAGCCTAGTTGCCAAACACAGCCGATTAAGTGATTTCAATTTGAATCACATAAAGGACGATATGTTTTTCGGTGAAGCTTGGTTTTTTGGACAAGTCGAGTTCACTAGAGATGAAAATAAATTAATCACAGGTTGTAAAGTGTCCAATGGTCGAGTCCGAAACTTACTTTTTGAAAAGATAAATTGAACTGCAAAAAACGAAGGCTTTAAGCTATTAAAACAGCTCAGATACAAACCCGATTTGCTAAAACTGAAACCGGTCCAATACTGCTACGAGGCTAATCAGCGAAATATAAGTTTGGTTGTAAGTGTAGGTCGGCTTCATGGGATCAGGTTAGGATTTGGGGAAAAGCATAAAATACCCTGTACAGGGTATGAATTACAACTTAAAACTTCCTTTCTTAGAGAACTGAATCTTCAGGGGAAGAAAGCTTTGATTTTGGGGAGGATAAATCAAAAGATGAATAGGAAATTTAGGCAAATAGTTGTGTATAAACATACGTTGTATGCCATTGAGAGTGAAGTTTAAACTAATTATTAAATCCATTTAATGAAGCTAAGTTTCCCCGAATTTGTAAGATTATATCCACTTCGTGCAAAACGTATTTCTTGGCTATTTGGTGCTGGAACATCTGTATCCGCAGGACTACCTTCAGCATACGATCTTATTTGGGATTTCAAGAGGAGAATTTATTGTTCAGAGCAAGGAATAGCACTAAATCGTTTTTCAAATCTTTCTGATCGTGGACTAAGAACTCAAATACAAAGTTATTTCGACAAAAATGATAATTGCCCATCAAAAGATACTCCTCAGGAGTATTCATATTATTTTGAAAAAACATTTCCAAAAGCAATTGACAGAAAAGAATACCTAGACAACCTTCTTTCTGGTATGCAATTATCTTATGGACACAAAGTCATAGGCTTACTAATGAAAAAAGGTCATATCAATAATATTTTTACTACAAACTTTGATAAAGCTTTTGAAAATACAGCAGTACAGGTCTTTCGGAATACTGAGGATTGGTATAAAACAGATTTAGATTCAGCCGAGAATGGACTCAAATTATTCCAAGCATCTAAAGTTCCATTAATTATAAAAATGCACGGAGATTATTTGTCTGAAAAACTAAAAAACACAACTGCAGAACTTCAATCTCAAGACACTAAGTTGAGACACATACTAACAACTACAAGTTATACTAATGGTATTGGCTTGATGGGGTATAGCGGCAGAGATGATTCAATAATGGAAGCTCTACACAGTGCATTGGATCAAGATAATTGTTTTCCAAATGGGATATTTTGGTTTACTAGATCTGGCGGTGAAGTTTTACCTGCAGTAAGTAATTTCATTGATATAGCAAAAACAAAAGGAATAGAGGCATTCATCGTTGAAATTGAAACTTTTGATAGTGCGTGGGGTGAAATAATAAAGGGGTTCACTGATATTTCGGCATTAGAATTCGAAACTTTAGGGGAGAGCTACCACCGTAGAAAAAACTCTAGTATACCACCTAAGGGAAAACGGTCTCCAATGATTAGACTGAATGCTATTCCAGTAACTAAGTTCCCTGTAAATGCCCGATTATTCAAATGCGATGCAGGGAATACTAAAGAAATAAAAGAGCTCATTAAAAAAACTGAAGCAGATATAGTAGCAATTCGAAAACAACAAGGAATAGTTGGATTCGGAGCTGACAAGGAGTTTGAAAGAGCTTTTAAAATTTATGGTGATTTCAAGTTTGACACTATCGAACTTCACGAAAAACATCTCGCCTATGATGATTCTGCAATAAAAGGTTTGCTTACAGAGACAATGGGACGAGCTCTCATTTTGAATAGCGAACTTCAATACGTTAAAAGAAGATCTAAACACTTTATTGTCCCTAAGTTTAAGGATAGAAATAATCCGATTTTTGAAGATTTAAAAAAAGAACTCGGGGGACAAATTTATGGAAAAGTAGCTTGCACAAGCATCATCTGGATGCCATGTCTTGAAATTAGTTTGCAGCACAAAGCAGGTTTTGCATATTTACTGGCAATACCAAGTGTATTAGCTAGTAAATCAGACAACGCAGATGAAAGAAAACTAATCGCTCCATTTATTAAAGAGTTAATGGCGAGATGGTATAATGACAAATTCGATAGAATTCTTAGTGCTTGGTTGTCAATTTTCTTTGGTAATAATAAAGAAATATTGATTAATGCATTTGAATTTAATAGTGAAGGTATAAACGCATCTTTCGAATTAAAGCGTAGGACGGCATTCAGTAAATCAGAATAATAATGGAACTTTCACAATTGTCAACAATATCAGAGCCTCAACTCGAGTTCAATATTTCAAAGGCCTCTCCTTTAAATATTCATCCACTTGAAGGGCTAAAAAACTTCGGTCCATATAGCGCAGATTTATTTCCAATTGACCAAATAAGAATTGCTACTATTCATTTGAAAGGAACTGAGCATCTGTTGCGATCGTTGTTCGCTGAATTTGAAAAATCTCACCTCCCTAAGGAAAGGAAAAAATATTTACCAGTTTATGAGGGGTTTAAAAAAATATTCGGTGCTGAGATTTTTTATCAGGAATCAGTTTCATTGGAGCTTGAGGCGGATAAAATTTTCAATCCTTCATTAGAAGATCATATTTCTCTAAGCGATGCTCTAGGAAATGCCATTCGTTCAATGTCACAAAGAACACAGGATTATGATTTACTCGTGATATACTTACCTGATATTTGGAGTAAAGGATTTGAAGATGTTGAAAGTAATTTTGACTTGCATGACTTCCTCAAGGCTGCTACAGCTATTAGGAATATACCAACCCAAATAGTAACAGAAAACGGTGCCTTGGTGTATAAATGTCGCTGCAGTGTTATGTGGAGACTTTCCATAGCTTTCTATGTTAAAGCTGGTGGAACGCCGTGGAAACTTGCAAGTATAGATAATGAGTCTGCATTTATTGGTCTGAGTTATTCTGCCCGGAAGAATCCTGTTACTGAAAAATTTGACTTCATAACTTGCTGCAGTCAAGTGTTTGATTCCGATGGCACTGGATTAGAGTTTTTAGCATATGATACAAGTGGTATAGAGTCAACACAAGGTGCAAACCCATTCTTAACTCGAGAAGAGATGAGAAAAGTTATGTCAAAAAGTCTGGCACTATATCAAAGAAGACATTCCGGTCGATTACCAAAAAGGCTTATTGTACACAAGACAACTCATTTCACAAAGAACGAAATGGATGGTGCTTTCGATGCAATACCAGCAAATGTTGACCTAGAACTACTCCAAATTATTCAAGACACACCATGGCGTGGAATCAAGTATAATAATTACGGAAAATGGAAAAATGACACTTATCCAATCAATAGGGGTTCATATCTAGTGTTAAACTCTCGCGAAATTCTTTTCTGGACTCAAGGTATTGTCAAGGTCAATGGGGGATCATTTTATAAAGAAGGAAAAGGAATTCCATCACCTCTACTAATACGCAGACATGCAGGAAGTGGTGGATGGGATCAAAATTGTCAAGCAATATTGGGGTTAACGAAAATGAATTGGAATCATGACGGTTTATACGACCGCCTTCCTGTCACTCTCGGTTTTGCGTCTGTATTGGCTAGAACAATTAAAAGGATGCAAGAAGTGAAAGACAAACCATATGAGTTTAAATATTTTATGTAGTATAAAAAAAGTTTATGCAGCAATTTTTATAGTGAATATGCACCCTTCGAAATGCAAATGCACTATACAAGAGACTTTATTATAAAACTCCCGCAATAGGATTCAATTCTGTATCGATCACCTCGCCAATCTTCGCTCCCGAGCACTAGGTATTCCAATTAAGTATTTTGTTTTCATTTAAATTTGGCGGAAAAGCCATTTTTATAAATAATTATAAATAGATTGAAATACAACTTAAAAGTTTCTTTATTGATAAGTTGTATTTCAATGTATGACAGTTGAAATTTTGAGAAAAAAGATATATAGTCACAACTAACTTAATTAATCCCCATTTGAAGTAACAAGGGAAAACTTAAAATTAAGCAATTTAATAAAAAATCGTAATAAGTTCAAATAACACACAAAATTTGCGGAGAATGTAAATCAATATGAATGAAGAAAAAGAAAAAATAAAATACCCTGGTTTTCTTAATAAACTTTGGTACGACCCAATTTGGAGTAAAGTAATTTACGCTGCACTTATCTTTTTTGTTGGACTGCTCTATTCATTCTTTTCAACTCAACTTAAGGAAGTGTCATTCTCAGAGGCTTTTACAGAAACAATAAACTATAGCCTACCTCTATGGCTAATATTTATAATATTGGTTTTTATGCTTTTGGCATATGGAATTATTTTTCAAATCAGGCGAAAAAGAAAAAAACACATCGGGAAATTTGATGTTGAGCAACCTATTGGGAATTTTAACTTTAGAGAATTATATAATGCGTTATTGACTCATAGAATCGAACTTCCAATGTCACTTATGGCCGGTTCACCAGATAGGAAAGGAGATCTTTTAAACCTATTCATCCTTTACCAAAGACAATTGAATATGGGAGCTGAATGGAGTCAAGGTGGTGAACAAGGAAATTTCTTATACTATGTTCTTGGTCCAACATTAATGTCATATGGATTAACGGAATTGACTCCTTGTAAGAATAAAGCAGATACTCTAAAGCTCGATTTAATAATTATATCCAAAGTAGGGTATGAATTTTATGCTCAAATAGAAAGATGGCGAGTGTATAACGATATAATCCTGAAAGATGATAACACGAAAAATGAAATTGGAAAACCTCAAGAAAAAACTACACAAAATGATGTATAATGGGGCATTAAAACAACTCTTTATATAATTCATTCGCTTTTCACCCCACAACCGGATTCAATTCCGTATCAATCACCTCACCGATCTTTGCTCCCGGGCACCAGGTATTCCAATCATTGATCTGATTCTTGTTTTCTGGGTTTTTGAGTGTAGCAGACGCATCCATGAAGATCACCATCATCACCTTTCTCATTTCATATGATTATAATTTGATTTTTAAAGGCCATATGGAATCTCGCATATCAGATAATCATAAAAGTGTGTGACGCTTGAGTCATGCTCGATTTGATCAGTTTGATTGGCACCCGCCCGATGGATTACAGATGCACATGCTGGGCATACACAGCGTTATAGCTAATATCAGGACGATCTTGAATACTAATCTAAAAATCTAGCAACTTACTTCCTGCGACAAAAAATAAAATAATCACCGCATTTTTGCGGTAAATGACTCGTATATTTACCGCAAATAAATTTTGGCAATGGCAAAATATATCTACGAATATAAAAACTGGACGGATTTTTCGTGGGATGACAAAGCAATAAATGCTGTATTTGGCGAGGTTCGGCTAATGCAAGGCAAAATTATCGGACAGATGAACGCCCTTGGCTTTTCTACTAAGGAAGAAGCTACGCTTACCGCATTAACCTTAGACGTGGTTAAATCATCTGAAATAGAAGGCGAATTGCTCAATTATGACCAAGTCCGCTCGTCTATAGCAAGGCGCTTGGGCATCAACACAGCAGGACTTGTGCCGAGTAGCCGTCATATAGAAGGTGTAGTAGAAATGATGCTTGACGCCACCCAACGGCACGCCTTAGCTTTAACCGAAAAACGTTTGTTTGGTTGGCATGCAGCTCTGTTCCCAACAGGGTATAGCGGACCTTACCAAATAGAGGTTGGGCAATACCGTACAGGCGAAATGCAGGTGGTTTCCGGAGCTATGGGCAAAGAAAAAGTGCACTATGAAGCCGTAAAATCCAATCTTGTAAAAGCGGAAATGGATACGTTTTTGAATTGGTTCAACAACGACAACCATCTTGACCCTGTTCTAAAAGCCGCCATAGCGCACTTTTGGTTTATTATCATTCACCCTTTCGATGATGGAAATGGTAGGATTGGAAGAGCTATCACCGATATGTTGCTTGCACAGGCAGAAGGAAGCGGAGAACGCTTTTATAGTATGTCAAGCCAAATATTGATAGAACGCAAACGCTATTATGAGGTATTACAAAGCGTCCAACATAGTTCAAAAGACATAACCGAATGGATAAACTGGTTTCTACATTGTCTAAAAAATGCTATGCTCGCCACCGAAGACACCACCCAAAGAATCTTGATTAAAGCTGAATTTTGGAAATTACACGAAAACACGCCAATAAACGAACGTCAACGCTTCATACTCAACAAACTTTTTGACGGCTTCGAAGGCAAACTGCAAACCTCAAAATGGGCGAAAATGGTAAAAGTCTCTACCGACACCGCTCTTCGCGACATCAAAGACTTGATTGAAAAAGGAATCTTACAGCAAACAAATGATAAAGGGCGAAACGCAAACTATGAATTAACCGATGTTAAATTGGAATGACCACTACTATAAGTCGGGTAGGTAAAGGGGACTCCCACCCCTAAACCTCTCACAGAACCGTATCCCGATACGCTTTGCTATTGGGACAGGTTGTGAATCTCTCAGATGAAGTTGTGTGCCTTGTATCATGTTTAGTACTGGAACAGTCTAGTGCTTTGAAATCACTCCACTGAGCCAAGCGCCTAAACCTTAGGATAAAATTCCAGCAATTGGATTCAAAGGTGTATCGATCGCTTCTCCAATCTTCGCTCCTGGACACCAAGTTTTCCAATCATTGATCTGATTCTTGTTTTCTGGGTTCTTAAGTGTAGCAGACGCATCCATGAAGATCACCGTCATTACCTTTCTCATCTGATCAGTTTGATTGGCACCCGCACGATGGAATATCCAGCCTGAGTGAAAGCTTACCTCTCCCAAATCAAATGCTTCAATCACATGATCAAAGTTATTGATTCTCAAATTTTGCTGGATTTTCACTTCAGAATCATCTCCGATTTCCAGATCTCTCCCAAAAACAAGCTGTTGGCTTTTGGCAGAAAACTCCAAAGGCCCCATCTCCAAGGGAGTCGCTTGCAGTGGAATCCATGCAGTAATCGTATTATTTGTATCAATTGGCCAATAATATTGATCTGCATGCCAGGGAGTAATGCCACCTCCTGCCTCTTTGAACAAGGCCTGATCATGATAAATCCTCACCTGTGCACAGCCCATCAAATCTGCGGCTATCTGAGCCAGCCGCTTACTCATCACAAGCTTTTTAACCTCCTCACTTTCCGTCCATAAATTGAAAATCTGCAAAAAAGCTTTACTGTAGGTATCTCTTTCCTCCAATGGTTTATCCTGTGTGTTTTTTCGATGGACTTCTGCCGAAATAATTTCATTAAAGTGAGTGACTTCTTCCGGACTTAGCACCTGCTTCAGTTTGATGTAGTTATTTTCCTGATAAAAAGCTCTGGCTTCAGGAGAGATTGGGTAGGGTTGATTAAGGTTATTCATGGCTTGGGTTATTTTTCTGAAATTTAAAACCTGACTAAAATACAACTTCTTGCCTCCGGCAGATAGAGATAAATATCCAAATTTGATCCAGCTTCTGGAGAAGCAGGATAACCCTCACCGAAAGAAAAACCTCAGGGAATAATTCCCTTAGGTCTTTTAAGCTGCTTATTTTTTTCTCCTTTCGAGGATTTCATCAACTTTCTCTTTGCTGACTCCAAATATTTTACCCTCGGAAGCATCCTCGACAAATCGATCTACAAACTGCTGACTCAGCTCTGAGTTGTCCTTGTACTTCTCTCGCAGCTTTTCCAACCGTACATGTAAGTCCGCTCTTATTTCAGCATACTCTGGATCGTTATAGACATTTTTCAACTCATTGGGATCTTTATTCCGGTCTATCAGTTCCCACTCATCTTCCACAAAATAATAGTGGATTAACTTATACTCTTTTGTTACGATGGCATA
The DNA here is from genome assembly GCF_035156405.1 of Algoriphagus aurantiacus. Taxonomy (NCBI): domain Bacteria; kingdom Pseudomonadati; phylum Bacteroidota; class Cytophagia; order Cytophagales; family Cyclobacteriaceae; genus Algoriphagus; species Algoriphagus aurantiacus. The sequence goes on along the minus strand of NZ_JAXRUT010000028.1, from coordinate 42,041 downwards.
ATGCCGATTGACCATATGCTCAGCCGGATATTCATAATAATGATAGTACACAGCATCCCTTGTCCATTGATCTTCATTGCCGGTAAGTAGTGGCACCATACTTTCTCCCTGCATATCAGCCGGGGCTTCCACTCCTGCCACATCTAGGAATGTCTGCGCAAAATCCAGGTTTTGAACCATCGCATCGGACTTGATTCCAGCCTTGGTTTTTCCTGGCCAAGCCATTAGAAGTGGCGTCTTAAATGATTCATCGTAGACAAAACGCTTATCAAACCATCCGTGCTCTCCCAGATAAAATCCCTGGTCTGAAGTATAAACTATGATGGTATTTTCCAAAAGATCATTAGCCTCTAAGTAATCCAACAGGCGGCCTACATTTTCATCGACAGACTTAATAGTTCCCAAGTAATCCTGCATATACCGCTGATATTTCCACTTCATTTTATCCTCTTCGGTCATGGAAGGGTAGAGTTTCTTGAACTCTTCATTGACTTTAGAATATGCATTGTCAAAATTTTCCCGCTGCGAAGAGGTAAATCTCTTATACTCGTTTTCAAAGCGGATTTTATCATACCCCACTTCTTCTATCCCTAATTCATCCATTACAGCCGGATAAACTTTATTATCACCAGCCCAGCCCATATCGTTCAAAATGCTCATTTCCGCTTCTGCCGCAGCATGGGTCCTTCCGGAATAATCATCAAAAAGAGTAGCTGGTTCTGAAAAGGTTTTGTTAGTAAATTCCTCAAAATGTCGTTCAGCCATTATCCATGATCTATGTGGAGCTTTATGCAGATACATTAGCATAAATGGTTCTTCTTTGTCCCTTTCTTTTTCCAGCCAGTCCAAGGTCATATCAGTTACGATATCAGTCACATAGCCTTCTACTTTGATATTCCCTTCATTCTTGGTAATAAAATCTGGATTGTAATAGGATCCCTGTCCTGGCAATATCTTGAATTGGTCAAAACCCTTTGGATTATTCCCGAAATGAAGCTTACCAAACATGGCGGTCTGATATCCTGCATCCTGAAGGAGTTGGGGAAATGTCACATTGGTTGTATCAAAAGGATAATGATTGTCGATTTTTCCATTGATATGAGAATGCTTACCTGTCAGGATAGTGGCACGTGATGGAGCGCAAATGGAATTTGTGACTGATGCATTGGTAAACAAAATCCCCATGTCTGCGATTCTGTCAATATTAGGTGTTTCAATCAGACTGTTGTCATAAGCAGAAATAGCCTGATAGGCATGATCATCCGACATGATAAAAATAATGTTGGGGCGCTGAGTTTTTTCCTCTTCAGCTTTTTGACAGCCAAAACTCAGCAATACAAATAAAGCAGGCGTGAACAATCTTAGATTGGGTTTCATAGATATTGGGAAATAGTTCTTAAATCTGAAATGGATGTTATCTTAAAGCTAAAAGGAATTGTGGTTAATCAGATAAATCCTCAAGACTGAAAGATTTGTAGAGTTGATTTTATTGTCAGAAATGGCGATTATTTCATTTCCCGGTTTTCGAATATCTTATCGATCAGCTCAGTATTTTTGCCCCCGGCGTAGGAATCGTTTTCTTGTAAATAGTCCAAATATCTTTTGATGTATTCTTTACTGATTTCAGAATTGTCTCCATATTTTTCTCTCAATCCATCAAGCTGCTGATGCAGATCTGCTCTGATCTCGGCATAAGCTGGATCATCATAGACATTTGTCAATTCCATAGGATCCTTCTTTCTGTCGATCAATTCCCACTCATCGACATCGAAATAGTAATGAACCAACTTGTATTCTTTAGTCACAATCGCGTAGTGACGTTTGACCATGTGGACAGACGGATATTCGTAATAATGATAGTAAACAGCTTCGCGAGTCCACTTGTCAGTTTCACCAGTTAATAATGGCAATAAGCTTTCGCCCTGCATATCAGAAGGAGCTTCGATTCCCGCCGCAGCTAGGAAAGTCTGGGCAAAATCAAGATTTTGAACCATCTCATCAGACTTAGCCCCAGCCTGTACTTCCCCTGGCCAAGCCACCAAAAGAGGCGTTTTGAAAGACTCATTGTAAACAAATCGCTTGTCAAACCAGCCATGCTCACCCAGGTAGAAACCTTGATCAGAAGTGTAGACAATAATGGTATTCTCCATCATATTGTTTTCTTCCAAATAATCTAAAACACGACCAACATTCTCATCAACGGACCTAATTGTACCCAAATAATCCTGCATGTAGCGTTGATACCTCCACTTCATCTTATCTTTCTCTGTCATGGTAGGATAGGCTTTTTTGAAGTCTTCATTGACTTTCATATAAGCTTTATCCCAGTTAGCCCGCTGAGCTTCATTCATTCTCCCAACTTCTCTTTCAAAAGCAGCTTTGTCCCAGCCAGAAGTGCCTTCGATCCCTAATTCATCCATCACTTCTGGGTAAACTTTAGAATCACCAGCCCAATGCATATCGGTCAGCAAATTCATTTCTGCTTCGTGCGCAGCCCTCCCTCTTCCAGAATAGTCATCAAAAAGTGTAGCTGGTTCTTCGAACGTTCTGGTTGTGAACTCCTCCACATGACGCTCTGCAGGTAGCCATTCCCGGTGTGGGGCTTTATGCAAATACATTAAGAAAAAAGGTTGATCCTCTTTTCTGTCATTCTGAAGCCAATCCAATGTCATATCAGTAATAATATCCGTTACATAACCTTCTACTTTGATATTCCCTTCATTCTTGGTGATAAAATCGGGATTGTAGTAAGCACCCTGACCTGGCAAAATCTTGTATTGATCAAATCCTTTTGGACTGTTGCCAAAGTGTAGCTTTCCAAACATGGCTGTCTGATAACCAGCATCCTGAAGGATCTGTGGAAAAGTCACATTCGTCGTGTCGAATGGGAAATGGTTATCGACTTTACCGTTTATATGAGAATGCTTACCCGTTAAAATAGTAGCGCGAGACGGTGCGCAGATCGAATTGGTCACAGAAGCATTGGTAAAAAGCATTCCCATTTTTGCAATTCTATCGATATTAGGAGTCTCTATCAACTTATTGTCATAAGCGGAAATTGCCTGATAGGCATGATCATCCGACATGATAAAAATAATATTGGGGCGTTCAGCAGTTTTCTCAGTTTCATTGGTCTTGCAGGAAAAAGCGAGAATAGCCAGGGAGCTGAAGAAAATCGATTTTAAAATGTGCTTCATTTTAGGTTGGGTTATTTTAGATAAAAAGGAAGGTTATTCCCAATAATTGTTGTTTATGTCTAACCGTATTTCTGCCAGTAAGAAGGAAAAACCAACTAGGAAATCGAGCTTAAGAATTGAGGCCTCTCCGGTCTTCGGTCACCTGTCTTCCGGCAGGATAAGCAAAGGATCTAAGGTAACTGGCATCATTTCCTATAAAGAAATCATCCCTTGATAAAACTGTCTTCAAATCTTAGAAAGTGGCAGGTATAGCCATTAGGGTTTTTCACCAAATAATCCTGATGATAGTCCTCTGCTGGCCAAAATGGTGCAAAAGGCTCCAGCGTAGTCACCACCTTGTCCGGCCATTTCCCTGATTTATCGACGATATCAATCATTTCTTGAGCGACGGATTTTTCTTCTTCATTTTGATAAAAAATCACAGAACGATAGCTAGATCCCCTATCATTTCCTTGCTGGTCAACCGTGGTAGGATTGTGCATTCTAAAGAAATAATCCAGGATATCTTTGAAGGATGTTAGACTAGGATCATAAGTCAATTCTAGACCTTCTGCATGACCTGGGTGGTTTCTGTAAGTCGGGTTCTGGTTTTGTCCGCCTTGGTATCCGACTTCTGTATTGGTAATCCCCGGACGAGTCCTAAAGAGATCTTCCATTCCCCAGAAACAGCCTCCTGCGATGTATGCTTTTTTATAATTGCTCATGTTTTTTTGGTTTTCAATAGTAACGGGTTGCGTAGGAATATGATCGAATTCTCAACTATCAGTTAAATCTGAAGGTATATGTTCAGTATAATATAACAAAACTCTTTTTCTACTATTTCAACGCGTCAAATACTTTGGAACTTGTACAAAACCCAGGATACTAACTACCCATTAATTGTCTTAACATACACAAAAAAAGGGCTCCTTATTTGGAACCCTTTTCAATTATATAAGATCTGCTAATTCAACTTAATACCCCGGATTCTGTGGAGTAAGATTTGGATTGTTTTGCATTTCCGGAAGAGGATACGGCATTAGGTAATGTCTTGCCTGAAGCGTCTGATTAGAACTTGGATTTACATGCCCTTCAAAATTATCAAATCCATTAGTGGCTTCATTATAGACTTTGCGCAAGCGAAGCATATCAAACCAGGTAATCTGCTCATAGCACAGCTCATGCCATCTCTCTCTCAAGACTGCATCTCTGAATGTATCAGCAGTAAATCCACCAATAGACGGAGTCGTCAAACCAGCTCTGTCACGAATTCTTTTCAAACTCTCAACAGCTAGTGCATTTGGACCACCAACTTCATTTTGTGCTTCTGCATAGATCAAAAGTACTTCCGCAAATCTGATCAAAGGAACATTCAGGTTATTGGCTCTATTGCCCGGCTGATCTTTAGTTCCTAATGCAAGCTGGTTGAAATGCTTGAATATATACGGAGCCCCTAGATCAAATTTTGCCCCACTGCCATTCTCATAGTAAGTGGTATAGAAAAATCCCTCCTGATCAACTGCCCGAATATCTCCAGGTTCATAGGAATTGTAAAACTCCTCGGTAGGCACAGTACTACCCGTACCTGATGGCCCCGCAAATGTTACCGGTTTAAAGTTTGGAAACATGTTATTCATAGGATTACCAGAAACGATCACATTGTACTGAAGCATGAATATGTGCTCCAGTCTGTTGTCGTTAGTCTCATTATGAATTGCCGTATATGTGGGAAATAAATTAATCGAAAGCGGGTTACTATTTGCATAGTCAATCACTTCTTTTGCTTTATCAGCTGCCATTTGATAGTGAGATGCACCTTTGCTAAGTGGAAATCCCGCCATTGTCAGATACACTTTGGCAAGCATAGATTTGGTAGCAGCTAAGGAAGCTCTGCCACTTTCATCCATCCATGGCAAACCTGCCGCTTCAGCTGCTTTCAAATCCTCTAAAATCAGCGCATAAACTTCATCCTGCGAAGCTGGAGAAGGCTTGAAATTTTCCGAACTGGCAGTTTGAGGCATAGTAATCAACGGTACATCTCCCCAAAGTCTCACTGCATAGAAATATGCCCAAGCCCGTAGAAATCTGGCTTCACCGAGTACTTTAGTCTTCTGTGCCTCATCCATAGGTGTAATAGCCGGTACCTTATCCAATACAAGATTGGCTTGGGCAATCACCCTGTATAAGCCATTCCACCAGTTGATCACATGTTGGGTTCTACCATCATAGATAAGTCCATAAAGGTTATTTAGATCGGAATTTTGAGCTGTCTCTGTTGTAGATGTCCCAGTAGGAGCTTCCAATAATTGCCATGTGGATGAGAATATCCCAGCTCCATCTCCAATAAACCGAGTATCTGCGTAGACAGAAGCAAGTGCTGCTTCTGCGTGGTCGGGGATAGTATAGAAACTTTCCGGAGTCAAATTAGAAGGATCTTCTTCTTCCAAAAAACTTGAACATCCTACAAATCCTGCCACCAATGCTCCAAATAGGAACAATCTACCTGCTTTATTATATATGTTATTTTTCATGTGTTTATAATTTGTTTTTTATAGGTCATAACCTGTCCCGTGACGAAGGAAACGGGATGGAATCTCGCACTCCAGATAATCATCCCTCTGTGTGACGCTTTTGTCATGCTCGATTTCATCTGTTATATCGCTTTAAGTAAAAAAAGGATTAAAGAGTTACCTGTAAACCAAACATGAAAATTGTTGGTCTTGGATAACTGTGCCAGTTCATACCCTGAGAGAAAACGTTATCACCGTTTCCGCCACGTATAGGAGTAGTTTCTGGATCTCCGTTGATATCTTTACCTGTCAATAGGAAGAAATTCTGAGCGGAAGCATAAGCTCTCAATCTGCTTAATTTGATGGCGCTAGTAACGTCGGAAGGAAAATTATATCCCAGCAGTATATTTCTGCCTCGCAAAAACGAACCATCTTTTACCCAGTGAGAATCCACATTGGTGACATACCCTGCACGTGTATCACGGATCTCTGCAATCATGGTGTTTTGGTTTTCTGGAGTCCAGGCATTCAATACAGAAGTGTAGCTATTGGCCAGCGCCTGGCGATCTTCACTTGGGTGAAGAGTCATATCCAACACGTCATTACCCACACTGTACTGAAGCTCTACTGTAAGATCAAAATTGTATAGTCTGACACTATTGGAAAAAGCTCCCCAGAAATCCGGACTACCATTACCTATTATCATTCTATCCGAATCGTTGATTGCTTTGTCACCATTCACATCCAAATATTTGATATCTCCTGGAAGAATTGTAAGTCCATTTCTATAACTCACAAATTCAGCAGCTTCTGCTCTCTCTGCTTCACTCCAAGTGCCCAATCGAACTAATCCCCAGAAAGAACCAACTGGCTCACCAACTCTAATAATATTGGTCTGATTGGTAAAATTTGGTCCACCAACTCCAAAAATATCTGCCGGCGTGGCTAGAGACAATACTTCATTCCTGTTAAGCGATATATTGAAGGAGGTATTCCAGCTGAAATTCTCTTTGTCTACATTCACAGAATTGAGTGTGAATTCTAGCCCTTTATTTTCCATAGAACCTACATTACTACGGATAGTTGCATATCCACTTGTTCTTGGTACGGGCGAATCCAATAGCATATCTGTAGTTTTTCGATAATACAGATCAACTTCCACGTTCAATCGATTATTAAACATTCCTAGCTCAATCCCAAAATCCGCCTGAGCTGTTTTCTCCCATCTCAAATCTGGGTTCGCCAATCTGTTGATTCCAGTTCCACCTACCTGGGTTTCATTGTATATCGCAGAATAATTAGAACTCAACAGGGAAAGGGAAGAGTATGGAGGAATCTCAGAGTTACCTGTCAACCCATAACTAGTTCTTACTTTTAGATTTGAAATAGTTTGGTTTCCTTTCAGGAATCCTTCTTCAGAAACTCTCCATGCCAATGCAGCAGAAGGGAAAAAAGCATATTTATTATTTTCACCGAATTTGGAAGAACCATCTGCACGCCCTGTTGCAGTAAATAAATACTTATCATCCAAAATATAATTTATTCTGGCAAAGTATGAATTCAACGCTTCCCGCGCTGCCCCAGAGCCTACTCTTGGCAACTGGCTACCTGCACCCAAATTATTGTATAAGAAGTAATCAGTTGAGAAGTTTTGAATACTAGCACTCATAGCCGTGTAGTTATTTTCTTGCCATGAAATACCAAGAAGTCCCGTTACAGTATGTCTTTCAGCAAAGACTTTGTTATATGTCAAATAGTTTTCAAGAGACCAGAAAGTGTCTTTTCGCATGCTTTTAGAAGCAGTTCCGTTTTGATTGATTGCCAAAGTCCTGGTTTCAGACCTATTATTTTCCTGAGTAAGGATATTGACTCCCAGAGCAGTTCTCATTTCCAATGCATCAGAAAATTTGATGTTCGTGTACAAACTTCCCAAAGTAGTTTGAGTATTGAGGATGTATTTTCTACCATACAGCCTGTGCATAGAACTCATCGTGCCTTCGGCAAATGGATAGTCTCTGTTATTAGCAAAGGTCCCATCTTCATACTTCACCGGCAAGAATGGGAAATCTTCCACCATTTGTCTTGCAACTGCATCACTCACATCGACTAGATTTTCCGACTGATTGTTATAGCTAAGGCTACCACCAACTTTCAACCAGCTTTTCACCTGATCCTCTATGTTAAAGCGAGCAGAATATCTCTTTAGATAGGAGGTTTTTACTAAGCCCTCATCGCCTCTATATCCCAGAGAAAGTGAATAGGTGGTACGCTCATTTCCTCCCGTAAAACCTAACTGATGGTTTTGAGAAAGCTTGCTTTGAGTTGTTTCTTCCAGCCAATCAGTATCAAAAAGAGGATTTCCTTGACTATCAAAGATACGTGGATCCGTTCTCCTTAATGCAGGATTTAGGTAAGCCCATTTCCCATCATTCCATCCTTCCGGATCGTATTTTTCCATATTTGCCCAAGCGAGATCCTCCACAGCAAGATATTGTTCAGCATTCAATACTTCAGGTCTATTTGGGCCGATAATTGGAACACTCAAATCCGTATTGTAAGTCACAGTCCCTTCACCTGATCTACCCTTCTTAGTGGTAATTAGAATAACTCCATTTGCTCCTCTAGAACCGTAAATAGCAGTAGATGAAGCATCTTTCAGTACTTCTACAGATACAATATCGTTGGGATTGATATAATCAATTGCACTACTTTGCTGATCCAGAGTACCCATTGGCATCTGAACACCATCTATCACATATAGTGGGTTATTGGATGAGTTGATTGAACTAAAGCCTCTAATTCTTACCGTAGTTCTTCCTCCTGGACGTCCTGAGTTATTGTTAACCTGTACACCAGAAACTCTACCCGCTAAAGCCTGATTTAAGGATGCCGCTGGACGTTCTCTAAGTGCCTCAGCATCCACTGACCCTACTGAGCCAGTCAAATCGCTTCTTTTAGCCGTACCGTAACCAATTACAACAACCTCATCCAGTGCGGTTGCATCTGGCCGAAGTGTAACGTTTATGACAGTTTGTGTTCCAACAGTTACTCGCTGAGGCTCATATCCTATATAAGAGAATATCAACTCTGCGTCTTCAGGCACTGTAATCGAGTATTCCCCATCTATATCGGTAATAGTCCCCGAAGTAGTTCCTGCTACAGACACTGTAGCACCAGGAAGCGGTAATCCGGTTTCGTCCAGAACTTTTCCAGTGACGGTTACATCTTCCAGAAATAATTTCATTAGTGGAGCGGCGTTAGCACCTGAAAGTACAATAGCGCTGAACATAAGCTGAATTAAAAACCCATATAGGATTTTCTTAGACATCCATAAGAGTCGTCTATGTAAATTTGATTTCATGTTTTGAGAGGTTTATTAGTATAATTAACTAGAAATAATCCTGTATTTATATTTTAAAAATACAGGTGTCCGGTATAGTGCAGCGAGGAATTCTCTGAAATATCAACTGCTCCTTACAAAGGTCTGCTTGAATATATCATTGGCAATGTGTTTCGAATTAAAAATTAGTTACTATATGTTATAGAAAATTTACTACCTGCAAAAAACCGATTCTCTCTGATGAATATGTGGATTATATCATGTCTAATAGAACTATAAACAAATGAAAAACAGTCAGTTACAAACATATTCTGAGTTTAACATTTGTATTATACTATTATTAACATCAATACGCCTTTCAATGAATATTACAATAATGGATCTAAACTATAATAAAAGACCCCTATATAGTAATTTCAATGCCTCATTTTAGCTCCTAAAATCACCAAGTATTAGATAGAATTAATCACATTCTAATACACAATTAGACATACCCAAGAAAAATTGGACAAAACCTCTTTCTTACATCAATAAAATAATAACCCAATGCATGGCTTACAGCTTCATATCAATCTAATTTAGAAAAAAAATACATCTTATAATCCTACTTAATAAAAAAATCAATAAAACTTAATCTTAATAAAGGCTATAATGCTCAACGCTACTGAGTTAGTTTTTTAACCTCATGAGAGCATATAAGCAGATCAAAGCTTATTTATTGAGTTGAAAATCGGCTCAGTAAACACTTCTACTACAAAACCCTTCAAATACACCAATTATTTGAGCCATGTATTGATTTTACTTACTGCACGATGCATTTTGTCTGCTTGGAAAAATTGTTACTTGTTCTTGAAGGAGAATGCACCTTAAGTCAAATTTTAGAATGTACGATACACGCTAAAATATGTACGGTTTTGATACAGAATCTCATTGCTAATACTGTTTTATCTGCACAAAATCTACTTTTTTCAGATTGGAACAGGTATTGAAGATACTGCTATAAAAAAACTATGGTAAGCTTTCTCCTCTGGTGCATTCTATTTGTCCTTTGCTGGCCTCTGGCACTTATTGGGCTATTACTTTATCCCATCTTCTGGTTGATTTTACTCCCTTTTAGACTTCTCGGTTTCGCCATAGATCTCTCATTCGACTTTGTCCGAAATCTATTTATGCTTCCTTTCACCATTGCTGGAAGAAGGTAAATTCTGTACAGTTTACTACTTCTGATGATATTCTTTCACCAGTTTCATGATCTTATGGAAAAGGGCTGAGTTTTCATACACTCCCCTGAAGTCTCCTGAATGTGCTCCATACGCAAAAACTGGAACCATAATTCCTGTATGGTCATCGCTATGATAAGCCAGTTCAACAGTTGAGGAATCTACATCTCCCTGAGGAATGGAAACACCACCAGTCTCATGATCTGCTGTGATAATCAGCAAGGTGTTTGGATTAGCATCCACGTATTGAATCACCTTTCCTATGACTTCGTCAAAATCCAACATCTCAGATACAATCATGGAGGTACTATTCGAATGCCCTCCTGAATCAATGTTCGAAGCCTCCACCATCAAGAAGAAGGGCCTACTTTTCTGGTCAAAAAATTCGAGGGAAAAAGCTGTACTCTTCAGCAAATAGTCCCCTCTACCATCAAGTTTTTTAGGCAAAGATCCTTTTGCGGCAAAATAACCTACACGATCGGCATCCGTTTGCTCTAAACTTTCCATCAAATTAAAGCCCGCACTTTTCAGATTTTCTTTTTGAGAATCAAAACTATCTCCACCTCCACCGATGAATAAATCCAACTTACTTTTAGATAAGTAAGCAGCTATCTGATCAGAATCATCACGCTCAGGATGATGAGCATAGAATGCTGCCGGTGTAGCGCCAGTCAGTTGATCTGTGGTAATAATTCCACTTGAGAATCCATATTCATAAAGAATATCAGGGAGATTGGGTAATGAATCCCCTTTTGAATCAACACCCAAAGCTCGATTATTTGCTTTCTTACCAGTCGCAAATGCCGTCGCTCCCGCAGCTGAGTCTGTGGTAAAATCATCCGCAGCCTGAGTTTTGACCAAGCCCATATTCTTCAGCTGTGTGAGGTTAAGCTGATTGTTATTTGACACTAAAGCTGATGATATCTGAGCCAAGCCATTCCCATCACCAATCATCAAAATCACATTTTTCACGGGAACTTCCGCCCCGTCTACCTCGAACTTTGGCTGGTAAACTTCATGTTTTGACGTATTCTGATAGACATTTTCTCCTAATTTACTTAGGTACACTGCCGCGTCTATTGGATGATCGGTATTGATATAATCCTCTCCCATTTCATGAAATGCTTTCCAAGCAGATTTACTGTCAGGAGAACCCCAGAAACGAACAGGTTTATCGAAGCTATGAACCAGATCGATGAAGGCCTGAACTTTCTCGCGCTCATTTTCCACCATCCGCCCTTTCCCATTCCAGACAGAAAACTGACGGAAACTCAGACTTACCATTCCTATTTTGCTCCATGGCAAATCCTTGGTCAATTCCTTGCTTTGGTAATCGAAAAGCATCCAATCAGGATAATTTTTATAATCCTCAGGCTTTGGTCTATTCCCTGATATTATCAATTTCAATCCATCTTGGTTAGTCGAGCTGTAGAGAACATCTTTATAGTCCGCCATGCTTTCTTCCAAAACTTCCAGTGTGGAATACGCCTCTGTCTTCAGATCTACGAGCAGATGAAAATTGATCGGAGAAATCAGTCCATTTTTTAACCCCTCTACAATTGGATCCAAATAAAGGCTTTCAATGGTTCGCTTTGGATCAATGCTGGCAGCTTCATGAGCCGCCAATAATCTGCCATCTTGCAAAATCACATCTACTTCAATAGAAGAGGCTCCAGCTGAAAATGCGGTCCAAAATGGAACTGTTTGCAAGTAATCGTTGTGCGAGTGGATTTGAGATTTCTTAGAATCCTGAGCTGCCAGCTGAACAGTAAAAAGCAACAGAAAAAGAGGTAGTGAAAAGAATTTACGCATGGCCAAAAATAGGTTTTTCAAAGGGATTTAAGAGTAGTAAAACCAGGAATTAACCGATGCTTAACATATCGATAAAGTCAAGATCCCCAGCACCTGGTGAAACAGCAGACAGACCCATCGAAACAACTTTAATTAACTTGATTATAAGAAATTATCTCTTTCATATGTTCAAAAATTCATAACAAAAAGGTGAAGCACAATTTCAAGAATTACTGTCAAAAAATTGAAGATTGCCAAATAAACTGAATTCCATGAAAACCACCTTCACCAGTATCTTTACTGCTTTATGCATTTTATTCTCCCTGCATCTGTCAGCACAAAACCTCAAAATAAATCAAATTCAGGTAATTGGTAGTCACAATAGCTACAAAAGTGAAATGGCTCCTGAGCTATTGGAGTACTTAGCTAAAGTGAACCCTGCTGCTTCGAAAAGCTTAGAATACGCACATATTTCACTGGAGGCCCAGCTCGATTTAGGATTAAGGAATATGGAACTGGATGTTTTCCATGATCCTGAAGGAGGAAGGTATTCAAACCCAAAAGGATTGGAAATCATCAAAGGCAACGGAGGAGACATTCCTAGTTACGACCCTAATAATGTACTTTCCAAACCAGGGCTAAAGCTTTTTCATGTGCAGGATCTGGATTTTCAATCTCATTATCTGCTTTTTGCTGATGCACTGAAAGCACTCAAAACATGGAGTGAAAACAACCCCGATCATTATCCTATTTTTATTTTGATCAATGCAAAAGATGGAAATATTCCAGGCACTCGCTCCACGCTTCCCTTTACTGCGACAGCTCTGGATAGCATTGATCTGGAAATCAGAACGCATTTGGGAAGGGATAACCTTATCACTCCTGATCTAGTGAAGGGAAACTACCCTAATCTGGAAACAGCCGCCCTCGCCGGAAACTGGCCCATGCTCGATGATATGAAAGGGAAATTCTTATTTGTATTAGATGAAAATGAGGAAAAAATCGATCGTTACCTGAGTGCCAAACCAGAACTAACGAACGCAGTACTTTTTGTAAACAAAAAAGAAGGTAATTCTGCTGCTGGGTTTCGAATCATCAATGATCCTGTAGAAAATGAAGAATACATCAGAGATCTGGTAAAAAAAGGATATATGATCAGAACCCGGGCGGATTCAGACACAAAAGAAGCAAGAAATGTTGATTATTCGAGATTTGAAAAAGCCAAATCTTCAGGCGCTCAGGTGATTTCCACAGATTATTACCAGCCGTCTTCCTTCTTCGAATCCAGCTATAAAGTCATTTTTGAAGAAGGGCTATACCAAAGGCTCGACCCTGTTTTGAATAAAAATTAGAGACTCAGGCTTTGAATTTGTAAAAACCATCTCATTCAAACAAGTCCAGGGAGTCTTCACAATTAGCCTGTTCCAACTCACCATCCTATTGGACACAATGGATAAAAATAATGGGATAGCTTTTCTTATCAAGAAACTGGAAGAGCTTAAAACCAAATTTTCACTCCAAAGAAAACCAGCATATCATAGATGACTTCTGCCTTTAAAATTATCTTGGTTAACGACTAATTCCGCAAGTCAGATTAGCCATATATCAATTTCTTACTGGAGCTAAAAAACGATTACCAAAAAACCATATCAGCATCGATAACTACTAGAATTCATCGGGATTTCCCATAAACTCATCACTTCTTACATTCCGATCATTTCACTGTTGACCTTAAATAATAGAGCTATTAACTCAGCAAGTATCACACAAACAAAAGCCGATGAAAAATTTCATCGGCTTTATTAATTTATAAGATCTATAAGTTTTAGTAACCAGGGTTCTGTACTAAAAACCCTACTTCACTAGATGCCCCATCCATTGCTTTTTGAGGGATAGGAAACAATCTTTTATTGACATCGGAATCTGTTTTCTCTGTCCAGCTGTCTTCATATTTACCAAACCTTATTTGATAGGTCCTTCTATGACCTTCCCAATACAATTCAAATCCAGATTCCCGGAAGAGCACATCAAGATCAATTGCATTTAATGCAGCTGGTGTCTGTGCAGGACGAGCATTTCTAGAAGTCCTTAACACATTAATATCGGCCAAAGCACCCGCATTGTCACCTCTTCTCAATTTGGCCTCTGCGCGCATCAAATAAATCTCTCCTAAGCGGATCAATACTAAATCAACACTACTATTACTACAACAGTTGGGCGCGGTATGGCTAAACTGATATTTCGAAAATCGGTATCCAGCGTTATGTAAACTGCCTTCAGTAGAAAAATCAACTTTAAGTGTATGATCCACATAACGTATGTCAGCACCACTACTTCTTCTATTAATCACTGGATATATTCTTACTTTTCCGGTATCGTCAGTCAAAATATTCCCTCCCTCATCTTTTCTAGGTCCCCATATAATATCACGAAGTATTCCCCTATTAATTTCAAATTCGGTGGCCTCTACGGAATAGAAATGATCGGCATCGTTAGTTGGGTTTACACCGGAAAGATCCCTAAGATTTTCAGGTATTACCGTGTTCTCCTGATAGAAACGGGCATCGGCTTCAGCCGGATCCACATTGCCATAAGCATCTACCCAGGTCTGGTAGAAACTTGGCGTAACAGCTACTGCATCAGTTCCACGTGTATTTGGAAATTCCGGTCTTGGAATAAGGTCTCCGGAAATTGGCCAATAAGCCCATCGACTGTGTTCGGTCTGAAGTACTCCCCTTTGGTCAAGTGAAAATATAATTTCAGGATTAGTATTATTATCGTCATTGAACAATTCAAAATATTCAGCAGATAAGGAATATGGTCCACTGATAATACTGTTTGTGTATTGGATCACCTTATCCATATCCTCTGTTCTAAAATCAGGTGTACCGTATGGATCTCTATAAACTGCAGCATTCAAATATAAGCGGGCCAACAATGCACTAACCGCATGTTTGTTCATTCTACCTGGTCCTTTATCGCTGCTAATTAAATCCACCACCGATAGTAGTTCTGACTCTATATAGTCGATAGCTTCCTGGCCTCTAAGAATTTCTGAAAGTTGGTCTGAACCATCTTTCTTGAAAACAAGCCCCCAATTATCAAGAGCTAACATATTTAGATAGGCCTTCATAGCTATCATTTCATACAAAGCGTCTTGTGCGTTGGAATTACCGTTCTCTACTTCCAGTTTCATTCTCTCCTCTGCCAAAACCGCTCTGGACAAAGTCAAGGTGATGTAAGTCCATGTATCTCCCACCAAACTGTTTCCAGGTGTCATAAGATGTTGGTGTACCGCAATAAACTTGCCTCCATCAAACCAATCTGTACCACCACGATAAGGAAGTATTCCTTCATCAGAAGCAACTTCCTGAAGTCCAAAATTGACTGTATGCAACCATACTTGACGGAGCATACCATATACTGGAGCGATAGATCCGCTTACAACTTCTGCTTCGCCGGTACCTGTTAATGACTCATCGAGAATTTCTTCATCTAATGTAGTACAACTTAGAAATGCGAGTAAAAAAGCAGCTATGGGAAGTATTTTGTGAAATCTGTTATTTTTCATTTGATTTTGATTTTCTATATGATCTAATAATCATCTACTTTCTTCTAGAAGGTTAAATTAAGGCTGACCGAGAATGTCCGTGCTCTTGGGTATGTAAAACGGTCGATACCAAAGGTTTGAATTCCAGCAGACGTGGAACCAGTGTTAACTTCGGGGTCAAATCCAGAATAATCGCTTATAACAAACAGGTTTTGTCCTGTGACAGAAAGTCTGATATTTTGAAAAGCATCCCCTAATCCGATCATATCAGATTGAAGGTTGTAGCCCAGAGTAGCATTATTTAATCTAAAAAATGAGCCACTCTCTAAGAATCTGGTAGATACTGTATTCGAATTATTAAAGGATTCTTCAGGGAATTCGTTTGCAAAATCAGTAGTGTTATTTGATCTGGATAATTGTGCTTTTGTAAACAGTGACATGGCTGTATGATTATAAACCTTGTTTCCAGATGTACCATTGAAATTCAACCCTAAGTCGAAAGCTTTGTAGTTAAAGTTCATATGGAACCCATAGATGAATTTAGGAATGGCACTTCCTACTACACTACGGTCATTGTCCAAGACTTCACCATCTCCATTGATATCCCTAAACCTATTAACACCATCTTCACTAATTCCGTCAAATTCTAACATGTAGAATGCCCCGATAGGTTGGTTGTTGATATAGCCGTTAATAGTTGCGCCTGTTTGTCCGGCACCCTGAGCTGCCCCAGTGGTCAAAACAGAATAAGGTGAATCTTTTACTTCATTCTGAATAAAAGTGACATTACCACCAATGTTATAGGAGAAGCCCCCCTGCTCATTGCTAGCATAATCCAGAGCCAATTCGAAACCGCTGTTATGAATTTTCATGTCTTGGATATTATCCCAATAGGTGGAAGTAGGTTGAACAGGGTCCGCAGGAACCACTTCCAGTAAAATATTGGAAGAAACTTTATTGAAGTAATCTAAAGTACCAGTCAATCGGTAATCAAAGAATGCAAAATCAAGTCCTACATCTACCTGGGTAGATACTTCCCATTGCAAATCGGGGTTAGCCAAGCGTGTAAATACAATGCCATAAGGATAACCGTCCAAGGAATTGGCGTCGGTATCTATTGGATAAGTATTAAGACTTCCGCCTCCTTCTGACAATCTATCTTCGGAATAACTGGCTTTTGTGATCTTGGATGGGATTTCCTGATTACCGGTTTTACCCCAACTTGCACGCAATTTTAGATTATCAAAGATTGAGTTGGTCATAAAATCTTCCTTACTCAAATTCCAGCCTGCTGCAAAAGAAGGAAAGTAACCATATTTGTTATTTTCACCAAACTTAGAAGATCCATCAGCACGTATTGTAGCTGTAAACAGATATTTATCGGCATAGGTATAGTTCAGCCTGCCAAAGAAAGATTGCAATTCGTTTCTAACAGCCGACGAATTTACTGTAGTAGGATACTCACTGGTACTGTTATGGTCCTGATATCTTGGCTCAATATTATTATCTGCAAAGCCTCGAGATGAAGTTATTCTATATTCATCCAAAAATGTCTGATAAGAATGTCCAGCTAATACAGTTATGCGGTGGACATTTGAATTCCAATTATAGGTCAGTGTATTCTCGACCAATTGATTGGTGTTAGCACTTATTCCTTCGTCCAATGACCCATCTGAAATATTGGATTCATTGATCACTCCCGTATAGGGTTTGTACTGTTGATACCTGTTTGTACTGGAGTAATCCACCCCGAGATTTAACTTATAGGTAAGATTATCAACTATTTCGAAAGAAGGTGAAATCGTTGCCAAAATGCGGTTGTTCGCTGCATCATCACTATATAACTCATACCTCTTTAGTGGATTTAAGGCATTGGTATTCAATAAGGTAGGCTCACCATTAGTATATGCTGGAATAGTAGGATTTAAGCTAAGCATATCACTTATGGTCGATGTGATGCTAGGACGCAAATTTTTAGTGTGAGAGGCAGTCAGGTTATAATCGACAATCAGCCTTCCATTAAATGCCTTCTGATTCATATTCAATTTTCCAGAATATCGCTTCAGCTCACTATTCTTCAATATACCTTCTTGATCCTGATAGCCTACTGAAGTGAAATAGGAAAATTTCTCTGAATTGGCTCCACTCATTGAAAAATTGTAATCTTGTGAAAAGGCAATTTGAGTCAATTCATCTTGCCAGTCTGTATTACCTCCAAAATCTTCCAAAGCTCCACCCGCTGCAACGACCTGGGTTCGAAATTCATCTGCACCAAATACATCAATTTTTTTAGCCATAGAAGACCATGCTGTGGAAGCTGAAAAATTCAACTGAGTTGTTCCTGATTTACCTTTTTTGGTGGTGATTACAATAACGCCGTTAGAGGCTCTCGAACCATACAAGGCAGTAGCACTAGCATCCTTTAACACATCAATACTTTCAATATCGTTAGGGTTTAGGAAGTTTAGAGGATTGGAGGCAATACCTGTGTTGGAATTATCAAGCAAAAAGCCATCAAGCACATAAAGAGGCTGAGTCCCTGAACGCAAACTTCCTACACCTCTAATAATTACATTTTGTGTTGCTCCAGGTTCTCCACTTGTAGAAGCAATGTTCACACCGGCAATTTTCCCTTGTAACAGATCAACAGGATTTGAAACCAACCCTTTATTGAAATCTTCACTTTTAACAGATCCGATTGCCCCAGTAACATCAGATCTTTTTTGCGTACCATAACCAACTACCACTAGTTCATCCAACTGAGTAGCATCTGGTTCTAACTGGATAGCTATAGTTGATTGCCCATTTACTGAAACCTCTTGCAAGATATATCCCACGTAAGAAATTTGAAGAACAGCATCTTCTCCAACCTCAATAGAAAACTTACCATCAAGATCTGTAACCGTACCATTTAATGATCCCTTTATTCGAACAGTTGCACCAGGTAGCGGCACTCCTGTTTCATCCGTTACCGTACCTGAGACGGGTTGCTGAATGGGTACTAAATTAGTAATCGGGTAGTTTGCCTTGAAATTGCCCTCATTTTCAAGACCCTTGGCGACTAGTCGCGATGGGCTGGTACTTGACCCTGCCCATATAACCATAAACGCAGAAGCATAGATGGCTTTAGATAATCGTAATTTTGAATGCATAAAATTTAAGTGTTGAATAACTGAGAATTTTTTAATCCTTTCTAAGTGGGTCTATTACAGCAGGCTATTTTTTTTCAACCCAAAAGTAATTTATATATACTATTTTGCTGTTAAGATATCTTTAGGGTTATATTAATTATATAAAAGCACATTATTAACAATATAATACGTCTAGTAAAGATTAATTTGATAAGAAATCCAATTAAACAAGTAACAGCAAGTAGTTACTCTTTTCCAGAAGAAGGTCACCCAATGCGTGAAATCGCCGGTATTGGATCAAATTTAAAAAGCCTTCAAATTAACTAATTATCTGTATTACAGCATATTAATCAACCACGGGACATTTTATTGTTTTATTGGAGATAGCGGAACTTTGTTAAAACGCACCGGATAAATGATTTAACAAAAAGATTTAAGTTATAAAAAGAGTGAGCATTTACAAAAAGAACAAAAATTTATCCTCTCCTCAATTAACCATTACATAACACTATAAATTTAAACATACACACATTTATAAAATATTTCTTTACATGAAAATTAAATAGAAAAAGTTGAGATTTTATAAGAAATAAATAATAATTTAATAAAACATAAATCACACAGATCAATATATTTTAGAAAATATAATAAAAAAGTGATTTTTTTTAATCCCGAAGTCCCAAATTGGAGCTCCTTGCCCACGATGTGAATGACACTACAAAAACTCAGATGACTGTGGAAGCCCTAAAATCGTTAATTGGGGTTCTCTACCTCTTAGGTTTGGTCCCGTTCTACTTCAAAAAGATAAAAATCACTCTTCAATAAGATGGTAAAATGAGACTTCTACTTTACAATATACCCAGCAAACTCATGCACTTTTTAAGAATCAATCGAGTTCAGGTTGTCGATGAGCCTATAAATCGTTAGCTTTTAAACCATTACTTAAACCCAATTCTTATGAAATTACTTTTTCAAAGGCTAGTCCATCTGTTCCTATCTGGAATCATTTTTCTTTCTATAATATCTTCCTGTCAGAAAGCTGAAGAGAAAATCGAGGAACCTGAGATCGCTACTGAAAACCTTTTGAAGGATTATGTAATGGCTCCTGATTCTACTTTCATATTTGAAATTGTTCGTACAGTCACGGGGGCTGATTACGATTATCATGTACTCAAAATGACTTCTCAGCATTGGCTCACTACTGATCTGGTCGATAAAACAGAATGGTGGCATTGGGTTTCCATCGTGGTGCCACGTGACAGTCCTTTTGAAACAGGCATGATGTGGATTGGTGGGGGGAGCACCGATACAAAATTACCCGAGAATCCCGATGAACTGATTTTGGCTGCCGCCATGCAGACTAATTCTATCGTCGCTCAAGTCCATAACATCCCATTCCAACCTTTGACTTTTGCCAATGATACCGTGGAAGAAAGATATGAGGATGCGATCATTGCCTATGGATGGAGGAAGTTTCTGGAAGGAGGGGCCAAAGATGAAGATGCGATATGGCTGGCTCGCTTACCGATGACAAAAGCGGTAAAATTGGCAATGGATGCGACCTCTGAGGTGGTAAAAACATTTTACGATAAAGATCTAAAAACCTATGTGGTCGGTGGAGCATCAAAAAGAGGATGGACCACTTGGACTACCGCCGCAGTGGATGATCGTGTAGTTGCAATTGTGCCAATAGTAATTGACATGTTGAATTTGGAGCCATCCTTTACGCATCATTGGAGAAACTATGGTTTCTGGGCACCAGCAGTAGACGACTACGTACAAGAAGGAATTATGGAATGGATGGGTACTCCAGAGTTCGACCGACTCTTAGCGATTACCGAGCCATATACATTCGCTACGAAAATGAATCTCCCCAAGCTTTTGATCAATGCTGCAGGAGATCAATTCTTTCAGCCTGATAGCTGGGAGTTTTACTGGGATGATCTTCCGGGAGAAAAACATATTCAATATGTTCCAAATTTCGGTCATGATCTCAGCCAATCGGACGCACTACCTAATATGATCGCTTTTTACTCTTCTATTTTAAATCAAAATCCTAGACCGAAGTACAATTGGAAAATAGAGGGAGATTTGATTTCTTTTGAAGCTGACGCTTCAAATCCACCTATTTCTGTTAAGATTTGGACAGCATATAATGAAGACACAAGAGATTTTAGAGTAGATGTTTTTGGTCCCAATTGGACATCGTCTGAACTGTCACCGGAAACAAATGGTCATTACGAATATCAAATGAATCAACCCGAAAAGGGCTATAAGGCATATTTAATGGAAGTGACTTTCGCAGGTCAATCCCCTCTCAAGGTAACAAGCGGAGTAGAAGTTTTACCTACGGAGTATCCCTTTGAAGAATTGAAACCATCACATTCAGCTAGTACAAGTTCTAATAACTAAAAATGAAAAGCTCTCTAATTCTTTCCTTCATTTTTCTCCTTTCTATAAACCTAACGATTATGGCTCAGCATGTAGTAAATGAAGATGAAAATAAAGTTCCTCCTTTAGTATTACCAGATCCTTTCGTCAGTGAAAAAGGGCTATTGATCAAGAGTATAGCAGATTGGGAAAGTATCCGAAAGCCAGAATTGATCAAGCTCTTTACTAAAGAGGTATATGGCCCAATTCCTACAGATTATGATAACATTTCTTTTAAAGAAGTATCAGAAAATGCCAACCCATTTCCGGAAATAACAATTTTCAAAGAGCTGGACATTACAGTTTCTAGAAACGGAAATTCACATACAATGAGATTGAATGTGTTTTTACCAAAATCTGCACTATCCCCAGTTCCGGTGGCCCTTTTAATTAATTACCAGCCGGCTTATACAGATGGGACTATTGTGGAAGAAGGATACTGGCCCGTTGAGGAACTGATCAACCGAGGCTATGCAACCGCATCATTTCATGGAGAAACAGTTGCTCCAGATGATGCTGATAAATTTTCCGAAGGTGTCATTTCTTCCCTTTATCCCGGGGAGCTTTCAAAACCTGATGGCATGCGAACTTTTGGTGCTTGGGGATGGGCAGCTATGAGGGCAATGGATTATTTCGAACAGGAGCCTAAAATCGATTCTAAAAAATCTGCTTTGATTGGGCACTCCAGGGCTGGAAAAACAGCCTTATGGGCAGGGGCAAATGATTCTCGCTGGGCAGTAGTGATACCTAATGAATCTGGATGCGGTGGTGCAGCAATTTCCAGACGCAAGTTTGGAGAAACAATAAAGATTATCAATACGTCCTTCCCACATTGGTTTAATGACAATTTTAAAAAGTATAATGATGATGAAAATTCCCTACCGATAGACCAGCACATGCTAGCCATGTTGGTAGCTCCAAGAGCCATTTATTTTTCAAGTGCTAAAGAAGATTTATGGGCGGATCCAAAAGGTGAGTATTTATCTATGAAATTGGGAAGCAGGGTTTATTCAGAGATCTATGGAATGAACCTTTCTTTCCCATTAGAATTTGAAAATCTTAAGGATCCAATTATCCAGAACCATGCGGGATATCACATCAGAAATGGCAAGCACAATCTGACTTTAGAGGATTGGAAACATTTTATGGATTTTATGGAATTAAACTTTCAGAACAAAGAATGAAAGTTCAGGTGAGTACAAGATGGTTTTCTCAACTATTAACTGCTTTTTGTTATTTTAAACCTTTAATCAACCTCTTTAAATCAGAACATTTATGTTTCAAGTGATCACTATATTTCTAGCACTTACTTCAAGTTTTTTAAGTTCGCCGTTTGAAAAACCTACAGTTAAAATCCTAAAATCTGAATTCATTTACGAGACTGCACCATTCCCTTCTTGTCATGCCTCTACATTGGTGGAAACTGACCGCGGCATATTAGCTTCGTGGTTTGGAGGGACATACGAAAGACATCCTGATGTAAGTATTTACACTTCCATTCTAGAAAATGGAACATGGTCTACTCCAGAAATGGTAGCTGATGGGGTGGAAAACAAAGACTTCCGAAATCCCACTTGGAACCCCGTCCTGCACCAGAATCCGGATGGACAACTTGTCCTTTTCTACAAGGAAGGCCCAAACCCCAGAGAATGGTGGGGGCTCTACAAAACCTCAGAGGACGGTGGAAAGACATGGTCTGAAGCTATTCAAATTCCACCAGGCATGCTTGGACCAGTGAAAAACAAATCAGTGAGCCTGGAAGATGGCACCCTACTCCATCCGAGCAGTTTCGAAACTAATGGAGTTTGGAGCATGCACGTGGAAACTACCACCTCTGACATCCAAAATTGGCAGAAGATAGAAATCGATAACGGCTCTTTTCATGCGATTCAGCCTACTGTCTTATTTTATCCAAATGGAAAACTCCAGATGCTCGCCCGTACCCAAGAAGATATAATCGGGACGACATGGTCTTCGGATGGAGGAAAATCCTGGACTACCGTAGAATCCACAGGATTGATCCACAACAATTCCGGTATAGATGCGGTAACCTTACAAAGCGGGATACAATTACTGCTTTGCAATCCGATTAAAGAGGGTAGAAATAAGCTTTCTCTTCTGATGTCAATGGATGGAGTGAATTGGGAAGAATTATATGTGCTAGAAGACCAACCTGAAGGTGAATTCAGTTACCCCGCCATCATACAGGCAAAGGATGGTTCAGTTCACATGACTTATACTTATAATAGAGAGAAAATAAAATACGTTTCCCTAAGCTTAGAATAATTACACTTTTCAAACCTAATCTATGTCATTTCCAAAACCTTTTCGAGGAATCATCCCTCCAATGATTACTCCTTTAAATCAAGATTTTTCCTTAGATGAAAAGAGCCTTGATCTCATTATTGAGCATATGATTGCGGGTGGAGTTCATGGGATTTTCATTTTGGGCACCACAGGAGAATTTGCCAGCTTAAGCTCAAAAGTGAAGAAACGGCTAATTGAATTGACCTGCAGAATAGTTAATCATAGGATTCCCGTTTTAGTCGGAATTACGGATTGTTCTTTTCAGGAAAGTTTGGATTTGGCTGTGTGCGCCAAAGAAGCTAAAGCGGATATTTTAGTCGCAACAACGCCTTTCTACATGAATGTGGATCAGGATGAATTGGCTTATTATTTTTCTCGACTGGCTGATGATGTGGATCTCCCGCTTTATTTATACAATATGCCTTCCCACACTGGGATAAATATTGATTTAGAAACCGTTAAGATTCTAGCTGACCACCCAAATATCAAAGGAATAAAAGACAGTTCGGGAGATCAAAAGTACTTTGAATCTCTTTGCGATAATTTTCGGGAATACCCTGAATTCACCGTGTTAGTGGGCCCTGAGGAAATATTGGTTGAAACAATGAATATGGGAGGACATGGAGGAGTTACCGGTGGTGCAAACTTATTTCCTGAACTCTATGTCAGACTTTTCGAAGCGATAGAATATCAGGACGAGGAAAGGATAAAAGTCCTAAATGCTACCGTACAATTTCTTAGCAAAAATCTGTATAGCCATGGAACTTATCAATCCAATTACTTAAAAGGTTTGAAAGCATCCATGTCTTTTAAAGGACTATGTCAGGGGATTTTAGCTTTGCCACTTTGTGCTTTCAATGAAACGGAAAAAGAAGCGTTGAAAGAAAAGTATAACACTGTAAAAGAGGCTGTTGTAACAGCTCTTTCTCGCGAAATAAAGTTATAAAACTCAAAATTTTATACATACTCCCTAATAAACATCTCACCTTAAAATGAGAAAGAGCTATAAAATGAGAAAGAGCTATCTGAAATTCAGATAGCCCTGTTCAATAGGTTTGAGAAAATATACTACTTACATCTCCTTCATTTCAGAGACCACTTTTGTAATAGTCTGCTTGGCATCCCCGAAGAGCATCAGGCAATTTGGATAGCCAAACAACTCATTTTCTACGCCGGCATAGCCTTTACCCATGCTTCGCTTACAGACGATTACCGTTCTGGCTTTATCTGCATTTAAGATAGGCATACCATAAATCGGGCTTTGCGGATTATTTCTAGCTGCTGGATTTACCACGTCATTTGCTCCGACGATCAGCACCAAATCTGTATTTGGAAATTCATCATTGATGGATTCCATTTCTATCAGTTTGTCGTAAGAGATATTTGCTTCCGCCAATAGCACATTCATGTGCCCCGGCATCCTTCCCGCAACAGGGTGAATCGCAAACTTGAACTCAATCTTACGCTTTTCGCATTGCTCCATCAATTCGCGGATCACATGCTGCGCCTGAGCAACTGCCATCCCATAACCTGGAACTACGATCACAGAAGAAACCCCGTCAAACAACATCGCCGTCTCCTCGACTCCAATTTCTTTTACAGTAATGGATGGACCATCTCCTTGCGCCTCATTTACTGTCTGTCCAAATCCACCTAGAAGTACATTGACTAAAGATCGGTTCATCGCTTTACACATGATCTGTGTCAGGATAATACCCGATGCCCCTACCAATGAGCCAGCAACAATCAGCACATTGTTATTTAGGATAAAACCAGTAGCACAAGCCGCCATCCCTGAGTAAGAATTCAACAAAGAAATCACCACTGGCATATCTGCTCCTCCTATAGGAATTACAGTTAAGACACCCAGCACCAACGCAATCACTATCAAAATGATAATGAGCATAGGGTCAGTTTGGTCAATTACGGTAAAGACTGCTGCGGTCAAAAACCCTAAAAATAAAATCAGATTTATTGGATGCTGACCTTTGAAAGTAATGGGCGAACCTGAAATATTTCCATTTAGCTTCAGAAAAGCTACCAAGGAACCCGTAAAGGTAAGGCCACCGATAAAGACTGAGACAATGATACTGATCACTGTAACTAGTCCGATAGATTCCATGTTGACTTCCGTCCTTAGAAAATAATCCGAAAGAGCTACTGAAAATGAGGCCAAACCACCAAATCCATTGAAAATCGCAACCATTTCCGGCATTTTGGTCATCTCAACTTTATTGGCATAATAAAGACCAATAGCTGATCCCAAGACTATACATGCAAGAATCTCGACTAGAGAAATCGCATCAATTTGAATCAAGGTTGCCAAAATGGCTATTAACATCCCCAACGCAGAAAGGCGGTTACCTTTTCGAGCTGACTTGGTTTTATTCAACATTTTCATCCCCACCACAAACAAGATGGAGGCGATCAAATAAGCTAATTCTATGGCTATACTCATTTCTTCTTGAACATTTTAAGCATACGATCTGTGACAGTGTAGCCGCCGACTACGTTGATGGTGGCTAGCACCAAGGCTGCCATTCCCAACCATTTACTTAGGGTGGTGTAGCCCATTTCGTTGCAGGCCAAAAGTGCTCCCACGATGGTAATTCCAGAAATTGCATTTGAACCAGACATCAACGGCGTATGAAGGGTTGGGGGAACTTTAGCGATTAGCTCAAATCCCAGAAAACTTGCCAGAACAAGTATATAAATCAGAATAATCAGTGCTTCTGAGCTCATAATTTGAAAAGGTTAATTCTTATTTATTTAAAATTTTATTTGTGAATTCGTGCACTACTTGACCTTCATGAGTAATCAAAACACCTTTGGTGATTTCTTCCTCCCGGTCAAGATTGAATCCATCTTTGGTAGCTAAGTGTAGCAGTAGTGTGCTGATATTGGTAGCGTAAAGCTGGCTTGCATTAGTGGACAGAAGCGAGGGCAAATTTGACTCACCAATGATGGTCACTCCATGTTTCCTGATTATTTGATCCTTCTCAGAGATTTCGCAATTCCCTCCGGACTCCACTGCCATATCTACGATCACTGCACCTTTTTTCATGGTTTTGACCATTTCCTCAGTCACTAGAATTGGTGATTTTTTTCCCATGACCAAAGCAGTGGTAATCACAAGATCTGAATCCTTGATTTTATTTTGAATGAGTTCCTTCTGCTTTTGCAAAAACTCAGCAGAAACCTCAGAAGCATATCCACCCTCTACCTTAACCTCTTCCGCTCCTTCCACGGTCAGAAATCTGCCCCCCAAAGACTCCACTTGCTCCTTGGTTTCGGGACGCACATCACTGACTTCAACCACCGCGCCAAGTCTCTTGGCAGTAGCGATGGCCTGAAGACCAGCCACACCAGCCCCGAAGATCAAGACCTTAGCAGGAGTAATTGTGCCCGAGGCAGTCATCATCAATGGAAAAATCTTCTCGAGGTAATTTGCGCCAAGAATCACGGATTTATAGCCGGCAAGATTGGCTTGCGAACTCAAGCAGTCCATTTTTTGTGCTCTGGAAATGCGGGGCACCGCATCCATAGAGAAAGACATGATGGATTTTTTATTCAATTCTTCCAGAATTTCCGGATAGTTATAAGCATACATAATGGACATACAGGCACCGCCATTCTTCATCTGAGAAATTTCCTCTTTAGTAAAAAGATTGACCTTAAGTAGAACATCTGTCGCAAATACATCCTGTGTATTAACTACTGTAGCTCCTGCTTCTTTGTAGTCCTCATCAGAAAAATTGGATCCGATACCAGCTCCTTGCTCTACAATGACCGTAAACTCCTTTTTGATCAATTGCTTGATGACATCAGGACTAAGTGCTACCCTCTTTTCACCCTCCTTCGTCTCTTTTAAAACTCCTATTTTCATTTCAGGCTATTTGAATTTGTTTATTTCAAAGCTATTACGTTTCAATAATTCAAAGAAAGTAGGAAATTATTGCATGAGCTACCTGCATTATCCTGATTTTTTACTATTTCATGATATTTTCTATTGACAAAAAGAAAATTCATAAAATAAAACTTAAACCAAAAAACTGACAACTCACCGCTAATGCTATCGATTGCACAATAAATCTTAACCGGATTTTTCATTGAGTAACCATTTTTTTAAAATAAGTAAGAAGTCAGAACCCATTATTTATAAAAATATGATTTTCATACAATTTTAGACTTTACCACTGATCATTCCTTATTCATGGTTTAAAAACAAACAGGATTCTTCCAAAAAAATAAATGTCTATTTTAGGATACTTATTTGACCTTAAACTAATAACCTCATGCGTAACCCCAAGAAAAATTCTGAGGGACAAACCCGAAGGGATTTTATCAAAAATGCTGCAATTGCCTCCTCTTTTATGATTGTTCCCCGGCACGTTCTGGGTGGAGTAGGATTTATTGCTCCAAGTGATCAATTGAATTTAGCAGCAATCGGTGCTGGAGGAAAAGGTGCCAGCGATATTAGAAATGCCTCAGTAAATGGGCGTGAGCGAGTAGCAGCACTTTGTGATGTTGATTTTTCGGGATCTGCCAAAGCTTCAGTAGAGAGATTCCCAGACGCGAAGCGATATGCTGACTTCAGAGAAATGCTTGACAAGGAAAAGGATATCGATGCGGTGACCATTTCTACTCCCGATCATGTCCACGGACCAGCAGCCAAATATGCAATGGAGCGTGGCAAGCATGTCTATGTACAGAAGCCAATGACTCATAATATCAAGGAAGCAAGAATGCTGACTGAGATGGCAAGAAGTCAGAAAGTAGTAACCCAAATGGGTAATCAAGGCGGATCAAATGAACTGTTGAAACTGGTTCAGAAATGGGTAGATGATGACAAAATCGGTAAGATATCCAAAGTAGAAGTTTGGACAAATAGGCCTGTTTGGCCTCAAGGCGGTGCATTTCCTAAGCCTCAGCCCAGCGCTAAGCCCGATGCATTGAACTGGGATCTATGGTTAGGGCCATCTCCGGAGATTCCTTATACTCCAGAACTTCACCCATTCAGCTGGAGAGGCTGGTGGAATTATGGCACAGGTGCACTAGGCGATGTAGGATGCCATTTGATCGATATTCCTTTTAGAACATTAGGCTTACATTATCCTACTGACGCGGAATGTAGTGTAGGTTCAGTATATAGTGGTATGTGGACACCAGATTATCACCCAGATGGCTGCCCTGCTTCCTCATTTATATCCTTAAATTTTAAGGAAACAACCAAAAGTAAATCTCCTATCAATATGACATGGAGTGACGGCGGTATTCGTCCTGCACACCCAGATATCATCCCCGCAGATCATGATATCGGAGGAGGCGGAAGTGCTAATGGAGTTTTGATTATTGGAGATAAGGGAATCATTTCTACCAATATCAACGACAGTTCTCCATTGATGCCAAAGTTATATCTGAATGATGGAACACAAGAGTTTGGTCCTCAAACGGAAGAAAACATTGAGCCGGAATACGGACACCAGAGAAAATGGGTAGATGCTTGTAAAGCAGGTTTTGGAAGTGACGAACACAAAGGACTGACTTCCTCGTTTGACTATGCTGGTCCGATGACCGAAACTGTATTGATGGGTAATCTAGCTATCCGTAGTTATATGCTTCGAAGAGAAAACAGCAAAGGGCAACCAGAATTCTACGGACGTAAGAAATTGCTTTGGGATGGAGACAAACTTCTCATCACAAACTTCGAAGAAGCCAACCAATTTGTTGGACGTACGTATCGAGAAGGATGGGAAATGTAATTTTCCTTTAAAAATAAATCATTCGAAACCCGTTCAAGTTGATTTTGAACGGGTTTCGATATTATAATAGTGTAGTACAAACCAGCCAAATGAAGAACCTTCCAAACCAAAAACCTTAATTCATGCTTTTTTTAAGTGGACTTAGGGCAACTATTGGATGGACAATAGGGTATTTTAAGTATGAAAATCAAAAAAATATTCTAGAAGGAAGTAATAATAAATAGGATTTTATCCATAAAAACTTTGCTTAGTTTTTTTTTAAACGACAAGCATTCTTAGATTGGCGATAATTAAATAATTGATAAATGGCACAAATGATTAAAAAAGGGAAAGAGCTAATTCGTATCTGCCCTACCAACTCGCTTAAAATTGAATATTCTGTCGATGAGGGCGAGACTTGGAATCAACGATATATGGGAAATCCAGCCAGTCCGGGGGAGTTTACAGACCTAGCCGACGGCGGAAAAGAATTATTAGGAGAAAGTCCAAAAGGGAGTTTTTACTCAAAGAACAAAGGAAAATCTTGGCACAAGCGGTAGTAATTATTCTGAAATATCTAAAAGGCCCCATGCAAGAAGCTAATTAGACATTGAGCCACTCCCTATTTTAAAGTACAGATGCTTTTTCTGCTTAAAAAATAAGTGTTATTAGATAGGTTGAGGTCAGAAAATTTATTTGAAAGAGCAATTCAATAAGTGAATGCAGGCAACTTGATTACAATCATACTTAGCCCTATTGCAAACTCAACTTGAATTGTCTTTCAATAAATTATTTGATAAATTAAACTCGGCCATATTCTCTGAGTCTAACTGACAAATCTTTTAATAAATCTTTTTAGCCATGTTGAAAAAAATCGGATTAGTCATTTTAGTCGTCTTAGTCGCAATCCAGTTTATCCCTTATGAGAAGAATGAGGGCAAACCTGCTGAGCACCCAATCGCTGGAAGCTACGACATCCCAGACAATGTCAATAAGTTACTTGTTAATGCCTGTAAAAATTGCCACTCCAATACGTCCGAATACCCATGGTATGCAAGTGTGGAACCCATTGGCTATTGGCTAAACACCCATATACAAGATGGAAAAGGGGATTTGAATTTTGACGAATTCACTAATCGCCCTTTGGCATGGCAAAATCACAAGTTTGAAGAAGTTATAGAATTGGTGGAAGAGAAGGAGATGCCCTTGGAGTCTTACACTTACTTTGGACTTCATCCTGAAGCAAATCTTTCTGATGCGGATCGCCAAGTGATTATTGACTGGGCAAAAGACCAAATGGCCTACTTGAAGGCTACTTATCCAGCAGATAGTTTGGTAATGAAAAGAAGAAGTCCTCCTCCAGCAGAATAAACAATCTTAAAATTTAGGGTATTTGATAGTCTGGGAATGAATCGCATGCCCTATTTTTAAGTTATGAGCAAAATTCAAGACACCGAAGTACGATGGGGTATTTTAGGAGTGGGAAATGTCTGCGAAGTCAAATCCGCACCTGCAATGAACCTCCTTCCCAATAGCAAAATAATTGCGGTAATGCGCCGCTCGGAAGAGAAAGTTAAGGACTATGCCCAGCGGCATGGAATCGGCAAATGGTACACTTCCGCAGAAGACTTGATCAATGATCCTGAAGTAAACGCAATCTATATTGCAACTCCTCCAAATGCACATTTAGAACTAGCTACACTTGCGGCAGCAGCTGGCAAACCCGTTTATGTGGAAAAGCCAATGGCGAGAACACACGCCGAATGCTTGGAGATGATTGATGTTTGCGAGAAAGCACATGTCCCGCTTTATGTAGCCTATTACCGCAGAGAGCTGCCGCACTTTCTTAAAATCAAAGAACTGATTACCGAAGGAATACTTGGAGAAATCCGTACAGTTCATATCAATCTCAAGCAAAAGCTTGATGCATCTCTGATCACAAAAGTTGACACCAATTGGCGGGTAGATCCTGAGCTAGCTGGCGGTGGATACTTCTTTGACCTAGCTTCTCATCAGTTAGACTTGTTGGACTTTTTCTTTGGAAAAATCACCCATGCAAATGGATTTGCCTCGAATCAAGCAAATACTTACAAAGCTGAAGACATTGTCGTAGGAAGTTTTGTATTCGAAAACGGAGTTCTGGGTACGGGGAATTGGTGCTTCAGCACCTCTTCAAATGCTGAAATAGATGAAACAACGATCTATGGAAGTAAAGGGACAATCCAATTTGAGACCTTCGGAAAAGGAGAATTTACCCTCATTACAGATGAAAAGGGAACAGAAACCTTCTCGTTCGAACTTCCAAAACATATTCAGCAACCCTTGATCAAAACCATAGTGGGCGATCTTTTAGGAACAGATACCTGCCAAAGTACTGGAGTGAGTGGAGCAAGAGCGAACTGGGTGATGGATCAACTGGTGAAAGAAAAAGTCTAAAATTTTCTCAACCGCGAAGAGCACAAAGGAAACGCAGCGGGCACAGCTTGTTTCTATGCAATTAAGTCCCTATCTCACTCGGTTCGTGACTTCACCAACCGGAATTTTGTTGGAAACTTTTCCAAACATAAAAACCGTTAACTTTATCGAACACATATAAATGATCCTTTGAATATGGACGTACAATCTGTTAAAATTGACCTTATCCATTGGCTTACTGAGCTTCAAGACAAATCCATCCTTAAACAGCTTCAAGGACTTAAGGAGCAACAGGAAAGTTTCTTTGATTTAAGTGAAAAACAAATTAAGGAACTGGACAGCAGGCTTGAAAAATATGAAAATGGGGAAATAAAATTTTCTCCATGGGACGAAGTAAAGGAAAGGGTACGAAGCCGCGCTAAAGATGCCCTTTAATTACCGGCTGTCCGAAGAAGCAGAATCAGACCTTTACGACTCCTACCTCTGGTATGAACAGCAAACAAAGGGGTTGGGGGAAGATTTTTTAGAGTCAATTGATGCTGCTTCGCACGCTATAACTAGCAATCCAGAAACATATCCAATACGCTACAAAAAGATTGTAAGGGCTTTTGTAGTGCATCGTTTTCCATACTTAATTTTGTATATCCTTAATGGAAACAATATCGATGTCATATCTATATTTAATACAAACCAGCACCCTAAAAAGTGGAAAAATAGACTTAAATAGTTCACAAAATCCGTTAGATTAAAAGCTAATCCACTTTTAATGGAATGAGAAAAAAGAATTCGTTTCTTAATTATTCCCTAGCTTTTTTGTCTCACAAACCGAAATGTTCGTAGACATCTTCGCCTCGGTTTGTGTCTCCACAAACCGAAATGAACTTAAAATTTAAGCCGTTCGTGAGGACACGAACGGCAGCAATCTCCGCAAAAAATTTCTCTGGATTTTCGCCCTCATCCGAATTTTCTAACCTCCACTTTAGTTTACTCTAGCATGTGGGACTTAGCCACGTTGCATCGGAATATTTTTAATAAAAATAAACAATGGATTTAAAATTAGAAGACAAAAAAGCATTTATAAGCGGTTCCACAGCAGGGATTGGATTTGCTATCGCAAAGAGATTCCTAGTGGAAGGAGCCATAGTAATCATTAACGGCAGATCTCAGGAAGGTGTAGACAAAGCTATTAAAGCATTAAAATCTGAAACAGGAAGCAATAAGATCACTGGAATTCCAACTGATTTCTCAAAAGTGGAAGAAGTTGACAACCTGCTGAAGGTTCTTCCTGAAGTCGATATTCTGGTTAATAACGTAGGGATTTTTGAACCAAAAGCCTTTGCAGATATTCCTGATGAAGATTGGTTTAGATTCTTCGAGATGAATGTCATGAGTGGAATTCGTCTCTCTAGACAGTATTTCCCGAAAATGCTTGCAAAAAACTGGGGAAGAATAATCTTTATTTCCAGTGAGTCAGGCGTTTTCATACCAGATGAAATGATCCATTACGGCATGACCAAAACAGCTCAGCTTGCAGTGGCAAGAGGATTGGCAGAATTGACCAAAGGATCCAATGTCACAGTAAATTCGATTTTGCCTGGCCCTACCAAATCAAAAGGAGTAGGCAAATTCATAGAAGATTTGTCAGAATCGACTGGTAAATCAATACAGAAAGTTGAAGAGGAATTCTTCCAGAATATGCGTCCTACTTCATTGATACAGCGATTTGCATCGGTGGCAGAAGTGGCAGACACCGTGGTGTATTATTCCAGCCCTTTGGCTTCCGCTACCAATGGAGCTTCCATCCGGGTAGAGGGGGGATTGGTCAGATCAATCATTTAAAATAACAGACCACTTTAATTTAGCTGAAGATTTTCCCCAAAAATCCTGATACAACTCAAAAGGATTCCAGGGAAAGTCTTCAGCTTTTTGTTTTATCACCTCAAAAATCAGAGAACAGGCAAAATAAATAACTTCATTTTTTGTATTTTTTCAATGTGACACAATATATTTAAGGATCTACTTCTTATATCTGCAAATTGCTGGAAGGAAATAGACAACCTGCCTTTGCAAAGACTATTAGCCAGTATCAACACAGTATTTGCAGTTCTTCTTTCTATATACCTTTTCAATTTTCCCAAAAAATAGCCCATGACAAAACATTACCGATCCTATTGCATGCAGGGTCTAGCGCTGATGCTTACTTTTTTCTCCTGCAACAAACCCGAGCAGATAGAGTCCACTGAGAAACCTGAAGATAACCGCTTCACAAAAGTAGTCCTCACCGAAGGAATGGATGAGCCTATGGAAATGACTTTTCTGCCAGACAAAAAGATCCTTTTTGTAGAGCGCAAAGGAGGAGTTAAAATTCTGGATGAAAGCACTGGTGAAGTGACGCTTGTAGCCACCATTCCGGTCAACACCAAATACACCAACAAAGAAGGAGTAGTCCGTGAAGCTGAGGAAGGTTTGATGGGCGTAATCGCTCATCCTGAGTTTGCGAAAAACCATTGGATTTATTTGTATTATGCTGATCCCGATGACACCCAACATATACTCACGCGGTGGGAACTAGACGGGAATACATTAGTTGAATCTTCCAAAAAAGTGATTTTGGCCGTGCCTACCCAACGGGAAGAATGTTGCCACACAGGAGGCGGAATGGTCTTTGACCAAGAAGGAAACTTATACCTGACCGTAGGAAACAACACGGTGAATCCAGGCTCTGGAACATCCAATCTCGATGAGCGGCCAGGACATGAAAACTCAGATGATCAGCGAGCTCCTGGAAACACGAATGATTTAAGAGGTAAAATCCTTCGTATCCACCCAGAAGATGATGGAACCTATACCATTCCTGATGGTAATCTTTTTCCCGAAGGAACAGAAAAAACAAAACCCGAGATCTACACTATGGGACACAGGAATCCCTGGAGACCAACTTTGGATAGCGAAACTGGCTATTTATACTGGGGTGAAGTGGGCCCTGATGCTGCAAAAGACTCGATATGGGGACCTCGTGGATATGACGAATTCAATCAGGCAAAAGGCCCTGGCTTCTTTGGCTGGCCATATTTCATTGGCGATAATATTCCCTACAACCGCCACGACTTAGAGACTGAGACGTATGGAGAGCCTTATGATGTAAATCAGCCGGTGAATGAATCTGTAAATAATACTGGACTTCGTGACTTGCCAACTCCAGTGGTTCCTGCCATGATTTGGTATCCTTATGGAGTTTCTGAAGAGTTTCCGATTTTAGGAAGTTCGGGAAGAAGTGCTACAGGTGGCCCTGTATTTAGAAAAACAGATTTTAAGTCAGATTCCCCTTACGTTTTCCCTGCATATTACGAAGGAAAATGGTTGATTGTGGATTTTATGCGCGGATGGATTATGTCCGTGACTATGGATGCAAATGGGGACTTTGAATCTATGGAGCGGTTCCTGCCTAATGAAACATTCAGCTCCGCAATTGATATGGACTTTGGCCCCGACGGAGCGCTGTATGTTTTAGAGTATGGAAGTGCCTGGTTTCGTGGAAATGCGAATTCCCGAATCGTAAAAATCGAATACAATGCCGGCAACCGTAAGCCAAACGTAAATGCGACTTCAGATAAAATGTCAGGAGTAATTCCATTTACCGCTAATTTCTCTTCCGAAGGCACCAATGACGACGATGATTATGACCAAAACAACCTCGATTACACTTGGCAAATAACCGGTGAAGATGGAAAGACTACTGAATTGAAAGGCGCTGATGCAACATACACTTTTGAAGAAGCTGGCAAACATCAGGTAACCCTAACAGTGACTGATACGAAAGGTGAAGCGAATACTTCATCTTTTGATGTAATCGCCGGGAATGAAGCCCCTAAGGTTTCCATTGACTTCAAAGGAGCGAATACTTCATTTTATTTCGGAGACCAGCCCCTGCCATACAGTATTTCTGTCACTGACAATGAGGATGGCAGCACGACGGACAGCAAAATTCAAGCGAATGAAGTTGCGGTCACCTTTGATTATGTTCCTTCAGGATTTGATCCAATTGAGATTGCGTCTAAGCAAAGTGGTGTAGAATCGGAGGCTGTAAGTAATATTGGAAGAAACCTGATTGAGGCAAGCGACTGCAAGTCTTGTCACCAATATGCGGAGACTTCAATCGGGCCAAGCTATGAGGCTGTAGCTGCCAAGTATGAAAACACACCAGCAAATGTAGACATGCTGGTAGGCAAAATCATCAATGGCGGAGCTGGCGTATGGGGTGAGCATGCGATGAGTGCCCATCCACAACTTTTGAAAGCTGATGCAAAACGAATGGTTGACTACATCATGAATATGAACGCCGTTAAAGCAACCGCCAAAACATTGCCTTTGGAGGGAATTGTGAACACTTCCATTCCTAACGGTGAGGATGGCCAAGGCAGCTTCTTGTTGCAGGCGACCTATATAGACAAAGGAAACGGAGATGTCCCGGCTTTGACCGGAAGTGACTTCGTCGCTTTGAAAAACCCGTATTTAGATCCACAAATTGCCGAAATCAGGAAAGGAGTAAACCTACTGACCACTCCAAGTGTAAATTTCTTTATGGTAGGTGATCATTCGCATATAGGTTTCAAAAACCTAGACTTAACCGGAATCAAGGAAATCATAGTTTTTGCCAGTATCTCGCAAAGGGTAGACGCCAAAGGCGGATCGGTGGAAATCAGAATTGATTCACCTACCGGAGAAATAATTGGACAGACTGAACCTCTGATACCAAAACAAGTCGCCGGTTTCAGACCACCACCAAATATGAACTTTATAGATTGGAGAAGGCAAAACTCCAGTCTTGGTAAAGTAGCTGTCTCATCGGTTAGCGGTAAGCACGATGTGTATATCATTTTCAAAAACCCTGAAGTAAAAGGAGAAGAGATTTTAATGAGTATAAATGAAGTCCAGTTCTCCGACAAAATAAATTAATAGTTCTTTTACATAGCACAAGCCCTGTTTCATTACGAGACAGGGCTTTTTTTAACCACAGAGGATCACGGAGTTTTTCACGGAGAGCGCAGTTATCCTGCTTCTCCAGAAGCTGGATTTAGCTTTTTCTGTCTAACTTTTTTAACCATTGAGAATAACAGAGATTTCCACAGAGACCATTGTTTAAAAAATTTGAATTAGGGCTGAAAGCCCGCTATAACAAAGCCCAGTTCGCTAGGACTGGATCACTTTGAATACATAGAGTCTCCAAAGCTCTGAAAGAGCGAAATACTTTGATAGCATAAAGCTCTGTTTCATTACTAGGTCGGTTTTTTTAAACCTCAAAGAATCATAAAGGTTATTGATAAAGGTTCCCGCAGATTATCGCAGAAAAAGACGCTGATTATCACAGATTCCTTCAAAGAAATTACGCTCTTCAATCTGGCGGTTCCTGTTATCCTGCTTCTCCAGAAGCTGGATTAAAATTCCTCACCTATCTGCAAACCTTTTCAGCGTCCATCTGCGGGAAATACCCCCACCCATCAAATCAATCCCACAACAGGATACATTTACTCAACAAAACCCTTATTTTTCAATTGTTGGATAAGTACTCTGCTCATAATCAGCAAGTATTAAACTGGTCGCACTTACAGTACAGTCTTGAAAAATCAATCTCAAAAATATTCCATGCTTTGGCTATACCTCTTTTTTATAGGAGGCATGGTTTTGATTAATTTCTCAACTTTTGGACAAACAGAACCTGTTGATTCTGCGGAGGAAGCATCTTTCTGGCTCTGGCAATTTATTGGAAGGTTGCATCCCTTGATTGTCCATTTCCCGATTGCCCTAATCATTGTTGCGGCATTGATGGAGCTGTTTACTTTCGGGAAATTCAACCCTAAGATCAGGCCCGGAATTTTGATTTTAGCAGCTATTGGTGCAGTGAGCGCAATCATCGCTGCTCCTATGGGATGGCTTTTAGCCACTAATGAAGGCACAACTGGTGACCTTCTGGATTTGCATCAATGGGTAGGAATCGGAACGGCCGGCTTGAGTATTGTTACCTTATTTTTCCTCTCCAAAATCAGAAGCAATCCCAATCCTTCTCAGATAAAAGTCTTTAGAACTTCACTTTTTCTTACAGCCATTTGTGTAGCGGTCGCTGGGCATTTTGGAGGATCGCTAACGCATGGTGAGGATTTCCTTACGGAAGTTTTACCCGTCAATGCCATTGAATCAGAAATTGAAAAAACCCCGATAAACCTAGCCTCATACCAAGCAGAACTTTCTCCGGAAAAAGAAATGAAACTGATCGGAGAAGTCCGGATGGTCTTGGCTCATAATTGCTACAAATGCCACAGCGGAGCCAAAATAGAAGGAGAATTACGGTTGGATGAAAAAGAGTTTGTTTTTGCAGGAGGTAAATCGGGGCAAATTTTGATCCCAGGAAATCCCGGAGAAAGTGAGATTATCCGAAGGATTAATTTGCGCAAAAATCACGATGATGTGATGCCAGCCAAAGGTAAATTGCTAAGCAAACAAGAGAGGGAGCTAATCGCACTTTGGATAGAGAAAGGTGCGCCTTGGCCAGATGGCGCTGCCCAGCAATCTGTATATCGGGTAGCCGAATTAGCACCCCGAAATCCCCTACTTCCAGCTTACAAAGCAGGTCTGGACAACCCCATTGATCTTTGGGTAGATGAATATTTCCAAGAAAATAAATTAAAATGGAATAAGGTAGTAGATGACAAAACCTACCTCCGAAGAATCTATTTAGATATCACAGGCTTAATCCCAAGTCCACAAGACCTTGAAGAATTTCGAAATGATCAAAGGCCTGATAAACGCGACATTTGGCTTCAGGATTTATTAAACCTATCAGATGATTATGCGACTCATTGGCTGAGCTTTTGGAATGATGCGCTTCGTAATGACTACACCGGAACGGGTTACATCACCAATGGCCGCTTCAACATCACGGACTGGCTTTATACTTCCCTTCGCGACAATAAACCCTACGATCAATTTGTCAGGGAATTACTCAATCCTACTGAAAAGTCGAAGGGTTTTATCGAAGGAATTCGCTGGCGCGGAACAGTAAATGCCAGTCAAAGAACAGAAATGCAGGCTGCGCAAAATGTGGGGCAGGTTATTTTGGGCTTGAATCTGAAATGTGCTTCATGTCACGATAGTTTTATCTCTGACTGGAAACTGGAAGAATCGTATGCTTTTGCAAATATTTTCGCAGACAGCACCCTAGAAGTCAGCCGCTGTGAGATCCCTACAGGCAAGTTTGCCAAGACCGAAATCCTTTGGGAAGAATTAGGAGACATCGACAGTACGGCCACAAAAGCTGAGAAACTCAGACAGCTTGCGGATAAATTAGTGCAGCCAGCGAATGGCAGAATGTACCGCACGATTGTGAATCGGGTTTGGAAGCAACTGATGGGTCGCGGGATAGTGGAGCCGGTAGACGAAATGGACAATATGCCGTGGAGTCAGGATCTATTGGACTGGCTGGCTTCTGATTTTGTGGAAAATGGCTATGACTTGAAGGAGCTTATTTACCAGATAGCAAGTTCCAGGATTTACCAATCGCAATCCGTTGGCTACGAATCCTACGATGCCGTAATGGCCGATGATTATAAATTCAATGGGATGGTTCGAAAGAGAATGACAGCCGAGCAGTTTTCTGATGCTGTAAGTGAAATCGTATATCCGCTATTCCCTGAAGAAGAAATCAAGTACAATCCTTTTGAACTTCAGAAACCAGAGCATATCAAACCTTCTTTTGCGCGAGCATCACTTGTCGCCAATAACCCTTTTCTCACCGCTTTGGGGAGACCAAATCGTGAGATTGTCTCAACAAGCAGAGATGCCCAGGGGAATTTGTTGCAGGCGCTCGAACTCACAAATGGGGAAAGATTGAATACAGCTTTGCAAAAAGGTGCTGAAAAATGGAAATCGCATCTGAGTGATCCTGTTCAGATTACGGAGGAATTATATCAAAAAGCACTGAACAGAAAGCCCAATGAGAATGAGTTGGCTATCGCAACCAAAGCCTTGGGACAGAACCCGGATGCAGCCAAGATTCAGGATTTATTCTGGGCGGTGATTCTGCTGCCGGAATTTCAGATGGTGGAGTGAGTTAATGTCCGATGTCGGGGTGTCGGGTGACCGATGTATGCTCTGTGAGAAGACAAATGGTGAGTGGTCAATCGAAGATTTCAGTCGCAGTGATCAGTCTTCAGTGAGGATGAGTTAGTAATCAAGAGAAAGGCTGAGGTCCATTTGAGGTACTCCCCCTTTTTTAAAGGGGGCAAGGGGGATTTCGCAATCCGCAAATGTAATAAGGTTAATTATGAATAGATATATTTGAGAACATGACAACTAGTAATTTTAACACGTGCAAAAAGATTTTGAAAAAATCCTTGTATTAAATCCCCCTACCCCCTTTGGAAAAGGGGGAGTTGGTCAATCTAGCATCCCATCGTCAAGTTATAGCTACTTTCAAGTTTAAAACACATAAGTAGAGAAACATCATGAAAACACCACTTAACCGACGAGACTTTATCAAAAAAACCTCTGCTGCTGCGATGGCAACCATGGGAATGGGTGCTCCCTTGGCTGGGCTTTTATCTTCATGCGGAACTGACAAAATCCCGGCAACGGCAGACTCGGTTATTTTGCTTTTCATGGCAGGTGGCATGGCTCACACCGAAACTTTTGATCCAAAGAAATACACTCCATTTCGTAAAGGAATGGAATCCAAAGAGGTTCTAAGCACTTTCCCCTCCATCCCTACCGCATTAGATGGTGTCAACTTTTCCGAAGGTCTGGAATCTATCGCCAAAGTGATGGACAAGGGAACTTTGATCCGATCATATGTGGCCGCAGATCTGGGACACATTCTACATACGCGGCACCAATACCATTTTCACACCTGTTATGAGCCTCCACAATCAGTGGTCGTTCCGCATCTTGGTTCCTGGATTTCTAAGGAGCTAGGCCCTCTAAATCCCGTGATTCCTTCATTCATTAATATTGGACAGCGCTTTTCAGTTGGCGAAGGCGAAGAATTGAAAGCCTTTCATAGTGCGGGTTTTTTGGGAAGCGAGCATGGACCATTTTTGATACCAGACCCTTCCGCTGGTTTGGAAAGTGTACGCCCTCCTATCGGGATGTCCACTCAACGATTTGAGTCTAGAAATCAATTGTATGAAAACCTGCTTTCTGCCGGTGCGATGGGCGAGTACGGTTCTGATTATCAAAAAGAATCCCTGAAGAGATCCATGGAGCAAGCTTATATTCTGCTTAATTCCCCGGAAGCAAAGGCTTTTGATCTAAGTCTGGAACCCAAAAAAAGCTATGACAAATACAATAATGGCAAGTTTGGACTAGGTTGCCTTCTGGCAAAAAGGCTGGTAGAGCAAGGAGCAAGATACATTACAGTGACTTCGGAATACGAACCCTTTATGGGCTGGGATACGCATGACAATGGACATACCCGGTTGAAGGATATGAAGAAAATGATCGATTCCCCGATTGCCCAACTTATCTCTGATCTGGATGAAAGTGGGAAACTGGACAGAACACTGGTTATCGTAGCGAGTGAGTTTAGCCGGGATATGCTGACAGAGGGAAGACCTGGCCTGAAAGTGCTGGACCAAGTGGAGGTGCCTGACGTGATCGAAGACATGAAAAACTACGGAATGCACCGACATTTTACGGATGGTTGCTCTATGTTGCTATTTGGTGGTGGTATAAAGCAAGGTCATGTCTATGGCAAGACCGCTGATGAACGACCATGCAAAAGCATAGAAAATCCCATCAAAATTGACAGCATTCACCAGACCATCTATCATGCATTGGGAATTGCTTCTGATACTAACTACGAAATTGAAAAGCGACCATTTTTCACTACTCCAGACGGACATGGGAAGGTGGAGTTTGATTTGTTGAGGAAGGGGTAAGTGCTCATTTCTGCTGTTTAAACTTTTTACTTCTATTCCAAAACTAAATCTTGTGGGTGAAGGAAAGGAAATGTATTTTTAGGAGCTTTTTGGAGGACGTGAAATGCGAATGTGTGGAGGTGTAAAGGTGATCGTGGTGCATTTATCTGACAGAATCTTTCAAATAAGTACAGCGGATGTTTATAAATAAACTAGTTAGTAACATTTTAATGACAAAACAAAAAACAGTATTCGACAACGACTTTCAAATAGTAGAAAAAGATAAAAGGTTTAACCGTGATTATGCATTAGGAATAGAAAAACATTGATAATTGTTTGAATGGAGGATAAAAAAGGGGATTTTTAATAGGATCAACATTCACCAAAATGGTTAATCTTCCTATCGAATATTCAGACAAGCCAGTGACCCCATTTGGCGGGATGAGTCTGATGAAAAGATTTCTTGATCAGACAAAGATAAAGGAGTACCTGAGTAGCCTTGATTTACCCCAGCCCGGTTCC
>NZ_JAXRUT010000027.1:0-77645 GCF_035156405.1 Algoriphagus aurantiacus | reverse complement strand
TGGGAAAAAGTGCGAGCTGGGTGCGGTCAGTTCCTTGGATAAATTTCATATAAAAAGATACAAAAATCACCCCATAAGTCCCATCGGGATAGTGGGTATTTTTAGTGAAATCTTGAAGAGGTTTTTAGACAGTCTGACGTTTTGCAGCTACCCGAAGGGCGGGATTTTTACCACAAAACTTGATTTGAAAAACTAATTCTTGATTAACCACAAAACTATCTTTGGAACACGAAACCCCGCCTTTAGGGTAGGTGCTGTTATAGGGCGTTTTTCCTTGCTCCACCATGATCTTTTAGATTATTTGTCACGTTGTTTTTTATGTCTTTGTAGTTGTCTATGAAAAATTCGGATAAAATGATTCTACTGCCGTTTTTTATTAAAATTTTTGTTTCTTCAAAGTTTCCGAGTCTTGTTGATTCTATTTGAGTTTCAAAACCAACTAGGTCATTTTTAGAAATATTTCTTTTACTAAAAAAGATGTTTTGAATAACAATTTGCTTGTCGGTAATTTCGATAAATATCAATTTTCTTAATGTCTCAAATTTAATAAGCCAAACAAGAGTTACGGAAAATAAGATTGTCATAAAATAGTCTATCCATCTTAGTTTTAAAAAGTCAATAGGATAATTGTCAATTATAATTTTAGCCGAAACAATAATTAATGACATTGCTAATAATGGAAATAGATAAGCTATATATGTTAGTTTTGATTTCACTGTTTAACGGTTGTCTTTTAAAATGCCCTTTAACGGTTCGCGTATATGACTTGTGGCGGTTTTTGAAGCCCTTTCTTGTCGGCTTGCAACAAACTTACTTAAAAACACAAAGCTTGATTTTACCACCTTCCCCGCCATAAGTTATATACGCTGTTGTAGGTAGTTTTTCACTAATCGATTTTGTAGAATTGCAATCGATTAGTACCCCAAAGTAAACCAATTTCTTCATTATTAATTTGAAATAATCCTTGATCTCCTATTTTTAAATCGATAAACTTTAAATCTCCTAAAGCGGTTAATACTTTCGTGTCTCCATTATTTGTGTCATTAACAAATAGTTCACCATCTTTTATGCTTATATCAATAATATAATCACCTATTTCTGGAACTTGATAATTAAGTTTGTATTTACCTACAAATTTGTTTAGTTCTTCTTCACTCAATTTAATAGGTTCAACCATTCTAGGATTGCTTATTCCTAAATTGTAATAACTGGATACAGATCTTAAAATTTCGTCAATAAGTCCATCTCCATTATCAGCATTCGTCATAACGATTACAGCACTTCCACGATCTGAAAACGAGATAAACTTGTTTGTGAAACCCGCATTTTTACCCCCATGCCTGAATATTAAAGAATTCTCATCCGAATGTAATGAAGGACCCAAACCCCAATTGTTTTCATGTTTAGTTAACATTTGAACAATGGTCTCTTTTGATAAAACACCGTTTTCTTTGCCTTTTAAGATATCTTGAATTTCAATACAGTACTTTGCTAAATCTGTTGGGTTTGTCCACAAACCAGCAGCAGCTTGTTCTGGATAATTATGCCATAATCCGTCGATAATTTCTCCTTGAAAATTATATGCAGCACTCACATTAGACTGATAATTTATTCCTAAAGGTTGCTCATAGGTACTACTATTATTCATTCCCATAGGTTCGAGTATATGATTAGCCATATATACTTCAAACGGTAGTCCACTAATTTCTTCAACTATTTTTTCAAGAATAGTATAACCTCCGCCAGAATATCGCCAAATATTACCTGGAATAGTATCCACAACTATTTTTGGCGTATTTCCTTCGCCATTTAATACTTGAGTTATAGATGGGAAATTATCTCTTTGTTTGTAACCTGGAAATCCATGAACAGTTATTCCTGCTGTATGTGTCAAAAGCCTACGAAGAGTA
The DNA here is from genome assembly GCF_035156405.1 of Algoriphagus aurantiacus. Taxonomy (NCBI): domain Bacteria; kingdom Pseudomonadati; phylum Bacteroidota; class Cytophagia; order Cytophagales; family Cyclobacteriaceae; genus Algoriphagus; species Algoriphagus aurantiacus. The sequence goes on along the minus strand of NZ_JAXRUT010000027.1, from coordinate 75,735 downwards.
ATTTTCTCATTTTTTGTAAATTCATTATCTGGAATTTTCCAATCTTTTAGATAAATATTTACATCTTGATCAAGGTTGAGTACTCCTTCTTCTACTAATTTTAAAACAGACAAGGCAGCTATAGGTTTGCTAATGGAGCCTGCTTGAAATAACGTGTTTTCGTCAACTTTTAGTCCAGTATTAGTGTTAGCTATCCCATATCCTTTCGCCCATTTGATTTTTCCATTTTCCACCACAGCTATGCTCACTCCAGGAACTTTATAGTATTTCATTCTATCAATAATATTAAAAGTCTTTATAGTACTGCCTATAACCTGCGTTTCTAATAATAAACCATTTTCAATAGCTTGAATTTCATTTGACTTTTGATTTTGACATGAAATACATATCAGAGTCAAAATAAAATTTATTAATACTATTTTTTTCATATCGTTATTTTTAATTACCTACAACGGTTTCTGGCTTTGCGAAGAAGCGGATTTCGAAGTACTAAACTGTCAAACAAGCACAAATGTTGATACGAGGTAGGATGTTAAATTAACCACTGAACCCGCTTTTTTGCAAAACCTCTGTTATGGGCATACCCTTTTGTTTTCCCTTGTTCGTAAAGTCAAAGGTTACCGTTATGCTTTTGGGTCAAACGTTCTCTTTCTTCGGCTGTCAAGGCTATTTGGTTCAATAGTGCCCTGCATTCTTCCTCACGTATCGGGTCATTCATATTGCTCGCTAAGTCTATCCGCATAAGCAATGCTTCCGCTATATCTATTTGACCTTCATTCTCGACTTTTTGCAATGCAACATCTAACGTTTTGGCTGATGCTTTTTCATCTTCTTTGTAATCCCTAAATACTATGGACTTTGCAATGGATTTCTGTAAAGGGCTTTGGTTTTCGTCAAATGCCTTTTCATACGTTTCATCGTGTTCTTTTCCATATTTGATGAAGATAATGGAATTTCCCGAAACGTCCGTCAACGTAAATCTTGCAGTTCCCGGCTTCATTCGGGAAATTCTTGGTATTCCCGAATGTGGAACTCTTCCCGAGTTTTTTTTGAACCTTTGGGTAAACTCTTTGTACACATTTTCTACATCGGACACCATAACAAGACAACCGCTATACTGATTGTTCTTTGCGTCCATTCCTTTCACACGACCGAAATGCAACTCATATCCGCCCCTTTCAACGATACCGTATTGGTAAGGGCGGGTCATTTTATAAGTAGTTGTATAACCCATCATCTCCCAAAAGGTAATTGTTTCTTCTATGGCTATACAAGGTAAGGACGGTATCGTCAGCCAATCTTTTTGATGTTTTAAATGCTCCATGTTAATTAAAATTTGTTCGCAACAAATCTAAAACCTAAAATTGAGGTGTCGTTTTTATATACTTTTTTGTATATAAAGGAAAATGAAGTCATTGAAATAGCAATACAGAATTTCAGTCAATTCCTGCTTCTTTCATCAGGGAAATGCCGTATTCTGTTAACTGGTCAATAAGGGGTAGAGCTTTTTTAGCTTTTTCAGTCAGTTGATATTCCACTCTCGGGGGTTTTTCAGAAAATGTATGTTTGGTGAGCATATTTTTATCTTCCAATTCCCGTAATTGGGTAAACAGCATTTTGTCTGAAATGTGAGGTATAGTTTTTTTCAAATCACCATACCGTACCGAACCGTTCCGAAGACACAATAGAATTGGAATTTTCCAAGTTCCGCCTACATGTGTCATAGCGAACTCAATTGGGCTATAATATATTCTGTTGTCGTACAAAAACTCTTTCATAATATCGTTCTAAATTGGGTCTTGTCAAGCTGTTGATAACGACTATACCTACAGTTACTTTGAGTAGTGTTGTCTGTCTTAGGGTTGCACATAACTTATTTATTGTCGCCATTTTATGGCGTTTATCTTCTGATTTTGGGTGGCTAAACGCCACAAAACTCCATTTTTTGTGGCGGTTTATTTTTCTACAGATCATCGAAAGGGGATTTGATTTTTTGCAGGGAGTGTGTCGATACATGGGTGTATATCTCTGTGGTCTTGCTGCTCTGATGACCTAGCAATTCCTGTATATAACGTAGATCTGTGCCACTTTCCAACAAGTGGGTGGCATAGGAGTGTCTTAGCCAATGCAGTGTGGGCTTCTTCTTCATCCTTATTTTTTTGATAGCCTGATTGAGTACATTCTCTAGGCTCTTACTGGAATAGGCTTGTCCTGCTTTTGAGCCTTCAAATAAATAAGTCATTGGTTTTTCTAGTTTGTAATACTCCCTGAGCATTTCAACTACCTTCTCGCTTACCGGCACTAGCCGATCTTTAGCCCCTTTTCCATGATTTACTCGAAGTAGGCCCCGCTTGGAATCCACATCTTCCAGTTTGAGGTTTAATAATTCACTTCGCCTTAGTCCACAGGCATAGATGAGACTGAGCATCGTCCGATGCTTTACATTTTTGTGCGCTTGGAGTATATCTTTCACCTCTTCTTTGCTGAGAACATGGGGTAGCTGTTTGGGCCTTTTGGGTCTTTCGATCTCTATTGGTTCGAGCTTGCGTTTTTGTTTGTTCGAAAAATACAGCTTTACCGCATTGATCACTGAGATTGAAAGCTAACTGAGTATTTTCTCCTAAGGATATAATTTTGGTGGAAGTTTTCCAAATCCTCAGTGCTTATTTCTTCAGGTTTTTTGTTTTTCGTATAGCGAAAAAATAGGCTAAGGCTCTGGCTGTAGGTTTTTACTGTGGATTCGGCATAGCGTCTGTTCTGCATCCAGGCTATAAACTTTCTGATTTCTTGGTCTAAGTCGGGTGCCAATTCCGGCAGGTTTGCAGGTAATTGTCCTGCTTTTATTTTCTTGAAACCGGAATAATCTATCCATGCTTTGCCTTTGAATAAGATGAGAAGTTCTTCCACAATGCCTTCCGAATAGGGGAGCGACCAAGCCCTTCGTTCGGGGTTCCATTTTGCCATGGACAGGGTTTTTACCAATTCTATAAGCTCTTGATTATAATCGAATTGGAGCAAAACCACTGCTTTCTTTTTCCAGACTGTAGATGAGGTAAAAATTGTTTTCATGGTCAAAAAAATGAAAATGAAAGTTAAAAAAAATTGATAGAATGCCTAATTTCTTATTTCATTTATTGAAGCCTTCGGGAGGGGCGAGTGTCAGCTTCTCCACGGCAAAGTGAGCAATTGAATTCTTTCTTTTCTCAAGTTGTTTTTTCTGATTATGAACCTGAATTACCCAAATCGGGTTTTTCAAACTTAACATACTATTTCATGGCTAGAACAGCAGAGCGTAAGGTCACCATGGGGCAGGTCTTTAAGACCATTATTTGGCCCCGAAGAAAGCATTTATTTTTGGGACTATTTTTGATCATTATTTCACGGCTTGCCAGTCTGGTACTGCCGGGAGCGAGTAAGATCTTGATAGATGATGTAATTCCCTCCAATGATCTGACTATGCTTAAGTGGCTGATCGGAGGGGTAGTGCTGGCAATTGTGGTACAGTCGGTCACATCTTACGCACTTACACAGATACTCAGCGTAGAGGCTCAAAATCTGATTTCTAAGCTAAGATCTCAAGTTCAGGCACATATAATTAAGCTGCCGATTCGGTTCTTTGACAATGCGAAGACGGGCGAACTGGTTTCCAGAATCATGACGGATGTGGAGGGAGTTCGCAACCTAGTCGGAACCGGATTCGCACAGATGGTAGGAGGGGTGTTGACGGCAGTTATCTCGCTTTTTCTTTTGATAAGTATCAGCCCGATGATGACGCTTTATGTGCTGCTTCCAGTGGTTGTTTTTGGTTTGGTTTCTCTAAAAGCCTTTGGCAAAATCAGACCAATCTTCCGTGAGCGTGGCAAAATCAATGCACAGGTTACTGGTAGATTGACGGAGACTCTTGGAGGTATCAGAGTCATCAAAGGTTTCAATGCCGAGCAGCAGGAGATTAATACGTTTGCTAGAGGTGTGGATGAGCTTTTTCAGAATGTAAAAGCAAGTTTGACTGCCACGAGTTTTGTGACTTCTATGGGAGCTTTGCTTTTGGGATTGGCTTCTGCTGGAATCATGGGAATGGGAGGTTATATGATCATGCAAGGCGACATGACCTTTGGGGATTTTCTGGCTTTCACGCTATACTTAGGTTTTATGATCGCACCGATTGTGCAGATGTCAAATATAGGAAGTCAACTTACGGAGGCTTTTGCAGGTCTTGATCGGACGGAGGAGATTATGAATACTCCTCTTGAAGCAGATGATCGCACAAGAACTTTGGTCTTGAACGAATTTAGAGGGGATATTGCTTTCGATAATGTGTCATTCGCCTACGAGGAGAATAAAGAAGTGATCAAAGAAGTAAGTTTCACTGCTCCGGCAGGCTCGGTCACTGCTTTGGTGGGAACTTCAGGATCTGGGAAAACCACTATCGCTGGACTCGCTGCTACTTTCTTGAGCCCACATTCGGGTAAAATCACTTTGGACGGAAATGACCTACAGACAGTGACTTTGGAGTCATTCCGCTCTAGGCTTGGGGTAGTGCTGCAGGATGATTTTCTGTTTGAAGGTACGATTAGAGAAAATATTCTATTTCCAAGGCCCGATGCCAGCGAAGAAGATTTGCAAAAAGCTGTTGTAGCTGCACATGTGCAGGAGTTTACGGATAGGTTTGAGGACGGTCTGGATACGTTGATAGGTGAAAGAGGAGTGAAGCTCTCTGGTGGCCAAAGACAGCGAATAGCTATAGCCAGGGCGATCTTGGCAGATCCTAAGATTCTGATTCTTGATGAAGCTACCTCAAATCTGGATACCGAATCGGAAACGTTGATTCAGGCAAGTTTGAAAGAATTGATGAAAGGTAGAACGACATTTGTGATTGCTCACAGACTGAGCACGATCCGCCAGGCAGACCAGATATTGGTGGTGGAGAAAGGTAATATTGTGGAGCGGGGCAAGCACGATGAACTGATTGCTTTGGAAGGCAGGTATTATCAACTTTATACGTATCAGGCGAGGATATAGGGGCGTGTTGGATGTCCTGTGTTTGATGCTGGATGTCGGGTGTCGGATGGCCGATGCTTGGAGAAGGAAGAGGGGAGACGAAATGAAGTCTGATAATTCTGCTGTGAAAGAGTAGATCCTTTTTAAACCCGGACTATGCATTAGGATTCGTAACAGCCTGTCCCGTCCGCCGCGGCGGATCGGGAAGGGTTCAAACTGCAAGAAAATCAGTCACTTTGGAGATCAAGTCGTCCCGTACGTACGGGACGGTGAGCCTGCCGGCAAAGGCAGGAGCGAAAAGTGAAGCATAGCGACTGATTTTGAGGCGGTTTGAAGCCGTAGTAGATTTGCTAATGCATAATGCGGGTTAAATTGGGTTATGGAAATACGCTTTATGACAAAAGAGGAAAGCAATCAACTTAAATAGGAAGAGTTTTTGAAACTTAGTCCAGCTGAGCGATTCATGTCTTTTTTAAAGTTTTCCAGAAGATTATAAAAATTCCCGACCACTAACGATTCAAATCAGAATAATTTTGTGCTTAAGAAAAATTGGGAGGGACTTTGAATGGAAAGAAAGTATACACCAATTTATTTTTTTAGCTAATAAAAAGGAGGTGATAATAGTAGAGTCTAATGATCGGAAGAGAGCATCCGGCACCTGACATCCAACACCCTACATTCTCCTAATCATCTCCACCACCTGGGTGATATGCTCTGCCTGATAGAAATTCTCATGGGCAACTTCATGCTCGATTTTCTCATGCTCCCAAGTGATATGAAAGGGAATATGGATGGCATGACCGCCAAGTTCCAATACTGGAAGAACATCTGATTTCAGACTGTTTCCCATCATCAAAAATTCCTCAGGTGACACATCGAGATGCCGGACAATCTTCTCGAAATCTGCTACTCTTTTTTCACTCATTATTTCAATGTGATGGAAATAATGATCCAATCCTGATTTTTTTAGTTTTCTCTCCTGATCTACCAGATCTCCTTTGGTAGCCATGACCAGACGATATCCGTCGTGTAATTCTGCCAAGACTTCCTCTACGCCGGGTAGGATTTCCACTGGCTTTTGCATCATGTCATAACCGATCTCCATAATTCTATCGATAAACTTCACGGGCATTTTATGCTCGGAAATGCGGAGGGCTGTCTGGATCATCGATAGCATAAAGCCTTTAATACCGTAGCCATACAAACCAAGATTTTCTATTTCTGTGCGATAGAGTTCTTTTATACTGCTGTGCCTTGGCATAAAATCTTCCATCAAACTCCCAAATTCCTCCTCCGCTTCGCGAAAAAACGGTTCATTTACCCACAGGGTATCATCGGCATCAAAAGCGATTACTTTGATCATTTTTCAGCTTGTAAGTACTTGTACGCAGTAGCGGACTGGATTATTTTAAAATTCCGGAGTTGTAAAGTTAAGGACAGGTTCCGTCATTGCGAGGCACGAAGCAATCTAAATTGGGATGATTTGAAATTGCATCGTTACACCTCGACTCAGGGATATTATTTTTTATTAATTTAAAACTATGCAAAAGGGTGGAGCTGTTTACATCATGACCAATCATAGACATACAGTACTGTACACTGGGGTTACGAATGATCTTTTAAGGAGAGTATATGAACATAGAAACAAACTCAATCCTAATTCATTTTCAACTAAATACAATTTGACTAAGCTAGTGTTTTTTGAATCTTTTCACTCCATTGATGAGGCAATTGCAAGGGAGAAGCAGATTAAAGGTGGCAGTAGGAAGGGAAAGGAGGATTCGATAAATTCAATGAACCCAAATTGGAAAGATTTATGGGATGAAATTAAAGGATGGTAGGGGAAATTGTGTGTTCGACCATGCGATCCGTTTAATTCGGAGAGCCAATCCCGCTCAAAACTTTTTGATTGCCTGCCTGCGGAAGGCAGGCTTCGGTCATTCTTCCCTCGCAATGACGTAGAAATTTACAGTTGTAGGTGCTTTATCTTGAAAGAAGGAAATAACTTTCCCGTCATTGCGAGGTACGAAGCAATCCGACTGAGATTGCTTCAGTCATTCTTCCCTCGCAATGACGTGAACCCACTATTTCAAATCTTTCATCCAATCCAACAACACATCTCTCCAGCCATCTACAGGGCCTTTTCCCAAGCCGAAAGCGAAGCCATGTCCTCCTTTGGGATAGATATGCAAAGAAGCGGGCACTTGGTGCGCATGCAGAGCTTTGTAGTAAAGGAAACTGTTTTCTATAGGGACTCCGCTATCATCTTGAGCATGCACGAGGAAGGTAGGAGGAGTTTCAGCAGTTACATTCAATTCGCCAGAAAAGCGATCAATCAATTCTTGGCTGGCGTTTTCACCGATAAGATTTTTTCTGGAACCAGAATGCGCACCCGCATCTCTAAATGAGATAACAGGATAGGCCAAAATGGAGAAATCAGGACGGGCAGAAAGTGCATCGATAGCATCTTTTGGTCTATCTACTTCATGTGCATATTGGGTACTGACCGTCGAGGCTAAGTGTCCACCTGCCGAAAAACCCATCACACCTATTTTGCTGGGATCTATCATCCATTCCTCAGCATGATGTCTGGTAAGGCGCACGGCACGCTGGGCATCAAGTAAGGGGACTTCTTTTGCATCAGTCAGAGATTTGGAATCCGGAAGTCTATATTTCACTACTATCCCCACTATACCTTGTGTATTTAGCCATTTGGCAAAGTCTCTTCCTTCCCAATCGTAAGCCAAGATATGATATCCTCCCCCAGGGAAAATAACTACTGTCTGGCCAGTACGCATTTGCTTACTAGGTAGAAAAACTTCTATCTGGGGGATCTGTACATTTTCTATCCGGATGATTCCTTCTTCAATGGCTTTTTCTTCCAATCCCATATCATTCTGGAGTGGAGGAGTGCCTTCCCAGAGGGGGAGAATAATTTCTTGAGCATTGACAATCATGCTGCACATAATGAGGATGAGTACTAAAAGTGATTTTTGCATAGGTATTTATTTTAGGCGTTGAATTCAAAAATTTTGTCCATTAACTGCCAGCGCCAATTATCAGGTGTGCCGGGTAAATTGGTTTGGTATTGTCCGACAAAAGCTTCCCATTCCTGCACTTTCTCGTTGGCATTATCTAAGGCGGCTTTCTTTTCGAAAGTAAAGTTTTCGTCCCCAACTAGTATCATGCTCAGTCTGTGACGCCAGCAATAAATGCTCATTTGCAAAATACCAGCCTCCCGTATACTTTCTATGATTTCAGGAGCCACGGCTTTATGGCATTCCACATAGGCTTGAATCGCTTCCTTGTCGTCTTTCAGATCACAGATCAATACAAAGGTTTGGGTTTTCATAGTTTTATTATTTTCAACTATTTTAAAATCTATGTTAGTTCAAGTCTTCAGACTTGGACTCATTAAAATGCAGTCTTCAGACTGCAAAAGTTGGGTTTTTCTTTTAATTGGCAGTCTGAAGACTGCAATTGGACTCGGTACAAGCCTGCCTACCGGTCAGGCAGGTCGTGAGACTTGCGCCAAAATAAATAGATCATGAGACTTGCGCCAAAAGCAGCGTAGTAATCTTCCAATTTTCCAATTCTTCAATTTTCCAATTGCTTAACCCTCAAACTGAACAACAACACCATCAAGAAGCAGGCGAGAGGAAGAATAAAAGAGAAATTGACTTCAGGAACACCCAAAATCAAGGTATCATCGTACCCAATTCCGCCGATGTCCATGATCATTCCTTGCAGTGTAGGCATAATGGCACCGCCTACAATAGCCATTACTAGGTATGCTGCGGCAAACTTTGAGTCCTCACCCAATCCGTCCAAGGCGATGCCGTAAATAGTAGGAAACATCAAGGACATTGCGAAGGAAATTGCCACCAGTGAATAAAGTCCGTACATCCCGGGTAGGAAAATTGCTCCAGCGGTGAATAGAATTGCAAGCACTGAAAAGATACTCAGCAACTTAGTAGGGGAGATGTAGCGAAGCAAAAACGTACAAATCCATCGCCCAATCAAAAATATGACTAGTGCAGCGTAGCCATAATTCACTGCGTCCGCATTTGAAATTCCTAATACTTCGGCATACTGATAGATGTAGGTCCAAACCATGATTTGGGCTCCTACATAGAACATCTGGGCAAGCGTACCTTCTACAAAGTTTCTGTTTTTCAGCAATCTTCCCATTGTTGCTTTGAACTCAACCTTGCCTGTCTCTTTGCTTTCCGGCATTTTTACCATGGCAATGACTACTAGAATTCCGATAACTACTAGGCCGAGCATCACATATGGATTCCTAATTACAATCAAGTCAGCTGATCGGATCACTGCTTTTGCCGATTCATCCAGCGAAGAGAAAATGATATTTCCATCTGCATCTGTTGCATTTGATTGAAGTGCATTCAAAATGAATTGCTTGGCTACAAATAATCCAGCCAATGCTCCCATGGGATTGAAAGCCTGTGCCAAATTCAATCGTTGAGTGGCTGTGGCTTCAGGGCCCATGGACAAAATATAGGGATTGGCAGTAGTCTCTAAGAAGGCCAAACCAAAAGTCAAAATATAAAGCGAGGCTAGGAAAAAGCCATAACTCTCCCAAGCTGCAGCGGGATAGAAAAGCAAGGCCCCGAACCCGTAAAGACCCAAACCGAGTAGAATTCCTGTTTTGTAAGAATACTTTTTGATGAAAAAAGCGGCGGGCAAGGCCATGGTAAAATACCCTCCATAAAAGGCCATTTGCACCCAAGATGCTTGCGTGTTATTCAGTTCTAGAACTCGCTTAAATGCCGCCACCATAGGGTTGGTGATATCATTTGCGAAGCCCCAAAGTGCAAAGAGGGACGTAATTAAGATAAATGGAAGGATTAGTTCCTTGGGGACTAAGGCAGGTTTTTGGGTCATGGGTAGGGTTATAAAGCTCGGTCAAGATGGGTGTATCCGCCATCTACAAATAAATGCTGTCCTGTGATATGTGCGGCTTTGTCGGAAAGTAAGAAAATAGCCATTGAAGCAATTTCCTCAGGCGTAGTCATGCGTTTTCCCAAAGGGATTTTAGCTGTAATCTCGGCTAGTCTCTCTTCAGGATTTGGAAATGTGTTGATCCAGTTTTCGTAAAGTGGAGTATAAACTTCTGCCGGGATGATGGCATTTACTGTGATTTCGTAGGGGAGAAGCTCTACCGCCCATTCGCGGGTAAGCGAAAGTTGAGCACCTTTTGCAGCAGTGTAGCCGGAAGTTCCCCCTTGACCCGTCACTGCTGTTTTGCTCGAGATATTGATGATATTTCCTTTGGATTTCTTCAAATAAGGCAAGGAGAAATGAGCCATATGATAGTAATGGTTCAGGTTTTTGGCCACAGATTTTTCAAATGCTTCCGGACTTCCATTTTCCAATCCTACGCTGTCGTTTGCTCCGGCATTGTTGACTAGGCCGTCTATTCTTCCGTATTTCTCAAATGTTAGTTTCACTACTTTTTCTGAATCAGCAGCTTCGAAAAGGCGGATAGGAATCTGAAAAGCCTCTCCCAAAGCGATGATTTCGGCGCCTTCTTTTTCCGAAGGGTCAATCATCACAGGAATCGCCCCTTCTGCGATCAATCCTCTGGAAATTGCACCGCCGATTCCTTTGGATCCACCGGAAATCAGGATGACTTTATTGGTTAGGTTTAGGTTCATTTTATAACAGTTTCTTTTGTTCTATTGTTAACTAAGATAATTCCATTTCTATTTCGTCCCCAAGCTGGGGACTTATTTGAACTGTTGAATTAGCACCTGTCCTGAAGTAATCATAAAATAGCCTACAATACTTAAGATTAGTGACAGAAAATCCTTTCATGCCTGGGAATTCATTTTGCAAGCCCTTTGAAAGGGTTGTTAAAAATTGACTTCCCCATTGGGTTTGTTTTTCACTTATTGCTTTTCCAAGTTCCCAATAAAATTGAATCAGCGCAGAATTAACCGCAACTGCAGCTTTCAACTGGCTAGAGCGGATTTTGCCTTTTAGCTCAATAAGCCATTGTTTGTATTCAGGGGAAAATAAGTCCGTCATCAAAGTATAATTAAGGCGTTATCCCATAAAACTCCGCAGCTGTATTACCCATAATCGCTTCTTTTTCCGTTTTAGAAAGTCTATCCGTAAATCGCTCGATCACTTCCAATACTTGCTCATATTCTCCTGCCACCTTGCAGACAGGCCAGTCGCTGCCAAACATCAGTCTATTTGGGCCAAATAGCTCAAGCACTACTTCCAAATAAATATGTAGGTCTTTTGCTGTCCATTTTTTCCAATCGGCTTCGGTGATCATTCCAGATACTTTGCACAAGATATATTCCCGCTCGGAAAGTGGAGCCATTTCCTTTTTCCATTCTCTCCAAATACCCAATTTGATATTTGGCTTGGCTAGATGGTCGATTACAAAGGGTTGCTCTGGGGATTTTTTCACAAATTGTAAAGCAGCTTCCAATTGATTGTGGAAAATCAGAATATCGTAGGTGTAGCCACGCTTTCCAATTTTCTTAATGCCCCGAATGAAATCCTTCCGGAGCATATAATCCACATTCTTGGTCTGCAAAATTTCCCGATATCCCTTGAGTTTTTTTTGCGAAGCAAACTGATCCAAGTCCTTATCCAGAGCATCACTTGCAAGGTCTGCCCAGCCAACTACCGCTTTGATCTGTTCATGCTCTTCGGCCAGATCTAATAGGAAAGCAGTTTCCCGAAAGCTTTCATCAGCCTGGACTGCTACGCAACCATCAATCTGATGCTCTACTAAAATTGGTATGAGATCATCAGGAAGAAAATCCCGCTGGATCACCTTCATGTCGTCGGTAATCCAGGAGTGTTTTTGAGGATTGTATTTCCAAAAGTGCTGGTGGGAATCCAATCTCATGCTTCAGGGTCGTTGATTGCTATTTGTTTAGATACGCCGAGCCCGTCGATACCCAGTTCTACCACATCGCCTTCTTTCAGGTAAGTAGGAGGGGTCAAACCCAGCCCGACGCCTGCCGGAGTTCCTGTAGAGATCACATCGCCGGGCAATAAAGTCATGTATTGACTCAGATGCTCGATCAGCGTAGGAATGTCAAAAACCAAATCGGAAGTATTGCTGTCCTGAAGCATTTTTCCGTTCAGTTTCAGCCATAGTCGCAGATTGTGTGGATCTTCAATTTCAGATTTGGTTACCAAAACTGGGCCGAGCGGAGCGAAGTTATCTGCACTTTTTCCTTTGACCCACTGACCACCATGATGCAATTGGAAATCTCGCTCACTGACGTCATTGTGTACGCAGTAACCAGCCACATAATCCATCGCATTTTCTTTACTCACATATTTGGCGCGCTTGCCGATGACCACCGCCAATTCTACTTCCCAGTCAGTTTTCACTGAATTCTTTGGAATCAAGATTGGATCAAAGGGCCCGCAAAGTGAAGAGGTAGCTTTCATGAAAATGATTGGAATTTCAGGAACTGCCATGCCTGATTCGATGGCATGCTGCCGGTAATTAAGACCGATGCAGATGATTTTGGAAGGCCTTGCGATTGGCGAACCAAGTCTCGAATCAGCAGGAATTTCATTTAAATTTTCCTGATTGGCATTGAGCCATTCTTGTAGTCTGGCCAGACCGTTGTTTGTGAAAAAATCTTCGTTCCAGTCTTCTTGAAAAGTGGAGCAGTCCAAGTATCTGCCATTTTCATCCTGAATTCCGGGTTGTTCCTTGCCGGCTTCGCCGAATCGTATAAGTCTCATTTTAGTATCTGGTATTTAGTATAAAGTATTAAGTATTTAGATTTTAGTATCAAGTATCAAGACGCAAGATTTAGAATTAAGAATCAATAAGTTAGGGGCATAAGCCTTAATAGATGTCTTCGACTTCGCTAGACTGACTCACCGATCTAATCATACATATCATTTTATCGTGATTCTAAAGCATCCGGCATCGGACATCCGACATCAAACATCCCACTTCCTTCACTCACATTTTCAATCCCAAGAATCCCCCGTCAATCGGGATATTTGTTCCTGTTATAAAGCTTCCAGTATCTGCACTCACGAAGTAGGCCAGTTCAGCAATCTCCGACGGGGTGGCCATTCTGCCAATCGGCTGAGTTGCTGCAAGTTTTTCAAACATTTCCTTTTCCTGACCTGGATAGTTTTTCGCTAAAAAACCATCTACAAATGGTGTATGTACGCGTCCTGGTGATAAGCAATTGCAACGAATACCGTCTGCAACATAATCTCTTGCCACGCTCAACGTCATAGATAGGGCTGCGCCTTTGGTCATGCTGTAAGCAAATCGATCTGGAATACCGATGGTGGCAGCTACGGAAGCCATATTGAGAATGGAGCCGCCTCCGTTTTCTTTAAGCTTTGGAAGAGCAGCTTTGATGCAATTGAACATGCCTTTCACATTCACCTGAAATACCCTGTCGAAATCTTCTGCGGAAGTTGTTTCTACTTTTCCTATATGGGAGACTCCGGCGTTATTGATCAGGGTGTCGATTTTTCCAGGTATAGATTGGATCAAGGATTCTGATTCTGCAGGATCGGCTACACTGCCGCAAAGAAAAGTTACCTCAAAACCTTTGTCCCGCTCATCTTGCGCTACTTTTTCGCCTACTTCAGGGTTGATGTCAATGAAGTAAACTTTCGTTTTTTTGGCTGCGAAAAGCTGAACCATAGCGAGTCCGATACCGGAAGCTCCGCCTGTAATTACTACTGTTTTATTTTCCATGATTAAAGCAAAACGGAAGGTAGCACCTGCATTTTTTAGTGCCAAAGAATTTATGATGGATTATAGCCTGATTGTTTCACCCGTTTTCACGGACTCATCGCAGGCAAAGGCAATTTTGAGGCTGTTTAGCGTATCTTCCAAGTGATCATTAAGGTTGACGTTTTCTTGAATAGCCTTGAGAAAATAGCGCTGCTCACGATTACAAAGCTCTTGATGATCTGGCTCGTCTTTCAAATCAATCCATTCATCAGGTGTTATAAACTTATTTTTAGAATTGATAGCTGCATGGTGAACTCGAATGGATTCGGTTTTGGTATGTGAATCTACATTGTCAGATTGTCCACTTGCTCCAGCGTCCTTTGCAGTGATGGAAACGGCTCCTTTTGGCCCGAAAACATCCTTTACAAAAAAAGCAGTTTCACTAACCATAGGTCCCCAACCTGCTTCGTACCAACCTATAGAACCGTCTTTGAAGCGGATCTGAAGTTGGCCGTAATTGTAATTATCTGCTGCAATATCATCGGTCAGTCTAGCACCGATAGCCGAAACTGAGACAGGTTTAGATCTTGTCATCTGGCACATTACGTCGATGTAATGCACACCACAATCCACAATCGGGCTGAGGGATTTCATCAAATTGCGATGCACATCCCACATATACCCCTGACTTTGCTGATTGAGATTCATCCGCATTACGAGGGGTTTTCCCAGCTTTTCAGCTTCCTCGATAAATCTTATCCAAGATGGATGATGTCTCAAAATATAGCCTACGACTACTTTTTTGTTGACTTCTTTCGCTTTTGCAATGATTCGTTCACACCCAGCTATGGAGTCGGCGAGAGGCTTTTCTATGAAAATATGGCATCCCACCTCAAGTGATTTCAATGCAAAATCCTCATGGGTATCCGGATAGGTGGAAATGCAAACTGCATCAGGTTTGGACTGTTTCAATGCTTCCTCGAAATTTGAAAAAAGAGGATAATTCGCGTGAAGATGCTCATTAAGTTTGCTTTTGGAATCGCCCCTGGAAACTAGCCCGCATATTAGGAACTCAGGGAAATTGTGGTAGGCCGTGGCATGGGCAATTCCCATATTTCCACAGCCGACAACGAGAATTCTAATTGGGTTATTTTTAATTGACATTTTGGGATTATTGGTCTTGGGTTCTTTAATATTATTATTTAATTATTGAGCTCAATTGGATCTTATTTTGACTTCTTCTGCAGACATCTGAATAATTTTCACAGACAAAGTCACAGGCTTTAGGGGCTCGTCTTTGCTGTCCCGCTTGACCCGAACGATTTGTTCAATAACATTCATACCTTTGATCACATGGCCAAAAACGGTATAATCTCCGTCCAATCTGTGTAAACCTTCAGGGTTTTGCACAATATAAAACTGACATCTGGCCGATAATTTGCCGGGATTATCATCTCTTCCAGCTCCCACAGCGCCATAGACATGAGTCAACTCGGGTACAAATTCTGGCTCCAAAAGATATTCAGGATCATTGAAACCTTCTTCTGTATCTGGACAACCGCCTTGAGCGACAAAGTTTGGAATGACGCGATTGAAAGACAATGAATCCCAATAGCCAGCATTTGCCAACTCTATGAAGCTTTCTTTGTGATTTGGAGTTCGGTCATCGAGAGCAATGAGTATTTCGCCGTAGGGCGTCATCACTTGCCCTATAAATACTGTCTCAGGGGATGTCTGCGAAAAAGAATTACTTGCAGGCAAGAGTAATAGATTGATTAATAACAAGCTAAGTATTGAGAGAAATCTATATGTTTTACTATCTCGTAAATAATCGCTGAAAGAAAAAGTAATTGCCATTTCGTTAGGATAGGAAATTGAAATAAAGATTTTTTGTAATAGTAGAATTAAAAGTAGTAAAATGAATCTAATATCTTCTTTTCAAGATAATGAATTAGAAAGGCTTTTGGCGCTGAGTAATCTAGGGATTGATTACTATGAACCAAAGCAAGGACTTAATTTTCTGACTGAGCTAGCTGCCAAGATTTGCGGTACGGAAATCTCTCTAGTTAATCTCGTTGATTCCTTTACTCAATGGAGTGTTTCTTCATATGGTGTAGATATCACCCAAATGCCGCGAGAAGAATCCGTTTGTCAATACACGATATATACTTCTTCTGATGAAGGTTTTGAAGTAAAGGACTTAAGCACAGATGAGCGTTTTAAAAATATTTTCTATGTAAAAGACAAGCCAAATCTGCGCTATTACATGGGTGTGCCATTGACTTCGCCTGAAGGTTATAATCTTGGGGCACTGTGTGTAATGGATAGTAATCTGAAGCATCTTTCTGAGGATGTTAAGGAAATATTGAGATTAATTGCCAGACAGATTGTAGACAGATTGCGAGTTAATAATCTACTGGCTGACCTTAAGAATAGACTTAAAGAGTCTGAGTTGAGCCAAAAGAAATTGGCTCATGATATTCGCGGCCCTATTGGAGGCATAATTGGTCTATCTGATTTGCTTCTTAACGATAATGGTGATCCTGTTGATCTACAGGAAATACAAGAATGTGCAGAAATGATCAAGCATAGCGGTTTGTCCTTGCTTGATTTATCAAAAGATATTCTTTCAAAAGAATTTGATGGAAATTCCCGCCGAAGCAGTGAATTGAAGGAGTATGAAACAAATTTAGTGAAACTCAATGATACAATATTGCGACTTTTGGCTCCTCAAATAAAAGTCAAAAACATTGACTTTAAGGTAAGACTAAATCAGGAGAATCAATTGGAGTCTTTTTCTAAACTGTATGTGTTGCAAATTTTAGGGAATTTACTTTCCAACTCAATCAAATTCACGCAATCGGGAGGTGAGATTACCTTATTAATGAATCTGAAACGTAATGAGTTGGATTTGCTATTAGAGATAAGTGTAGAAGATAATGGGATGGGAATGACAAGTTCCAAAATCAATGAAATCTTAGACCAGGGTACCTCTACCCATGAAGGAACACGTGGTGAAGTTGGATTTGGCTTAGGCCTGAATTTAGTAAAACACCTTGTCAATCAGCGTGAAGGAACCATGGAAATTGAGTCCAATATAGGAGAAGGCACAAAATTTACAATTGAGATGAAGGTGAATTAAAATTTAGTGCTGTCTTTTGGTTATTCACTGGATTGGCATACATCGCCAAAAAGCTTTTGATCAAGAAATCATTCTTGGTATTGACCTTCTCATTCATTCTTTTTTCGAAGGACTCTTTCTCTGCTTCGGTATAAAATTTTTCATATTCTTTATCGCCATAGAGTAGGTCATGGGCGATATAATTGCTCGGCCAAAGCTTGTAGCCGGCCCATATTTTCTGGTCAATGCATTCAGCCAGTTTGCTGAGTTTGTCAGGTTGACTAAGTTCCAGTTGGGAGATTTCCTTGATTTCTTTATCTAAAATACCATTCACGTGTAGATGAATTCTCTTTTTTGAGCCAATGATTCCTCTGAGGAGATTTAGAAAGTCTTCATTTTCGCCTTTGACATACTTTTCATCACGAGACTTGGCAAGCCATTCGGGCATCTTCAGGACGTCTGTAGGGTCATATTCGTAGGAGATGGAGATTGGGACAACTTTGATTTTTTCAAAATAGCCAAATGGATCTACCCCATCTTCTGCCAATGTGAGCATTTTCAGCACGCCCCGGTGAGTAGAGTCATTGCCGTCCTTAGTTCTTCCTTCACGCTGGGCCGTCCACACAGATCGGTTTTCAGCGAGAAGCGATTTTTTGATGTAGGCGGAGGCCATTTGCGAACTTTCCATTAGAGCTCTTCCTTGAAGGCCGCGTTTAATAGCAAAGTTTCTATTTAGCCTGGACAGTGTATGTAGGAAGGGCTTCTGTATCAAATTATCTCCAATTGCGGAAGTCGTGAGTACAAGGCCATTTTCATACAGACAGGAATTTAACAAAGAGGTGTCTAGAATTATATCTCTATGGTTGGAGATGAATAGATAAGCAGTATTGGATTCCAGTTGCCCAAAACCACTTGTAGTCAACCCTTCAGAGCTTTTCTCCAAGACTTTTTGCACACCCGGATAAATAAAATTGACCTGAAAGTCTCTTAAAGAATGCGTGTGAACCATCAGATCTTTCCAATGCTCCCTGGTATCACATGGAAATGTGAAACTCATCATAGCCTCCAGCATAGGGTCATCTATAATCCTGCGGATTGCAGCATTGGCTTCTGCGTCATAAAAAGGCCTGATTGAATCAAATTGCGACATAGTAATCTTTAGGGTGGTCTGCAAAAAGCAAAATTTAGCTTAGAATTCTAAGCTAATTTACATCTATCAAAATTAATAAACCTTAGAACTAGCGAATGAGGTGCTTATCTATGAAGAGCAAATGAAAGGGAAGCGCACTAGTCCAATACTCCCAGGTGTGGGCTCCCGGACGCTCTGTGTAGTCATGCGGAGTGCCATTTTCAAGGAGCAGTTGATGCATTTGTCTGTTGGTTTCCAGTAAGAAATCATCCACACCACAATCCATAAGCAAGGCAATTCCATTTTCTTTCATTTGATCTACTAATCCCACCGCCGTATAGGTACTGAAAGGAGCATCGTATTGCAGATCCATACCCAGCATTTCCTGTTGTTGACTTTGACGAAGCTTGCTGAATTCTGCTGGGACTTTCCATAAGCGGGTGTCGATGTTCATTACTCCACTCATACTGGTAGCTGCAATAAATAAATCAGAATGCTTTGCGCTGAGCATGATCGCCCCATGTCCACCCATGGAGAGACCAGTGATTGCTCTAGATTCTTTCTTAGCTATTGTTTTGTACAAATTGTCGATGTGAGGGATCAGCTCAGCCGTGATGTAAGTCTCGTATTGCACCGAGTCCATCACTGGGCTATCGAAGTAATAACTAGACGGCCCCACTCCAGGAGTCACAATGATCAGCTCATATTGCTCAGCCATACGATTGACAAGACCGGGTTCGGTTACCTTTTGATACCAGTCACTATAAGCACCGCTTCCACCATGAAGTAGATAGAGCGTAGCAAATTGCTTATTGCCGTCATAGCTGGAAGGTGTAGTTACCGCTGCTTTCAGCGTTTTATTCATGGCTTTGCTGAATACTTCTATGGTATCGACTTTGGCTTGAGCAAAAAGCAAACCCGGAATAAAGAATAGTAGAATCAGAGATTTTTTCATGAGTAAGGGTATGTTGGGAGTGATGAACTTACAAAGTAGGGATAAAAGACTGAAAAAATAGTCTGTTTTTTTAAGATATGGATATCTGCCAGTTGAGTATTAGTGCGAACAAAGTATGCTTGTTTAAATCCTTATAGTCAATAACCTTACACAGCTATAAAAGTATTTTTAGTTCTCCTGTCTCACACTCTATTTTTACCTAACATTTACATCTATAATTCAAAATTTTAGAATGGAACTATGATGTTACTATCTGGAACTTTGTTGTTAGCGAAGAAATGGGTGTTGCTTTAGTTTTAGGTTGTTGATTTAATAGGAACAACATCAATTGATTCAGGAAATCAGACCCGATAACAAATTATATCGGCATAAAATCTAGTAAGCTAAACATTAGAAATCATGGCCTCAGAGACTAATAGCACAGCAAAATTCATAATCGCAAAAAATAATGGCAGTTTTGATGCCATCAAAACACACTCCAATTGGAGGCAAAGTTGGTTTCAAATTATTCCTGGCTCTTTTGTAGGAGGCGGATACACTGACCTCTTATTTTACGACAGGGTACATGGTGAGGCAAAAGTATATGGTAGCGATGGAAAGGGTAATATTACCTTAGCAAAACACCACAAAGCATGGGCGAAAAGCTGGGATATTATAGTCCCTGGAAAATTCTTAATAGGTCCAAATCTTACATCCTTATTTCTTTATGATCGAAGCAAGGGAGAGGCAAAGTTCCTTTTTCCAGATAACAATGGAGGATTTAAAACGGTAAAGAATCATACAGGGTGGAGGAAAAGTTGGGACATCATTGTGCCATTTGATACAGGCGGAGCTTGGACAGGATTACTCCTATACGATCGAACACACGGAGAAGGGAAATTTTTCAGCAATGATGGCAAAGGAAATCTCACTTTGATCAAACACTATACAAACTGGAAAAAAAATTGGGATATCATAGTTCCCGGAAACTTTGGGAAGAATATTCTTACAAATGATCTGCTATTCTATCGTCGAGTAGTAGGCGAAGCGAAGTTTTTTTCCACTGATGTAAATGGCAAGATGACGCGTCTTGCCCATCATACTAATTGGAGTCCAGATTGGGATATCTTGTTGCCTTTGGGTTCTTCATCCTCTACAAAGCTTCTTTGCTATAACCGTGCAGATGGGCTAGGAGTATTATCATCTATAGACTCTTATAACCTTAAACCGATTAAAAGTCACAAGAATTGGAATAAAACATGGGCACTTATAATCAGTGGACATTTTAGCGCCGATACCGGCCATGGATTACTGTTTTACCGGCATGGTATCCAGCTTAAAATACGAGCAATAAAATGCGCTGATGACAATGGTACACGGATGGCACAAATATCGGTAGACGAAGTAAACGAGTGGATCGATGCCGCAAACAAGGCTTATGCGCCTGCAGGAGTTCAATTTGATCATATTACCATGGTAAATACTTTAAAGAATACGACTATTAATAAATTGGCTCCAAATGATGATGAAGATAGTCGGCAGGTAAAAATTGATAAACAAAAATCAAAGGATGCCGCTGATGCTTTTGCTAAAGATTTTCCTGGAGAAATCGTGATTTTCTTTCGCTATGGAAGGAATGATGAAGCTGCAGGAGGAGGATTTTCAAGTAGCAAGGCAGATTACGTGGCAATGCCTGGATTTTCCAAAACACATACAACTGCGTATTATCAAGACGGTAGTTCAAAAGAAATTCAGAATATTAAACTTTTGGCACATGAACTTGGTCATTATTTGGGCCTTGACCATACTTTTGTGGCGGTTGAATATGGAGAAAATAGCGATGCGGCAGTAATCTCTTATCTTAATTCAGTTAAATCCAAAACATTGGATGCGTTAGATGGAGACAGAAACGTTGTACGGGACACTCCACCTGATGTTGGGAAAGGATACTTTTTAGGTAAAGATTGGAATCCCGCAGATTCGTCCCGTGAGATCCACATCCAAAGCAAAATTTTACGTATTGATCTTACTTTTAATCCAGATAGGCACAATGTGATGAGCTATTTCAACTGCGATGATTATTACCGGTTGACAAAAGATCAGTGTAGGCGTATTCAGGAATTTCTACATGGTTCGAAGCGAAAACATTTACTTTAACAGAAGGCATAGCTATTATAAAATCTGTCAACGCTAATTAGAGAAGGGGACAATGAATGTATTCCAAACTTCCTAATACTACTTCTGAGAAAACCTGCACGCACATATGACTACTTTTTTCAAAAGTTGTATTTGATCAGGTTCTTGGAAGAACTTCCTTGCTAGGAATGTTTAGCCTATTTTGTAATCCAAAATAAGCTGTAGTCAATCCTCTATCAGCGGTATTTCCATAAAAAAAAGGCTTCCCAGTTGTATGGGGAGCCTTTTGTGCGGATAGAGGGACTCGAACCCCCATGCCTTACGGCGCTAGATCCTAAGTCTAGTGCGTCTACCAATTTCGCCACATCCGCTGCTATTTTCAATTGGGTTGCAATGTTAGTGATTCTAGGTTTGAAATAATATTTAATACGAACTAAATATCGAAAAAAAAAGGAAGATGGATAGAACTGATTCATTATCAATCGCTTTATTTTCCTCATTACAGCGAAGTTTTCAATACTTTAATTTTTCTCAAATTTTTACCCTGTCTCGGAACTTTTGTTTGTCAACTATGATTGAACGTTCATTCATCATATAGTTCCATGCATAATTTACTAGATAAAAAGAAGTGTATCATCCTAAGCGCGCTTGATTTGATTCAGGAGCATGGTTTTCATGCAAGTCCTGTAAGTCAGGTGGCCAAGAATGCCGGTGTCGCTGCCGGGACGATTTATACTTATTTTGAAAATAAGGAAGCATTGATCATAGGGGTCTTTGAATATGTAACCGAGGAAATAAAAAAATATGTCTCAGAACGGGACGATACTAGGTTGGTCTTTAAAGATAGGTTTTATAATTATTGGAAAAATCTTACCAATTTTTATGAACTAAACCCCTCTATTCATGGGTTTTACGATCAGTTTTTAAATTCACCTTTCAATTCGGAGGAGATGCAGATTAAATCCAATGTTTGGCATGATTTCTCTCATGTTTTTTTTGAATCAGGAATCAAACAAGGAGAAATCAAAGTATTAAACCCTATTGTGCTTTCTATTTTGGTGAATACAAATGTGAATTCGATTGTACGTATCAAACGGAATTTCAAAAATAAACTTGCCAGAAACAACATGGATCTGGATGAAATATCCCACCTGATCTGGGCTGGGATCAGAACTGCTTAACCCAAAAACCTTTTTAAAATAGCACCAACTAATTATTTTATATATGTTCAAGAAACGTTTACTGTTGGCCGGGATGAGTATAATACTCTTGTCAAAAACCGCCTATAGTCAGGAAGAAAGCATAGTGCCCCAAGGTACATTGACCTTAGATGAGGTGGTCGAATATGCACTAGTCCGAAGCCCCATTATCAGACAAGCACAGATTGATCAGGAGATAGGGGAGCGGGATATTAAATCAAATTTGGCAGATTGGTATCCCCAGATCACTGCCTCTGCGGCGGGAGCTTATAATATCAAGCTTCAGCAGCAGATCATCGGTGATCAACTGATCACTTTTGGCCAGCCTTACAATTCAAATATTCTGCTTCAGGCTGACCAGACCTTATTTAATCGAGATCAGCTTTTCGCTTCGAAATCGTCTAAGTATTATCGCCAGCAACTACAGCAGGTGCTAAAAGATGCCAGGATAAATACGGTGGTGGATGTGAGTAAAGCTTTTTACTCGATTCTTTTATCCGAAGAACAAATAAGAATCCTTGATCAGAATCTAGATCGTTTGGAGAAGCAATATAAAGATGCTTACAGCCGATTTGAAGCTGGATTGGTAGATAAGACAGATTACCAGCGTGCGTCGATTGCTTTGACCAATGTGAAGAGTGATCGGAATAGAGTGGCAAACTCTTTTGATGCTAAGTATGACTATCTAAAGCAATTGATGGGCTATCCAGATAGTCTGGATTTTACGATTGAGTTTGATTCACAAGGAGCAGAAGGCAAAATCGGCGAAGATGCGGCTGATCCTTTGGTTCTTGAAAATCGAATAGAGTATCAACTTTTGCAAACGCAGCAAACACTCAATGAAATCCAGACTGGATATGAAAAATGGAATTACCTGCCTCAGTTGTCAGCTTATTACAGATACAACTGGAATTATTTCAGTCAGGATTTTTCCAACTTATACAATTCAGCATACCCGGTTTCAGCTGTGGGACTAAATCTATCTATTCCGATTTTCCAGGGAGGTAAACGGATTCATAGAGTGAAAGCAGCAGAACTTCAGGTGGAGCGGGGAAATGTTGAAATCGAAAATCTCAGCAATCAGATCAAAACGGAATATTCCACAGCTCTGGCAGATTATAACAGTAGTATCTATGAATGGCAGCTGATCAGAGAGAATATGGAGATGGCTGAAGAAGTATATAACATCATCAAACTCCAATATGATGAAGGAATCAAAGCTTACGTGGAATTAGTCGTAGCAGAAACTGATCTCCAAACTGCCCAAATAAACCATATCAATGCATTCTATCAGGTATTGGAAGACAAACTTGACTTACAGAGAGCATTAGGTACGATCAATTAATTAGAACCAGCATAAAATTTTATATCAGATGAAATTATCATACAAACTAGCAGCTTTTTCGGCCTTGATTTTAGCTGGGTTTTCTTGTGGGCAAAAGCAGCAGGCTGGTCCGCCAGTTCCAGCTGCTACCACGGTCACTACTTTCACTTTGGTGAAAAAATCCGTAACAGGCCTAGACGAATATCCAGCTACACTTGTGCCTCTAAACGAGGTAGAGCTTCGTCCCCAAATAGGTGGATATATTACCAATATATACATTAAAGATGGTCAGGAAGTTAAGAAAGGGCAGAAGCTCTATGAAATTGACCGAAGCAAATATGCAGCTTCACAACAGCAAGCACAAGCAATGGTGGCAAGTGCTGAAGCAAACCTTGCCAGATTGAGTAAAGATTTCGATCGATATAAGAGACTCGATGAACAAGATGCCATTGCAAAGCAGCAATTGGATCATGCAGAAAGTGCGGTATTGGATGCTAAAGCTCAACTGAGTTCAGCGAAGGCTCAACTTGAATCCGCTAACACGGACTATCAGTATTCAGTGATTACAGCGCCATTTGACGGAACGGTAGGTATTTCTCAAGTCAGAATGGGATCACAGGTTTCTCCGGGCCAGCCACTTCTAAATACACTTTCGTCCAATGATCCTATGGCTTTGAATTTTGTGATCAATGAGCGCGAGATTCCTCGATTCAATAAAATGCTGAAGTCAGAAGATATGCCAGATTCATTGTTTAGACTCAAATTCAGTGATGGAAGTATATATCCTTACAATGGCACATTTACCACCATCGACAGAGCTGTGGGAAGGCAGTCCGGTACTATTAATTTACGTGTACAATTCCCAAATCCACAGCGTGATTTAATCGCAGGAATGACTGTAAACATTCAAGTTCTCAATCAAGATATAGGTGAGCAGGTGGTGATTCCCTACCGAGCCGTGACTGAGCAGATGGGTGAGTACTTTGTGTATGTAGTGCAGGAAGACAATACTGTGAAGCAGCAAAATGTAATTCTTGGGACGCAAATCGGGGAGAACATTGTGGTAAGAAGGGGGGTGCAAGAAGGGACCAAAATTGTGGTGACCGGTATCCAGAGATTACGTGATGGAGCTCAGATTACCGAGCAGACAGCCGCTCAATAACTCGTTTTTTCAAAAGACATGATTAATTATTTATGATATCAGACGTATTTATAAAACGGCCTGTGACAGCAATGGTGATTTCGATCGTCATCGTCCTGGTCGGTGTTTTAGCTATATTAAACCTACCCGTTACTCAGTATCCTGACATTACGCCTCCGGTAGTTTCAGTGTCGGCCAATTACACAGGTGCAGATGCAAGAACTGTGGAACAGACGGTAGCTACACCAATAGAAACCCAAGTGAACGGTACACCTGGGATGGCTTATATTTCATCTAACAATACCAGTACTGGGCAGATGCAGATGAACGTCACCTTTGAAGTGGGGACGGATATTAACATCGCCACATTGGATGTACAAAATAGGGTGTCCATTGCTGAGCCATCTCTCCCTGAGGCTGTTCGTAGACTGGGTGTAACCGTGAGAAAAAGAAATCCATCTATTATGATGGTGTTGAGTATTACTTCACCGGAAGGATCTCACGACTCCAAATTCCTTTCCAACTATGCCAATATTTTCATCAAAGATGCCTTACTCCGCGTAAATGGGGTCGGGGATATTACCGCAATTGGTCAGGATTTCAGTATGCGAGTTTGGCTTAAGCCTGATAAACTGGCCCAATACGGCATCTCTGCGAGAGAAGTAACTGCTGTCATTCAGGAGCAAAACTTACAAGTAGCTGCCGGAACAGTAGGAAGTATGCCTCAGTATGATACGCAGGCGTTTGAATATCCGATCACTGTAAATGGGCGTCTGGAAAGAGCTGAGGAGTTTGAAGACATAGTCTTAAGAACAAATTCTCAGGATGGTTCTTTAGTTTACTTGAAAGATGTAGCCAGAATCGAATTGGGTCAATTTGACTACGGTAGATACTCTACTTTGGATGGAGAGGAAGCTGCGATTTTGCTGGTTTATCAAGCGCCGGGAAGTAATGCTTTGGAAACTGCCGAAGGCGTTTATGCGGCTTTGGATGAGTTAAAAAAGAGTTTTCCTACGGATATGACTTATACTGTTCCCTTTGAATCAGTATCTGTTGTAGAAGTCTCGATCAATGAAGTAATGTACACATTCGTTGAGGCATTGCTTCTTGTGATCGTGGTAGTATTCCTCTTCTTACAGAGCTGGAGAGCGACTTTAGTTCCTGTTCTTGCGATTCCTGTGTCCATCATCGGTACCTTTATTTTCTTCCCTTTACTCGGATTTACGATCAATACGTTGACGCTTTTTGGTTTTGTATTGGCTATCGGTATAGTGGTGGATGATGCCATCGTGGTAGTCGAGGCTGTGCAGCATTACATAGATTCCAAGAGGATTTCTGCGAAGGAAGCAACTCGTCTTGCAATGAAGGATATCACTGCTCCGGTAATTGCGATTGCATTGATTTTGGCGGCGGTATTTATTCCGGTAGGATTTATTCCTGGCATCGTGGGTAGAATGTACCAGCAGTTTGCGATTACAATTGCCATCTCAGTATTGATTTCAGCATTTGTGGCTTTGAGTTTAACTCCTGCGTTGTGTGTTCTTTTGCTGAAGCCTTCTGAAGTAAATGAGAATGGAAAAGGACTGAATAAGTTCTTCTATAAATTCAATATGTGGTTTGAACGTACTACAGCCAGCTATACCAATGGCGTGAGAAACAGTATCAAAAGAGCTCCACTGATGCTGATTTTGCTCATCTGTATTTTTGCAGGTACGTTCGGTCTATTCCAAACTAAGCCTACTGGTTTCTTGCCTACAGAGGATGAAGGAAGACTGTACGTGACACTACAATTGCCTGAAGGAGCTGCAAGTAATAGAACAAAGGCGGTAATGCAGGAAATGAACGGTATACTGGAAGAGACGGAAGGGATCAATCACGTAACCGGTATTGGTGGATTGAATGTGATAAACTTCTCCTTTAAGCCAAATGCAGCTACTTTCTTTGTGCAGATGGATCCTTGGGATGACCGAAAAGATCCTTCTCTTCAGCTTGGAGGGATGTTGGCAACATTGAACCAGAAGTTTGCAGCTATCACGGAAGGAAACATTGTGGTAGTTCCACCGCCTGCGATTCCTGGTTTGGGTAGCACAGGTGGTTTTAGTTTTATGCTGGAGCAGCGATCTGCCACTGGAGATATCAAGGAATTTGAAGGAGTAATGGGTCAATTCCTTGCCGCTGCAAATCAACGCCCTGAAATCGCCATGGCTTATAGTTTCTTTACGGCCAAAACCCCTGGCTACCACGTCACCGTGGACAGGGAAAAAGCTAAGAAATTGGGGGTTCCCCTGACCGAGATCTTTACGACTATGTCAAATTACATGGGTAGTACCTATGTCAATGACTTCACCAGGTATGGCAGGAATTTCCGGGTGGTGGCTCAAGCAGATACTGCTTACCGGGCAGGAATAAATAATCTGGAACAATACTATGTGCAAAGTAGTGGAGGAGAATCCGTACCATTGAGTGCATTGATAAGTTACGAAGTGGTGGAAAATGCTCCTGTGATTTCTCACTATAATTTGTTCCGTTCTGCGGAAATCAATGGAAATGCAGCGCCTGGCTACAGTAGTGGGCAAGCGCTTGCAGCTTTGGAGGAAGTGGCGGCAGAGGTATTGCCTGCGGGTTATGGGTATGATTTCTCTGGCTTGAGTAGGGAAGAGCTTTCCTCGGGAAGTAGCACTATCCTGATTTTTGCCTTGGCCATTGTACTGGTTTCCCTTCTTTTGGCAGCCTTGTATGAAAGCTGGTCTGTTCCATTTTCAGTCCTTTTGGCTTTGCCATTGGGAGCATTTGGAGCGATTGTCGCACTTCATTTCTTACCGAAATTGGATAATAATATCTATGCGCAGATTGGTCTGATTACGCTGATAGGTTTGGCTGCTAAGAATGCCATTCTGATTGTGGAATTTGCCAAAGAGCGTGTGGATGTTGGCATGCCGCTGATTCAGGCAACGTTGGAAGCGGTGAGATTGAGACTTCGTCCGATTATCATGACTTCCCTTGCTTTTATTCTTGGTGTGGTTCCTTTGGCTATTTCCAATGGTGCTGGTGCTGTGGCTAGACAGACTATTGGATTTACAGTGATCGGAGGGATGCTTGCAGCTACCTTCTTGGCGATCTTTTTTGTGCCTGTGCTGTATGTTGTGATTACTAAGATAGCGTATGGGAAAAAGGGCTTGGCAGAGCTGGAAGCTAATTACGATCCAAGTAAGCACGAGAATCATTAAATAGTCTATAAAAATTAGTTATTATTTAAACACCCCCAGAAAGCGAAGAGCTTCATGGGGGTGTTTTTTTTTAGCGGCAGAGACTGCTGCGGTTTTCGCGGAGGTCGCAAATTAGTGTTGTCCTGCTTTTCCAGAAGCTGGATGGAGGTTGTATTGAGCTTGGTCAACAGCTCTTTTAACTGGATGGATAAGTTGTGTTTGGTGTCTTAGCCATGGTGAGTGAGTTGCTCACATCGGTTTACTCGATTGCTGTGATTCTTCTTCTACTTTGATTAATTGCTTTTGGAACTTAGAAATTGCTTCTTGAATTTCAGCGTTTATTCCTTTGAGAATTAGAAGTTCAATTAGAATTGTTAGCGGAATTCCAAAAAGAAAATAAATGCTTTCTTCCAATAATATTGGTATTAGTCCCGCAGCTATCAAAATTGGTGAAATCAATAGTGAGATCGTTCGGAAATTTAATTGGTTAGCAATAACAGAAATTTGAGTCAAGCCTTTGAACTCTCTTATTTCCCCTTCGAGAAGTGTCATGTTTTGCATACCGCTAGTCGAATAAAGTGAAGTTTGAAACCTATTTTCTCTTATTCTAAATTTATCGCTTTCAATTATGCCGGTATACGCAGCTATTTTAGATTTATTTCCCTTGCTCCTATGGAATTCGGTTTGTGTATTTTGAGTTAAAAGTTTGATTATGGTCTCCTTGCTCAGCTCGACTGTCCAAATACTTCTCTGGAATAGACTAAATTTCATTCTAATATTCTAAAGTTTTCCTTTCATTAAACCAGTTTCATTTACCCGACTCCCTATACCTTATTGAGTATATCTCTATTATCTGAAATCCGCTGGGCTTTGTTGATCCTAAAATTAAGGATTTCGTCAAGATCATTTAGCTATGCGGAGAATATATTTTCCAGAAACTTCAGTTCGTTAAAATTCCCTTTATTGGGTCAATACCTCCAAGTAATTCTCTTTGTGGACCACTCGAAATTCAGTTTCAGGATATGCTTCTTCAAACCCCAGTGGTAGCTTGGCTCTACGCTCGGGATTCCATTTTGCTTCGAATGCAAACAGCTTTCCTTCTCGCTCTTCCAGCCAGTCTAGTTCTTTTCCTGTCGTGGTTCTCCAGAAATAAACGTTAGAATGAATCCGGTGGTAGCTTAGATATTTCATCCGTTCACTGATTAGGAAATTCTCCCAGAGTGCTCCTTTATCTGTCCTTAGATCCAGAGAATTGAAATTATTGATAATAGCATTTCGTACCCCATTATCCCAAAAGTATATTTTCCGACTTTTTTTGAGCTCGCGTCGCATATTCCTGCTAAATGAGTTCAAACGATAAATCACAAATGCTTTTTCCAACAAGTCAATATACTTTTCTGCTGTTTCCTTATCTATTCCAACCGTATTTCCCAGGTCGTTGAATGTGACTTCGGAACCGACCTGTAATGCCAAGGCTAGCAATAACTTTTGTAAAATTGTAGGCATGCGGATTTCCGCCAGACTCAAAATATCCTTGTAGAGATAACTGTTTGTGATTTCCTGAAGTGCTTCTTGAGCTTCGCTTGGATGATTAATTACTTCAGGATAAAAGCCAAAGATCATCCGCTGCTCTAGCAGTCGTTTTTCTTCCCGGGAAGAGGTATGTAAGCAAAGTTCTTCTGTGGAAATCGGGTAAAGTTGGAATTCTCGTTTGCGGCCAGTAAGTGGCTCTTTGATTGAATTGGCAAGGTCTAAAGCTGACGAACCTGAAGCAATAACCTGAACTTCCGGGAATTCATCTGCCATAATTTTCAAAGTAAGCCCAATATTTGAAACTCGCTGAGCTTCATCAATAACTACCAACTTGTAAGTCCCAATTAGTGCCTGAAGGTCAGAAGTTGTTGCTTCCTGCAGACTCAATCGGTCATCTGGATTGTCGCAATTCAGCCACAAAACTTTGTCATTTGGGAAATCTAAGACTTGCTTCATAAGCGTAGTCTTTCCCACCTGTCTAGGACCAATTATCACCAAAAGCTTCCCTTGATGGATTCTTTTTCTTAATTCCGATTCTATCTGTCGAGAAATCATGAATCAAAAATATGTAAATTCTCGATTATAACCGAAAATATACATGTAAATTCTCGATCATACCCGAAAATTTCTATGGTAATTCTCGATTATAGTAGAAATTAAGTGATACACGAAATATAGACAAGAGGTGACAATTAAGTAAGTTTTGAAGTTGGGATGAGAAATAAACAGGTGGAGCGGATATCAAAAAAAATCCCCAATAGTTTCAAAGTATTGGGAGGATTTTGATCGTTTTATTGGCTTGACCTAGTTAATTACACTTTTCCTTTGTGTTTTGGGTCAAAATCCACCATCCATTCAATCCCGTATTTGTCTCTGAACATCCCGAAATAGGAACCCCATGGACTTTCATCCATTGGAACTTCAATACTTCCTCCAGCTGAAAGTCCATTAAATAATTTTTCAGCTTCTTCCTTACTTTCTGCACCGATAGATATTTTAGACCTGTTTTCATTTTCATCTACCCGGCCCATTCTTTCAGGGACATCATTGCCCATCAAGACATTTTTCCCGATAGGCAAAGCAATGTGCATGATCTTATCTGCCTCATGTTCTGCTATTGGATTTTCAGGAATTGAGAGGTCTTTGAAGCGGGTAATGTTTGCGAATTCGCCACCAAAGACAGATTTGTAAAAATTGAATGCTTCTTCCGCATTTCCATTGAAATTGATGTAAGGATTGATCAGTGCCATAATCTTATTGTTATTGTAGTGCCTTTGAATTATTTATTGCTATCCAAATCTAGTGCTAAGCCAAGATATGCTAAGGTCTAAAAACGTCAAAGAGTAGGTGGTATGCGTCAAGAATTTTTTCTCAATTCATGGTTTAAAACGAAAACCTAATCACTTCATATGAAGGATTAGTTAACCCCAAGTCCCATTAGCTTCCGTTAGAATGACCAGAGTATAATCTGTGATAAGAATTGTCTGCCCGTGTCCGGCTAAGTTTTTTAATTACTTTATAACCTGATTTTCTAGCTTCAGTTTCAATCAAACTATTCAAGAGTTTTCCAAAATTGAAGAAGAAGCCGTATTGGGGAAACCGGTTTTGGGCAAGGGGCTATTTTGTCAACACGACGGGACTTGATGAGGAAATGATCAAACGATATGTTTATATCAAGAGAAAGTAGAAAGGAGAGAAAAAGATCAACAACAAGGGTTTGACTTCTAAGATTATGGTTGCCGCTCCTTACAGGGGCTGTTCAAAGACACTTTTTAAGAAGGTGTGATTTTCACTTTATGGTTATCAACAAACCCTATCTTCTCTTCACTGTTCACTCCGGAATCTGAGGAAACATCTTTGAACATTATCATTTCCAGTACTCTTGTAGATGCACCATCGTAAAAACCATTTTCTCCTTCGAATGTTTTCGGATTACTGAATGTTCCGAAAATCAGGTCATAAACCGGAAAGTCTGAATAATTGTACTTATGCACTCCTCTTTGATGGTGTATAGCATGCTGTTCAGGTCGCTGGATGAAGTAGCCCAACCACTGTGGCGTCTGGATATTGGCGTGCTGAAAAATACTCAGGAAATTTAGAGAAAGAATAATCACTGTGATTGACTGAGGAGAAACACCCATAAAGAGCGCAAAAACAATACTGCCCAAAAGCGTGAAACCAATCATATCCATCGGGCTGAAATAAAAGGTACTTGGGATATCCAAGCGCTCGGAGCTATGATGCATCTGGTGAAATACTTTCCATAACTTATTGGATCTATGCATAGACCAGTGCCAGCCGTACAAGAATAGTTGGTAGGTAAGTAAACCTATCAATACTTGGAGTATTAATGGAAAACCTGAAAGATCAATCATCTGGTAATCAGCCAAAAACCCATCGGTCACAATCGGTAGATATGAGCTCAGATAGAAGAAAATACCAAAGGCGATCAGGCCTCTAATAGTGGCATACTTTATTGATGGTAGATTTTTATTCCGTGGGAATAACTTCTCCCAAACATAAAGGGAAATAAACATTGCGATTACAGTCAATGAAATCGGATCAAGTAGCAATTCTAATGGCGAGGGAAAATTCATAATTAGCTTATTTAAACAGACTAGTTGGTATAAAAGTAAAATAAATTTTTAAATAAACAAACTAGTCGGTATAAATATTTTATATTTGTTAAATGGGACGAGATGGAAAGGCAACAAGAGATAAAATACTGACAGAATCCAAAGCACTGATTTATGAAAATGGATTTGCAGGCACATCAGTAGATTTAATTCTTGAGAAAACAGGTATAACGAAAGGCGCCTTCTATTATCATTTCAAAACGAAAGCAGAATTGGCCTTTGTTTTAGTAAACGATTTTGCTACCACAGATCTCCAAGAGTTGGATCGTGTCATGGAAAAAACAGAACAATATGCTGAACGACCAAAACAAAGGCTGTTGGAATTTGTACAATGTTTCATCGATATGTTTTCTGGCCAGGAAGAGCCTCCCAATTGTTTGTATGCATCGGTAAGTAACGAGCAAAACCAATACAGTGAGGAAATCAAGGAAGCAGTTGCTGAAACCATTATAAAATGGCGAAATGCTTTTGAAGTGATGATAGATAAGGTATTGGAAACCCAAACTCCAAAAATAGAATTCGATAAAGTTGCCATGTCCGATCATTTCACTGTTGTAATGGAAGGGGCGTTTATTGTTTCCAAAGCCATTAATGATCCAACTGTGACTGCTAAACAGCTAACGCTTTACAAGAATTATTTGGGGCTACTTTTTGATGAAGGAAATTGAAATTTTATGCCTTTAAGTTAGTCACAAGATTACCAATGAGGCTGTCAACAAAGCAAACAGCCCCACTGGCAGCAATGTGTTGTGTATGTCTGAAATGGTGAAAATAGGCCAAAAAGATGGCCGTTCCAACGGGTGAAATACGGAGTATTCATGAATGCCATCAATACAAATTCTCCGCGAATAAAACACTAAGCGCACCTCGCCAGAGAAATCTGGCGAGGGCGACACTCGATTAGCTGTAGCCCTTATTTTACTTTCGCAGTTTTATTCTCCTCTGTTTTTTGTTAAAGGTTGACCACAACTTTTCCGATAACTCTTTTGGTTTCAACTTCTAAATGTGCTTTCCCTACTTCTTCAAAAGGAAATATTTTGTGAATATTTGATTTTATTGCTTCTATTTCTAGTAAATGCGCAATGGCTTTTATAGTCTCATTTTTTGAAGCAACCATCATAAATTCAATGTTTATCTGTTTCTCTAATGCCTTGTCTTTTATTTCTTGCGAAATTTCAGGAGAAGGAAGTGTTACAATTATTCCGTTTGGTTTTACTATGGCAATTGAGCTTAATAAAGTTTCGCCTTGGATTGTGTCTAGTACAATATCAAAATCCGAAAGTTTTCCAATAAAATTTTCTTTGTTGTAGTCTAAATGTTCGTCAGCACCTAATGATAAAACGAAGTCTTTGTTTTTAGAGGAAGATGTTCCAATTACATAAGCTCCAAAATATTTGGCAATTTGTACTGCAAAATGTCCTACACCACCAGATGCAGCGTGAATTAACACTTTATCATTTTTCTTAATTTTTGCTACATCTACTAATGATTGATAGGCTGTGATTGCAACCATCGTAGCAGCAGCAGCTTGTTGATGTGAAGTGTTTTTGGGTTTCAATCCCAAATGACTTGCTGGCGAAGCCACATATTCGGCATAGGCATTTCCTTTACCAAAGAAATTGACCATTCCAAACACTTCGTCGCCTACTACAAAATCGGTTACGGCACTACCTGTTTCAACCACTGTTCCAGAAATGTCCCAACCTAAAATAACAGGACATTCTTCGCCAAAAATCCATTGTAAAACTCCATCGTAAGTCCTTGCCTTTACATCAACGGGATTGATACTGATTGATACTACTTTTACCAATACTTCGTCAGCTTTTATGGTTGGTTTTTCTATCTCTGTCAATTGAAGATTCTCAATACTTCCAGCTTCCTTTAAAATAAATGCATTCATTTTTTTATTGTTGAAATTTAGGACGCAAATGTAGATACATAGTATATTTGTGGCAAGTATGCACTTTTTTGTAACCTATATACTAAAACAATACTAACGTTGAAATTCAACTAGTTATAAACAAAGAAAAGATGAAAAAAAATATTTCAGAACCTACTTGTTCGGTAGATTATGCTTTTAGGCGGATTGGAGGGAAATATAAGGGCAGGATTTTATGGTATCTTCACAGCAAAGGAATAATGCGTTACGGCGAGTTGCGAAAAACCTTGACTGATATAACTCCAAAGATGCTTACTCAAACTTTACGGGAGTTGGAAGATGATGCCTTGGTGAGCAGAAAAGTGTATCAGGAAGTACCCCCCAAAGTGGAATATTCACTCACGGAAATAGGTGCAGAATTAATTCCTTTTATTAGTCATTTGAGAGATTGGGGCGAAAAACAAATAGCAAAACTAAAAGGATGATTTTGTTGCCGATTGAAATTGTAGGTTGTCGGTGGTAGGTTTACAACTGACGCAAAACCCTTGGCGGGTAGGATTCCAAATTGAGCAACAATTCCGATTGCGAGGGGTTTTGGTCTTTTGAGGGCTCTCAGCAGCTTTTCCCACGTCAAGTCCAAAGATACAGCAAAGACCAGAAAGCCAACCATGATGCCGATAATTAAGCCGATTCGCGGATCGAAATTAAAAGGGATTTGATTGATGTCATCCATGAGGCGTTCTTTTTAGTCCATACTAGTCGGTTTCTCTCCAAGCATACAATGAGCGCCAAAGCGCACTTGATCATTGCGTTCGGTTTTGCAATTGACAAAGCCCGCATCGCGAAATGCTGATTCAAGATCTGTAAGCTTATGGAGGTAAAAGCCTTCTGTTGCTACGGGTTTAAATTGCATAAAATTCTCCCGGACTGGAAAAGTAACGGCCGCGCGTCCGTTGGGTTTGAGAACACGGTACATTTCTTTAAATACCGCTCCAGGATCTTCAATCACATAGGCCGTGGCAACCGTACATGCTTTGTCAAATACGCTATCTTTAGAAGGAAGGGCGTTGCCTGGGGCCAGGTGCAGTGCCACTTTGCCATCCGAGATGGCTTTGGCATTTTTCTTAGATGCCATTTCAATTGCAGTCACTGATATTTCGACTCCTGTAACGGAACCTCTGACTGCTCGTTGTAAGAGTAACTTAATGTTAGAACCGTTTCCGAAACCTATTTCGATGATATCTTCATTCTGTTGTATATCCATTAGGTCTATCGTCCAACGTGCATGCGCAATAGTCTTTCTCGTCATCCACGCAAACAAGATCTTGCCGAATACCCCCCTAGGGTACTGCATCTGCTTTCCGATTGCATTCAATAGTTTCATCATTCCAAGAGTTTATGTTTAACTATAATAAATATACTATACTTCCTGAATTGACGTCATTTTCGAAGCTGCCACATAACGGATTGTGGCTATGGTGCTTGCCGCATTATTACTCCTATGTCTTAATTTACGCCATCTTAAAATTTTCTATTCTTCTTCAAAATAAGGACTAACTGTGGCATGCACTCTTAGCCGCTGTGTATGCCTAAAATGGTGAAAATAGACCAAAAAGATGGCCGTTCCAACGGGTGAAATACGGAGTATTCATGAATGCCATCAATACAAACTCTCCGCGAATAAAGTCCCTTAAGCGCGGAGATAATCACGATTCTCAGGACAGGTTTTTCCCAAAGCGTGAGAAAATGTCCCCTGGACATTTTTTAGAGAAGGAACTAAATGCAGGCCATGCTGGGTGTAATGAACATCTAAGAGAAGTCAGCCGAAGTCATAGTAGTTGTCGGAAGTAGAGCTGTAAATGCTACAGAGACCTCACTGGGTAGCGAAGGACTGAACGTATTGTTAAGTGAAAATTCGATAAGGGGCCATTGGTAGCCTTATCTCAAAAGTAGCGGAAAGGTGATTGTTGGTGTAAAGAGCAACAGTCTTTTGCTTTACGAACCGCCGTGTACTCGACTAGCGAGTCGTTAATTTTTCATTCGCAATTTATGCGGACTTGTCTTAGGAACTCTCTCTATTATATTTCGTGCTTCTAAATCAAGTTTTACTGTTACTATATACCAGACTACTTTTCCATCGAAGGTGGTGGACAGTTTATCAACGGCAAAATCTGTAAGCTCATCAAAACCAATTTCCTCACGATCATCAATCGCTTTTAAGATAAAGTCTTTGATTGTGTCATACCTTCTTCTCAGTATGTTTACCCCTTTCTTCCCTTCTGGGTGCAGAGTCATAATTTTTTCTTCATTCATTTTCTGCATGAGTTTTAAAGTTGTGCAGCCCGAATAAGAGTCCTAAGAATAGGAACGATACTACAAGGTCATGAATATTGGTTAATGTGTATTTTGCTGAAAACATTTTCCGATTTATTTGAGGTAAATCACTTACTAGCACCATGATCTGTCGAATTAATAGCTTATTCAAGACAACTTTGTTTATTGATTTTTCTTTAAGTTGACCGACAATAATCTGCAAAACTATTGCTGTTAGAAGGTTAGAAAACGAGGTTTAAAGTAAATCCACCCAGGTAATACCCTTTATCCGCTTTGTCCAAGGCTCATTTTTCCCATCCAATAATTTGTTTATGAAATGCGTCGGATGAGCACAATTAATCATAAAATAGAGTGGGGATTCTTTTACGCTTTCATCCACTAGCTCGATACCTTCTTTCAAACTCATTCCTGAAGGTAGATTGCCATTGGTTTCCACAGTAAAAGATATGACTGAAGGAAGGTTTACCGCTCCCGCCGCACGGGTGATGCCAATAGCTTCTTCAGCATAATTCATTGTAACAGCTGAAATTATATCAACAGGTGTATGTCTAAAAATACCTATTTGCTCCGAGTGGTACTTTTGAGCCTCTTCCACACTCATTTTATTTTCAGGTTTATAACCATCTCCCCGAGTGCCGATACAACCACTAATAACGATGGCATCTAAATCTTTTTCAAATTCATTTTTTAAATCGACCAAGAGTTGAACGGCTTTTTCATTGATTTCTGAAATTGCCGAACTTGGATAGCCAATCTTTTCGATCCAGTCTGGGCTGGCTCTCCAAGTAGGGCTTTCCAAAATGAAATTTGTTTTGAAATCCTTTGCGATTTTCAAATACCTTAGATAATAGTTTCTAATTAGGTTATAGCCTTTCTCATCTTTTAATAAATCAAATGCTGCAAAATAGGGGAGGTGAAAACCCTCAAGAAAAATTAAAGTTGTTTCCAGCCCACCATCAGTTAAAAACAAATTAGCAGACTCATGAGGTAAGGTTGTATTATTATTGCCATATGGGAAGTTTTTGATTGTGCATATCGGTTAGTGTATATGACTTGTGGCGGTTTTCTGAGCAATTCCCGTCCACCATGACAAAAGTAGCCACGAAGAACGAACCTTGCGGAAACCACTGTCCACCTCATGTTTTCTTAGGTGCTGTTGTGCGCTGC
Organism: Algoriphagus aurantiacus; assembly: GCF_035156405.1. Classification (NCBI taxonomy): domain Bacteria; kingdom Pseudomonadati; phylum Bacteroidota; class Cytophagia; order Cytophagales; family Cyclobacteriaceae; genus Algoriphagus; species Algoriphagus aurantiacus. Next base: position 38,285 of record NZ_JAXRUT010000027.1, on the reverse strand, counting down.
CTTTCATTCATTTATAAATTCTACTGTTTTCTTTATCGATTGTTCAGAGTCTTTACCAATCCAAAATAGATGTCCCCATTCATTGTCCAATTCAATCAGTCTTGAATTTTTAATCATATCATTTGAATGTATGGGATGTTCAAATGAAACGCTATTGTCATTTTTACTATGAACTATAAGGCATGGACAGTTAATCTTTGTAATTGTCCCATCATTTATATCTTGGTCAATATCATTTATAAATCCTCTTTTTGAACGATAGTGCTTCAGTGCCAAAACTAGTTCTTGTATATCCTCTTGAGTAAGCTTATGAGCGGGATCAGTTGAAAATTGAGGATAAAAGCTTTTGGCTATCATCCTTGGGAAAATTCCGGAAAACAACCTGACCATACCCCAAGTAAGTCTTTCAATTTTGGGATTGAAGATTAATTGTGCTGTCTTATAAATCTTTCCGTCTTCGTTTAGCCATTTTTTTGAAATAGCTGAAGCGAGTAATAGTTTCTCAACTTTGGTAGGATAATTCGCAGCTAATTCTATGGCTGTTAATCCTCCCGCAGAGATGCCATAAATAATTGCTTTGTCTATTGATAAATAATTTAATATTTCTATAATTAAGTCAGCTGCTTCTTTGGGTGTCTTTTTACCATTCAATGGTGTTCTACCATATCCTGGTCTTGAAGGAATTATCAATCGAAATTTTGATAAATCAAAGCCTTTATGACCAAGAGTTTCATAACAGTTCGAGTGTCCACCGTGAATGAAAACTACCGGAATTCCCTTTCCGATAGAACGGTACTCAATATCTCCTAGTTTCGTGTTGATTATCGTACTATTCATTCACTGTTTATTTTGCTTGTACACAATGTTCAAGGTATGGGGCCTAACTTGGACTAAGCGTTGGCTTTGTGCGGCTGATTTTATACATAGTGTTTGGTAGCGTAGTTCTTATTTTTAAGTTCTGTTAATATTAATTTGGCTTCTTCTTGGTCAATCTGCTTTCCAATCATTTTCTTTTTACGACCATACTTATATTGAACGTTAATGTTTGAAAATCCAAACATCGCAGTTCCAGCGGCTCCAAATGAGTTAGTGCTATCCACAATTTTGAATTCTCCAATTTTAGTTTTTCTATACTTTTTTGAATGCCTTAAAAACCAAACACATTTCGTATGTTTTATGAAGTCATTATTTATTTCAACAATCTTATTTCCAAGAATCGCCCAATAGAAATTGAAAAAGTTGAAATAAGCTACCCAGAAAAAGAGTCCGAAAACGATAGTAAAAAATAAATTGAAATTACCTTTTATAATCTGTTCTATTGACTGAGTAAATATTACAATAAATCCGGTAAAAATCAATGTAACGAATACTGCTATTCCTGTAGGTTTATAGCTTGGATTGATTGTCAAAATAGTAGATTCACCTTGCTTTCTCTTTTCTACGTTCATTTTATTTTATGCTACCCAAAATTATATATACACACTCCCTCAATCCAATTGCGTCTATTTTGCTTATATCTATTAGTATGCGTTTTATTTTGATACTAAAATAAGGGTTTAAACAGGATCATTTAGCGTTATTGGGTTTTTCAACTAGTGTTAAATTGAAAATAAAAAACATCACTAAATCTGCTAGCTTAACGCTTGCTGCCTTGTTATCTAATCCCAAATCCCATTAGCTTCCGTCAGAATGATGGGAGCATGATCTGTAATTAGAATTGTCTGCTCATGCTGTGTGACATATCCGCCATTATTCCCCATTAAAGTCCAGCCATCTTTCTGCTCCACAGCAATGGTAGAGTTTGTCGAAATAAAAGTCTCTATGGCAACGGTGGTATTTTTCTTAAATCGCTCTCTGTTGCTTCGGATTCGGTAGTTTAAAATATCATGAGGTTCTTCATGCAAACTTCTGCCGACTCCGTGCCCGGCTAAGTTTTTAATTACTGTGTAACCTGATTTTCTAGCTTCAGTTTCTATCAGATAACCAATGTCAGCAATTTTCACTCCGCCCTTGATTGCGTTTATGGCTTTACGTAAAATGTCCTTGGAGGCATCCACTAGAGGTTGGTGATTATGGATATCCTTCCCAAGTACAAATGAACCTCCGTTGTCAGACCAAAAGCCATTGAGCTCTGCGGATACATCAATATTGATTAAATCTCCTTCCTTCAAAAGTATTTTCTCCGAAGGTATCCCGTGCGCAGCAACTTCATTTACACTTATACACGAATAGCCTGGGAATCCATACGTTTCGTAAGGTGCCGACTTAGCTCCATAACTTTTCAGAATGTCGCCTCCGTATTCGTCTAGCTCTTTGGTGGACATACCCACTTTAGCGTATGCTGTCATCAGTTTCAGAGTGGTTCCTACCACTTCACTGATGCGCTTCATTCCAATTAGTTCGGAGTCTTTTGTTATTGACATATTTTTTTTGATTCAACTAATCGTTATTCTATTTTATTAAGCTCAATAACCTGGCAATTGATTCCATACGAACAGTTTTCATTTCTGCCTAGTTCTTTATATTTAATAGTTACTCTATCTCCTCCTACATAGGTAATTACGTCTTTAATATTGACAATTAAAGTGTCTCCATTATCAAGATGTATTTGTTCAGCGCAATAATATAAGCCTCCACTACGCCAAATTTCCCCATTTTCTGTTCTTAAAATATCTTCATCATCTGAATTACAGGATAGTAACAATAAAGATGCGAACAAGAATATAATGTGTTTTTTCATAGCCCTCTGGTCATTAGTTCCCATGTCAAATCGGATTTCTAGGGTTTTATTTTAACATCCTGATAAGTAGTTTCTGTATTATCCGTTATCTTTTCAATAATTGAAATATCACCTGTTGTTTCAAAAATTATCATATCTATTCCATCTAAAGTAGAAAGCCCTTTTTGTCGGGCTGCGCTGTATATTTCCTCAACTGTTATTCTTTCCTTTTTCATAGCCTGATTCAGAAATTCGCCCTTGTAGAAGATTAATGATGGCCTGCTGGTGATTAAGGTTTTAACAGCCCTTACCCTCACAGATAACCAAGTGAATATGAACTGTAAACCGATAAATACAAGAATGGCAGTGATACCATTGGCATATGGGATGTTTTGGATAAGAGCTACGCTAGCGAGAGTGGATCCTAACGCAATGGTAACAACAAAATCAAAAGCATTCATTTTAGATAAGGTCCTTTTACCGGAAATCCGTAATATAAGTACCATCGTGAAGTAAGCTAATGGGGTTACCAAGATTATCCTGAGTATACTTTCCCAACTGTCAAACCAAATATTTTCCATGATATCTATTAATTAAACTGGCTAAACGTAATAAAGCTTGGAGACGACGGTATTCTACCGTATTCTTCAAGCTTTATCCTAACTTCTTATAGTAAAGATTTTATTTCTCTTGGTTCCGACCGCATGAGCCAAGATGATATATAGCTCAGTCATTTAATGCCACCGATATTCAGTGTTTACCAAAGGATCAATTTCTTTAAACTTATCAAAGTCCTTGTTCTTATTATTATTCCACCAGTCCTGGTATGATTTGGCAATCAATTCTTGCACCTCATTTCCTCTTTCTATTGCTGATGGGTTATCTCTTTTTTCTACAATAGGATTTTGGGATGGAAATGTACCAATCAGGTATTCACTGTCTATGGCTCTTGCACGGATAGATTCGATAGTCCACAATACATACATTCCTAAGCTGCATTCCGAAAGCCAAAGAGAAGAAATGCTGTTTATAGGGTAATTTGTAATCTGTTGATTTTCATTTCTATAGGCTAGAAGCGCTGGGATATCTTTATAAGTGAAATCTGGCAATTCGTAAGGCTCGTATTTACCCTTCCTCAATAATTCTACGTATCTGTCAACATCCATATTTGAGGGAGCAATATCATTGTTATCACATCCCAAAAAGCTCATTAGGCAGATGCAGGCGATAAGGGTTTTTAAAGTTTTCATAATAGTAAAAGTCTATTCATTAGTTTTCGTAAATGGGGTACATTTCAAACACTATCACTAATTACAGGTAATTCGCAACTGTTAGCAATTCAGAGGGTAATGTCTATTTAAAATTAGTGATTTCGGTGAAACTATCTCATAAAAAAGCCGACAATAAAATTGCCGGCTTTCGAATACGTTATGCTTTGATACTCCCTATTCTTTAAGGTAGTTATGACAAGGATGTTTACAATTATCCTTTGTGAACTTCGCTGTTAAAATAACTTTACTTCCAGAAATCAGCATTCTCAATGCCTACATCTTTCGCAACGAAGACTGGATCTTTACCTTCCTTCTTCTGCTTTTTGTAATCAGCCAACGCTTTGAAAGCTGGCTTACGGAGAAGGATGATTGCTATTATGTTGAGCCAAGCCATTAGTCCCACGCCGATATCACCCAATGTCCAGGCCATCTGAGCGGTTTTGATAGATCCGTAGAATGTAGCTCCCAAAATAGCGATTCTGAGTACCCAGATACCCCATTTGTTATTAGATTTTCTGATCAAATAACTCAGATTGGTCTCTGCGATATAGTAATAAGCCATGATTGTGGTGAAAGCGAAAAACAGTAAGGAAATTGCCACGAAACCTGCCCCTAGAGAAGGGAATTGGGACGCTACTGCAAACTGAGTGTATTCTGGTCCAAAGGCTACTCCATGTAGATTTTCCACTATAAATCCCCCATCAGGATTTAATACATTGTATTGGCCAGTGAATAAAATCATAAGCGCTGTTGCGGTACATACAAATAGCGTGTCCACATACACTGAAAATGACTGAACCAAACCTTGCTTCACAGGGTGACTAACTTCAGCCGCAGAAGCGGCATGAGGGGCAGTTCCCTGTCCTGCTTCGTTCGAATAAATACCTCTTTTTACTCCCCAAGCTATAGCCATACCAAATACACCACTGAAAGCTGCTTCCATGTTGAATGCGGATTTGAAAATCAATATAAACACTGCAGGTACCTGAGTGATGTTTATAGAAATAATAACCACAGCCATTAGAATATATGCTGCAGCCATAAAAGGAATCACTACCTCTGCTACTTTACTGATTCTTTTCACTCCACCTAGGATAATCAAACCCATAAATACGGTGACAAAAATACCAGTATATTCAACTGGAACGCCGAATGCATTGTCCATGCTCAAGGCAATACTATTACTTTGGACACCAGGCATAAATAAGGCAGTGGCCAGGATCGTCGAAAAAGCGAAGAGCATTGCATACCATTTTTTACCTATTCCTTTTTCTATGTAATAAGCTGGCCCACCTCTGTACTCTCCATTGTTTACTTCTTTGTAAATCTGGCCCAAGGTAGACTCTACAAATGCAGATGATGCACCTAGGAAGGCAATTACCCACATCCAAAAGATAGCTCCTGGACCTCCCATGGCAATTGCAGTGGCTACACCTGCAATATTTCCTGTCCCTACTCTACCCGAGATAGCAATGGCAAAAGCCTGAAAAGATGAAACACCCTCTTTGGATGATTCGCCTTTGAAAAGAAGTGTAACCATTTCTTTCAGAAAGGTAACCTGAAGAAATTTGGTGGCAAATGAGAAATAAACTCCCGCCGCCAGACAAAGAAAGATCAGAGCATTACTCCAAACAACTGCGTTAATAGCTTCTACTATTTCTTTCATAATTTGATTTAAAACTTAAAATTTCTGTTCGTAAGTGTGATTTGGGTTCATATTGAGCCCGAAGAAAGTAAAAATTCTGCGATTAAAGCAGAAGAATCATTTTAAATGGACTTAATTCCTGATTGATAGCCCTTGAAAATTAGGTAATATTGGAAAAAGCGTACTTTCTAATCAGATTTTAAGAATTGTAATTTATTTGATTATAATCCAAGATCAGGACCGACAAGCAAAGGAATTAGCCGTATTGGCAACATTTCAGATAATAATATTCCTATTTAAGTAAATCCGCATTTCTACCATTAGGTGTTCAAAAGCGCCTTAAGAGATGGCGAAATCAGGAATTGAGGGTACTTCCGTCTTCCGTCATCGGTCTCCTGGCTTGATGAGCAAAGAAACTAAGGGAACTGGCAACATTTCAGATAACCATATTCCTATTTAACATATTCAATCAGCTCAAATCTATTTCCCCAAGGATCTCTAAAAAAGCAGCGGTTACGACCTTCAATCACAGATGAATAACTGATTTCGATGTTTTCTTTTTGAAGGAAAGCTTTGGCTTTGTCCAAGTCTTCTACCACCAAAGCAGGATGCCTGGCTGAATTACTTTGATGTCCTTCTTCTTCCCGTATATGCAGTTCTATATCTCCCATTTCTATCCAAATAGCACCATTGGGATGAGTGCCTGGGATTTCTTTGAGCGAAAGCTTACCTGAATAAAAAAGTCTAGCCTCTTCCCGTGTATTTGTTGGGATAGTGATCAGTATATGATCTAAACGAATAATTTCAAGCATGCTATAAATATTTTTGATCGTCTTCTAAATCGGATTGGCTCTTTCTATCAAAAGGCAAACATATAAACCTTATTATTTCAATTCAAATTATGCATTTTAGCAAGGTTTAGTGAAACTTTCAGGAAATTGGTCTTCATTTCAACTTATAAAAAGGTGGGATTCAATTCAGCATTGGACTTTCTGAACACATTACAAATCAGCTTAAGGCTTTTTCAACCAAGACAGAAATGGATTCTTTTAAACCCAAAACGCCTACCAATACATGGATTTACCAATCATTGATTTAATAGTTTTTTTCGTTTATATGGCCGTCATTGTGCTATTTGGTGTTTCTTTTTCTTTTAGGAAAAGAACAGCACTTGAATACACTACAGGCGGAGGTCGTCTTCCGAGTTGGGCGATTGGGATGTCAATTTTTGCCACTTTTGTAAGTAGCATCAGTTTCCTTGCACTTCCTGGTAATGCCTATTTATCAAATTGGAATGGCTTTGTGTTTAGTCTCTCCATACCTTTTGCAGCTTGGATCGCAGTCAAATATTTTGTTCCTCTCTACCGTAAACTTAAAAGTGAGTCAGCCTATTATTATCTGGAAACTCGTTTTGGTTCCTGGGCCAGAGTTTATGCTTCGATTTGTTATTTGTTGACCCAATTGGCTCGAATGGGGGCAATTATGTATCTCTTGGCTCTTCCGATGAATGCACTCTTTGGTTGGAGTATTCCTTTGATTATCATCTGTACTGGCGTTAGCGTGATTATCTATGCCATGCTAGGAGGGATTGAAGCGGTAATATGGACTGATGCTATTCAGGGAATAGTTTTGATAGGAGGGGCGTTACTTTGCCTTATTGTGATTTTGTTCTCCATGCCAAATGGTCCAGGAGAAGTAATTACGATTGCCTCCGAGGCAGATAAATTCAGCTTGGGTAGTTTCAAGTTCAATTTTGTAGAATCGACTTTCTGGATGATTTTGATATACGGCTTATTTATCAATCTTCAGAATTTTGGGATTGATCAGAGCTATATTCAGCGCTATATTACTGCCAAAACTGAGAAAGAAGCAGTCAAGTCCACTTGGCTAGGAAGCTTACTTTATGTGCCGGTCTCACTACTGTTTTTCTTCATTGGAACAGCCCTTTTTTCCTATTACCAAGCATATCCAAATTTGTTGCCGGCTGAATTACATCTGGCAGAAAATGCGGATAAAGTCTTTCCTTATTTTATTGTATCTGGGCTTCCTGTCGGAGTAACCGGAATTTTGATTGCCTCAATTTTTGCAGCGGGAATGAGTACTGTTTCTACCAGTATCAACAGTTCCGCGACTGTTTTTCTTTCAGATCATTATAGAAAATATTTTCATAAGAATGCTACTGAAAAGCAATCCATGAGGGTTTTGTGGATCAGCTCATTTGGGATGGGAATGCTTAGTATAGTAGTAGCATTAGCATTCAATGGTGTTACCAGTGCGCTGGAAGCTTGGTGGGCACTTTCATCTATTTTTAGCGGTGGGATTTTAGGCTTGTTCTTATTGGGTTTTGTAGTCAAAAAAGCTTCTAGCAAAGCCGCAGCCATCGGTGTACTGTGCGGAGTGATAGTCATTGGGTGGATGAGCCTATCTGCGGTCCTTTTGAAAGGAACAAGTCTGGAAGGTTTTCAAAACACACTTCATACCAATTTGACCATCGTGATGGGGACACTAACCATATTTATCGTAGGTTTTATGCTGACATTCCTATTATCCAATCAAAGAGAGCAATAGGTTAGAATGTAGCAGTAACAGAGTGATTCAGGCTAGAATATTTAGGCTCTCATGTGTTTTTAATTGGTTTTTAATGGTCATAACCTGTCCCGTCCCGATAGTTATCGGGATTGTTTCGGGACCTGCCTACCGTCAGGCAGGGAATCTCCCATGGGCTGATAATCATCCCTCTGGGTGTCGTCAAAGACATGCTCGAATTCAGTCCTAAAAAAGGGTGATATTGTGGATAGCTTGTTTTTTTACTGAAAAGCCCTTTTTATACGTAGTATAGATAGTCGATATTGCTTTTATATTAATCGAATAACTTTGCCAAAAAGGAAGATTTGAATTTAAATTTCACCAGATGAAGTCATTCAAAAACTTGTTGCGAATTGTAGTGATCACTCTCAGTATGTGTGTCATAGTCCTTAGTCTTCTTTCACTTTTTCACGACCTAAAGCTTTGGTATTTTAAAATACTTGACTTTCCCCGTTTCCAATATTTAATAATAGCAATAGTATTATTTGTTACTTTCCTTTTTCTCACTAAGAAGTGGAGATTCCCGGCGGTTTTTCTATGTCTGGGGTTATTAGTTTCTATTGTTATTCAGGGAAGACTAATTCTGCCTTATTATCTGGGGGAGAAAAAGGTGCCTGATGCTACAGTGGATAAAATCACAAAGGATAATAAAATAAGTGCTCTGATAGCCAATGTTTTAGTTACCAATAAAAATTCTCAGGAGTTTTTACAACTAATTAAAACCAGTAACCCAGATTTGATCCTTGCCATGGAAGTAGATAATTGGTGGATAGACCAATTGCAGATTCTTAAAAATAACTACCCTTATTTTATGGAATTTCCTTTGGACAATGCTTATGGTATGGCCCTTTACTCCAAATTACGATTAACGAACGACAATATTATATTTTTAAATCAAGATGATGTTCCATCATTTCACGCAGAAATAACATTGAATTCGGGGGAAAGTATTCAATTTCATGGGGTTCATCCAGTAGCACCTGTACCTTCTGATAGATATCCGGATAATGTTGGCAAAGAAGAAGTGGCTCTGGCAAAAGTGGGAGATATGGTATCCAAGGATACAATTCCCGTTATAGTAGCTGGGGATTTTAACGATGTCTCCTGGTCTGACACATCTCGCCTGTTTGAAAAGAATGGAGATCTCAAAAACGTGCGTATTGGTCGCGGAATTTACAGTTCGTTTGACGTGAATTCTCCTTTTTTACGCTGGCCTTTGGATCATTTTTTTGTTACAAAGCAATTTTCGCTTTCGAAGTTAGAGAGGTTACCAGGTTTTGGCTCAGATCATTTCCCTATGTTGGCTGAGTTTGTTTTACTTGATTAATAAAATTGGTTCTACCCTTAAGTTAGTGGAAAACACGATTCTTAGTTAGTTTAAATGCAAGAGGATATACACTCATGGGCATTTAAAGGCTAAATGACGATCTCTCATATTGAGTAATCAGCATTTGGTCAGGTTTTCATTGACGGACTTCCATTAAATTCGTGGTAGAACCATAAAATTCATATATTTTTTTTACTCGGATTGTATATTTTTTAACTTGTTATATAAAAATCACCTAAAGAATAGAATCACTTAATACCTGAAAATAGCCATCATTTCGGTTTTCATACTCTCTCAATCATAGAGAATGTAATTACTTTAATAGTTTTACATAATTTGAATCAGTAAAAATTTACTCTCTTAAAGAGTCTTTTATGAATGAAAACCCCAATCTCGACAATAGCTCCCAAAAGTCCTTTTCAAAAAAAGTATGGCTAACCGCTGGCATCTTTGCTTTCACAGTTTTAATAATATTGTTTTTTATTAAAACTATAAATCCTTTACTGTTAATCCTTGCGGGATCATTAATTGCTGTCTTTTTCACTGGATTTAGTTCTTTGATTGAACGAAAAACGGGGTGGAACCGGGGACTGTGTAAATCCATTTCTATCATAGGAACTCTGCTTATAGCTATTTCTTTTTTTTGGTTAATGGGAGCCAAAGTTCAAGCTCAATTTTCTGAGTTGAGTGAAACGATTCCCGAAACTATAGTTAATGCAAAGGAAAAGCTGAAAGAGACTACTATAGGGGAGAAGGTATTAGAAAAAGTGACTTCCGAGGAGTCTGTTAAACGAGCCGAGGCTTTTGGGGGGCAATTTTTTCAATCCACCTTTGGGGTATTTGGAGATTTATATGTTGTATTATTCATAGGGATTTTTTTCACAGTTAACCCAACTGTTTATACTCAGGGATTGATTACTCTGGTCCCTGAAAAAGGACAATCCAAAGCCGAGGAGGTAAGCAAAAAGCTGGGTGAGCAACTTAGGGATTGGTTAAAGGGGAAATTGTTTTCTATGTTTATTGTCTTTGTTCTTACTGGGACAGGCCTGGCAATTTTAGGACTGGATTTGTGGTTAGTGTTGGCCCTTCTCGCTGGTCTTCTAAGCTTTGTCCCAAACTTTGGACCTTTAATAGCCTTAATTCCCGCTCTTCTGATTGGTCTTATGGATGGACCTCAAACTGCACTTATTGTTTTAGGCATATATGTTCTCGTCCAGTTCCTAGAAAGCAATTTTATCACCCCTATTGTACAGCAAAAATTAATTAAAATGCCTCCTGCCATGATTCTAATAGCACAATTGCTGATGGGCGCACTTACCGGAGGCTGGGGATTAATACTTGCAACCCCAATTACCGTCATAGTTATTGTGCTGGTCCAAGAGTTGTATTTGGATAGAAGAAGTGATGGATAGTGTGTATGTACTTATATTCAATTCAGTCCCAATCCATCTGCATTTGGATATATTTGGAAATAAGAGAGCTAGAGAGTTTTTATATAAATCAAAATTGCTTTATGAAAAAAATAGGATTAATTATACTAGGTGTAGTCATTCTGGGGCTAATTCTTGTGTTGACTCTTGTTATGGAAGTTATTGAGTTTTTTTTGGGAGCTATATTTTTTGTTATTGCAATCATAGTTCTCATATACCTTTACAACAAAATAAAAGACAAAATTTCTTAAAAGGAGATTTTGCATTTCAAAAGGTTTCAAACAAGGCGAATACTTACTAATATTTTCCTCACCTATATTCCATTTTTATTTCTCTTGAAGCATTTATTTTTCACCTTTCTTTAAATAAATAGGTGTAAATCCATTTCTCTGAACAGAAGTAAGTTTGCCAAATTCTATTTTGGTTAAAGATCAAGAATAATGACCAATTTTTTAGAATGTTTGACAGGATTAAACACAATTGCAATCAATCTCATTTCTGACAATAATGGGAATAGTTGTGTTCAAACACGAACAAGACCTATTGCACAATCGGACAGGTATTTAATTTTTTTCAATTGGCTGGAAAAAATCTTTGATCAATTTCAAATTGATTGGGTGATAGCAAGTCATTTCTTAAAACAACTTGAGGGGTATACTTTAGCGGATTTTGGGTAGTAATTTATTCTTTTTTGTAAGGAAGCTTGAATATTGAAATTTTAATTTCAAAGATTCCGGATTTTTCAGGCTCCATTGGTCTAGTAATTGAAAATAAGCATGATGTAAAGTTTTTTTGTAAAATTTCCCCGGCCCTATGAGAGAATTTAAAATCTTCATACTTTTTGAATTGCTGTTGTGCTTTATTCATTTCCCTGGATTTTCTCAGTTCATTGATGCCACCGACAGGAATACCCAAATCCACCAAATCCTTAAAAATCATGGTATTCCAGGTGCAGGGGTAGCCTTGATTTCCAAAGACTCGATCATTTGGATGGAGTACTATGGTTTTGCTGATGTTCAAAATGAAATTCCCGTTAGCGAAAGCACCTTATTTACCATAGGGTCCATTTCAAAAACCTTTTTATCGGCTGGAACTTTAATTGCAGAAGAAAAGGGATTGCTGGATATCTTGGAGCCAATTGAAGGTGTAATTTCCGAGATCAAGTACAAAAATCAATGGAAAGCTTCCCATCCAGTCAGGTTGATCCATTTACTAGAGCATACGTCTGGATTTGACGAGGCGCATTTTAGTCTTTTTCCCAGAGCCAATTCAGCCACCCCGTTGAGGGAGTTAGTGAACCTGAATAGGAAGTCCCTTGAGACTCGTTGGAAGCCTGGTCACTATTATGAATATAATACGCTTGGATATATGACAGCTGCTTTTATCCTCGAGGAAAAAGTAGGAGAGCCATTTGAAAAGTTTATTTCTGAGAACCTGTTGATGCCACTTGAAATAAATGTTTCAAGTTATCATCCTCAAAAAACAAATCTTGTTCATTTTTCAAAAAGCTATTCAGGTAAGGATATTCAAGAAATCCCCTTTCCCAGTCTTCCTCAATGGCCCTCCGGATCTTTGACTTTAACGACAGAAGGATTATCAAAATTTGTAAGAATGCTGATGAGTGATGGTAGGTATGATTCCGTACAAATCATGGATTCCATTTCAGTCAAAAGGCTGGAAATCCCCGAGACCTCGCTTTTGGCCCAATCGGGAGTTTCTTTAGGATATTCAAAGGGGTTGCTAGGACAGATTGAAAAAGGAAAATTGTTTTACGGTCATTCCGGTAGATATGGTGGGTTCTTATCAGAGTTTGCATACTCAAGAGACTTAGACCTGGGTTTTGTTATTCTTTTAAACCACGTGGATGGGGGAAAAGCCATTAAGGAAATCAAGTCGTTGTTGCTTGCTCATGTAGCAGACCCGGAAGAGGGAGAGGATGTTGATATTCAGGTCAGTGAAGCTGAGCTAATAAATGAAATAAGCGGTTGTTACCAACCTATTACTTCCTTTCCTCAATTAGGGAAACTAGGATTCTTCCTATATAGATTGATGGACTTGGTTATTCTAGAGGAGGAAGAGGGACATTTATATCAATCATCAATGATGGGAGGGAAGCAAAGGTTGGTTCAGGTCCAAGATAGGATATTCAGATTTCAGGGTGAACCAATAGGCAGCTGCGCGATAGTCGAGGGGGCAGATGGGAAATGGGAATTTCTTACCCAAGAGGCATCCTATAGAAAGATTCCTTTGTGGTGGGGATACCTGCAGTTTTATACCGCCATGGGCTGTGTACTTTTCTTAATAGCCGGATTTTTAATCCTTCCTTTTTGGATCCTCATCCGATGGATACAAAACAAAAAGAAATTCATTCGTGTCTTGGCTACACCTTTTCTGGCAATATGTTGTCTGCTAGGCATGGTAGTATCGGTAGTATTTTTCTATAACCCCGAGAAACTTTATAGTATAGGATCAATCCTTTTTTTCTTATTAGGATGGGCATTTTTATTTATTTCATTGCTCTCGCTTTACCAAGCAGCAAAGATTTTTCCCAATACGATAAAAGCTAACCCCTGGATGAAATATGCTGCAATGCTGATTTCTCTGACTTGTTGCATCACCTCACTCTATTTGTTTTACTGGGATATGATCGGGCTAATGTTGTGGGATTATTAGAAATCAACAGGATGGATATACCTGGGATGAGGTCAGACAAAGCCCTTTAGCTTATCCAACATGTGTTTTTTGCCTAGGATAAACTGACAGGTGACCATAGCGCTTATCGTAACCCCGAGGACACCATGAAGAATTACATTTTGGCCCGTCAGAAATAGATTGTCCAGCTTTGTATTGGCACTGATAAAAGACTTTACAGGTGCATTAAAATCCTTTTTGATGCCATATAAACCACCTTCGATCGCTCCAATGTAATCGCGTTGGGTGAGTGGCGTAGCAGTATAGAAACTCTCGATGCACTTGTCAAAATCGGGATAGATTTTGGATAGTGCGGTAATCATTTCATCTGCCTTTTCCCGCTTGAACTTCTTATATTCATCTGATCTCTCACTTTCACTAAGCGTAGTATTGAAGCTGTTCTCCCATTCTTTCACATCTTCATAGTTCATGTATGCCATTGCGGTGAGCGTATGTGCATAGTCAGTATCAGTGTTAGGTCTGGAATTGAAAATAGCCAGAGCTTTCAGCCAATTGTCCGGATCATATTTGTGCGCACTCCATACATCTCCGTCTATGAAATGGTATCGGTTAGAATTTGAATATTTAAAAGTATTGGGCTTTAATTTGATGTACAGGATAAAGGAGGAAGTCGTGTTTTCCAGCTGCATCATACGGTTTACATTCACTTTCCGAAGTCCTTCGGTATTCAGCAGTTTGAAAGTCTGGGTTGGATGAATGTTGGATATAAATTGCTTTCCACTGACTATTTGTCCATTAGCAAGCTCCACATGATCCACACGCTTTGGAGTATTGCTGATTTTGGTGACCTCTGTATCTATAAAAATGTCCCCCCCCATTTCCTTGATGTCTTTGCGTAGTTGCTTCGAAATCTGATCGCTGTGTTTCAGCTTGTAAGCACTGCCGATATATGAATCAATAATCAACGCATGAATGTAAAATGGGGAGGATTCTCCTTCTCCAGCGTAGAGTAAGTTAGATCCAGCCAGCACTTGCTGAAGTTTTTGATTTGTGGTACATGAGGCAATAACCTGCTTGGTACTCAGGCTGAAAGTACTCATTTCATCGGTTTCCGAATAATCCTTATCCAGATTATACCATTCGAATTTTTCGCATATGCGCTGAATTTCTTTGCAGTATATCCGCAATCCTTCTTCCTCTTTGGGGAAATGCTTAAGCAGTTGCTGCACAAAATTTTCATATCCCTGCCCATGGGGATAATGTATGTCATCATTTTCAAAAGAAATTACATCATAGGCATCCTTATCCAGAAGTGCTTTATCCACCTTGTCCATAAGGTTGAAGTATCTGAAAAAGGGATAAAGTGCCTGACCTTTATCCAAACCGCCTATGTAGTGTACTCCCGAATCGAATTTAACTTTGTCCCGTTTGAACGTCTGAAGGTTTCCGCCTATCTGCGCGTTTTTCTCAAGAATACAGACGGACTTTCCTTCTTCCGCTAGCACATATCCGCAGAGTAAGCCTCCAAGTCCTGATCCTATAATGACAATGTCGTATTCTTCCTTAAGCTGAGGCATTTCGGTGGTCTATTATCTTTTTTGGTTTCCTGCTATTTCCACGGAAAAGTAACTGTTGAATAGCTGAGGTGGATGATTTCTTTAATGAAGGCTTCACTCGGAGTTTTGCCTGCAAAACAACAAGAAGGGTGTTCGATTCTTCCTCGGAAAAAGTCTCCGGAAGAACAATGCTAACCTCATCTAAACCATTGAAATCGCGGTTAATTTCGATAAGGTATGGACTTGCGGAAGGATAGTTATAAAGAATTTCTTCGATCTGATTTGGGTAAATTGTCGTTCCTTTCAACTTGATCATCTGAGCCAATCGTCCTTCTATCGGCCCAAGTCGTGCGGTGTTTCTGCCGCAGGCACAGGCGCTAGTATGTTTTCTGGCAAGGTCACCTGTTTGAAATCTCACCAAAGGTATACCTTCAATACCCAACGGAGTTACAGTGACTTCACCGAGCTCACCATCTGTGACTTCATTTCCGTTTTCATCTAAAATCTCCAAAATGATAAGCTCCGGAAGTAGATGTCCACCTTGCTTTTCTTTACACTCTGTGAATGCAGTGGCCATTTCTGTAGAGGCGTAGGTTGATCTCAGGTCAAGGTTCCAGTGTTGTGATATGTTCTTTGACAATTGATTATCGCTGAAATCAGCGTTTCTAAGCGGTTCGCCGATGCAAAGTGCTTTATTGATTCGATTGGAAGCAGAACTGGAATGCGATCCTAATTTCTGAAGAAATGATGGAACAGCTATTAATGCAGTGGGATTGATTTGTCGGATCATTTCCCAATGAAACTCTGGTGTACCTTGTCCTGCACGTAGTACAGAGGCACCGATTTTTGTCAAGCCAAGATAATATGCCATTCCCGCCATGAAGCATTTGTCCAGTGTGGTGGTGATTTGGACGATGTCGTCAGCGGTGAAATCAGCAATTTCGAGAGATCGTGCTTCATTATAGGCTAATCGCTCCAAGTCATTTTTGCTAATTGCGATGCTTACAGGTTTCCCTGTGGTTCCGGAGGTGGTGACATATTCCACTACCTCTCTTTGAGAAACACTTAAGAATTCAGCATTGAATTCAGCAAGATCTTTTTTAGATGTTTTGATGAAATTGGATAAATCCGAAAGTTTGGAAATAGCAGCGATGTCCTGCTCTGAAAACTTGTCCCTATAAAATGGAGAGTGGGCCAGTGTATAGCTCAGATGTTTTCTGAGCAACTCAACTTGTCTGGCTTCTATTTCATCACCAGGCAGATAGTCAATGTTGTTGTCCGAAGTGATATTCATCTGTTTAGAATTGTTTTTGTATTGGTCATCCCGATAGCTATCAGGAGGAATCTCGCACGGTAATCATCCCTCTGTGTGTTCCCGTAGGTACGGGATCATGCTCGATTTCCATGGTTTTCAAACTACAATTACCACTGCCACGGCAGTTTGTGAAGTGTGACTGAGTGTCAAAAGTATATCCGAAAAGCCTTCCTTTTCAAAAGCCAGCTTCGTATTTCCGTGCAATCTTAGTTTAGGTTGTCCGGATTCAAGTTTATCGATCTCGATTTCGTGGAATTGTGCATCACTTGTCCAGCCCAAACCTATAGCTTTCATGTAGGCTTCCTTTGCAGCAAATCTCGCAGCAAAGCACTGATCAGAATTTCCCTGAGCATGGCAATACGTTTCTTCTTCAGCAGTGAAAACCATCTTGACAAATGAGGGTTTTTGACATTTCTGTGCTATCCTTGCCACTTCTACAATATCAATTCCTATTCCTCTCATTTGATTTTAGCTAGGTTTTCGGTGATGCGTTTTTTGATTTCTAAATAAGGTATTGCTTTACTTTGGGCTAGCTCATAGTAAGTTTTTGCCGTCTCAAGATCTTCTTGGTCAAAATAGAAATCTGCCAGCAATAAATAAGGTTCGTAGTAAGAAGGATTTGTAGCGATCCACCTTTCGGTGAATCCTTTCTCTGAAACTTTCTTCTCGGGATCTGTATTAAAATCGGCCTTTAAAATTTTGTATTCCTGATAGTCTGAAAATCCCCGACTGGCAAAGAATGTATCTTGAGCCAATCGTAGGGAGTCTATTTCAGGAGAATGAATAGGATCAAGATCTGCCATGGTTTTAATGGAACTGACATCGTATGCATTGAATACATTTTCTTGAAAAGGAGCGGCAGAGATGTATGCAATTCCTTTTACGGGTTCGAAAATCACCGCATGGTGCGCCAGTAATTGATTGATAGCCATGGGATTTCCTGTTCCCAATTCCTTGCTGTTGATACCTCTTTGATCACGAATGTATCGAAGTGTATTCTCAACAGAAATAATGCTGTCGTCAGCGGTGAGTTCTTTCATACGGTCAAAGCGAGGCATGGATTCCGAATCACGGATATGATCCAAATTGAGGGGTGAGTTTTTGTATTCATCACTTTGGAAGTGATTTGCAACGATAAGCTGATTGCCTTGGGGATAATATATTGCCGTCTTCTCAGGTGTTTTTTCGATGACAGCACTTGTTTGATCCAGGGCGGAAACAATCGTAAATGATTCAGACACGAACACATCATACTTGGAGATGATCGCATAGGCTTCTTCAATAGTGGAGGCATATTGGATCACGTCTCTCGCGATAATGGAGACCGGTGTGGAGCTTTTGGTGGGAATCTCCGAAGGCAGAGCATTGAGAGTGACGGTTAACCCTTTTTCATTCATCCCCGACACCACTCCACTAAATCCTCCCCAAGTCACGGAAATGAAGTCATAACCCACACTTGGATTGACGAAAAGAACAATTTTGTCTTTGGCAAATTCCTCCCCGAAGTGAAAATCAAAATTCCTTCCCAAAACCATCTCAGATTTCCCCGACTCAAAATCCCATTGAGACACCGCAGTACAAGCCACCAGATTCATGTTTTGTACCATATGCCCAATGTCATGTGCGGCATGATAATTCAGCACCCGATTGAATTTTGGCCCCACGTAGGAATAGTCATCGGAGAAACTTTGGGAGACTCCATAGATTTCCTGCAGATATTCTTCGGGAATGTCTTTGTCCAGATTACGATTGAACCAGCCAAGACCTAATTGCATTATGGTACGCAGGACTTTTGATGGAAGAAGTTTTTCGATTTCTCCCACAAAAGCTGTTTCCTGACTTTGGATAAGTTCCTTGTGGAGAAGTCCCAAAGCAATGCCTCTTTCGTAAGCTGTTCCTTCGATGTAGCTTTCCCAATTGCCGAACTTGTTTTTTCGTAGCCAGTTATTTTTATAGCGAAAAGTAGTGCTATTTATCTTTTCCCGTTGTGGATTTTGAGCCTGAACTTCAGGTAAATCCGGAGTGGGATAAACTGTGATTTTAATAAAAACTAAGGGGATGATAATCAAAAGAGAAATGACTCCGCAAATGATGAGTTTTTTCTTCCGCAATTCTAGTTTAATTTAGTCCTTTAATCTTTAAGATAAAAGAGAAGGAATATTCACATTAATAAACATCAAAGTTATGAATTTATTTTGCTCCCTTATTCTCCCATTCCTGGCATTTTTTTCAAGTGCTGGAAATGATCAGCTTTTTAAAATTGATGGGCCTGTCACTTGGATAGGAATTGATTACACACATGCCAAATTTGTTGGGGCTGCCGGATTTACTGATCCGAGCGATTTGCCGAGATTTCTGCTGGACTGGAATGATTTTGTGATCACTGAGCCTGATAAATATGATGTAAAAAAGGCATTGGGCATCTCTGATGTGACAATAGATTTGTCTTATACCTATAAAAAAAATGAGGGGCTTGATACTGAAGCTATGGTTCAGGAGGAGGATCACATGATCACTCAAGAAGAAGCTGAGACTGTTGCACTATCATATGATTTGTCAGAGATCGAAGGCACAGCTGCCCTATTGGTGGCAGAGTGCTATAATAAAAAAACGACAAAGGGTTCGCATTGGTTAATTCTAATCGATGCCCAAACATCTGAAATCATTTCAGCAGAGCATTTTGTGGAAAAACCGGGAGGATTCGGACTGAGAAACTACTGGGCTCGAACTATATATGAACTACTAGTAAGCAAGGAGAAGGCAACTAAAAAAGGTAAGTAATAAGCAAGTAATCTGAATTAAATTTTAGCGGGGAAGCGGGCAAAGGTTTGGTATGAAAAAAATAGTTGTGATTGGTGCTGGTCCCGCCGGGACTGTAGCTTCTAGTTATTTAGTAAAGCAAGGCTTTGAAGTGATTGTGCTGGAGAAGGAGGGATTTCCAAGGTTCGTAATTGGAGAAAGTCTGTTGCCAAAGTGTATGGAATCATTAGAGGAAGCAGGTTTGATGCCTCCTTTGCTCGAAAAAGGCTACCAAAAGAAGATGGGAGCCTCTTATTATAATAGAGAAAATCAAACCTGTTCATTTTTATTCAGTCAGCAATTTTCGAAATCCTGGGATTGGACTTGGAATATCCAACGCATACATTTTGATCAGGACTTGGTTGATGCTGCCAAAGCCAATGGAGTTCAGTTTCTCTTCGGGAACACGGTGACCGCAGTGGAGATCGATGAAGAATATCGTACAGTGACATACGAGCCAGAAGATGGTGGCAAAACGACTATTGAAGCATCCTTTATTATCGATGCAAGCGGATATGGGCGTGTGCTGCCCAAGTTGCTAAACTTGGAAAAACCCTCAGTTCAGAAACCAAGAGGTGCCGTCTTTGCACATTTTGTAGATCAAAAGAGAACGGGAAGAGAAGGGGATGATATTTTTATTTATCCTTTTGACGATAAGAATTCCTGGATTTGGGTGATTCCATTTTCAGATGGGACGGCAAGCGTCGGTTTGGTGTCCGAGACGGAAGAGACCAAGGCTTTTGCTGCTGATGATTACAAAGCATACTTAAACTTCGTGAGGAGTTTTGTACTGCTGAAAGGGAGATTTACCGAAGCTAGGTATCAGCGTGATCCAAGCATGATTTTAGGATATTCAGTAGGTGTGAAGCGGATGTATGGTGATGGCTATGTGCTGTGCGGAAACTCTACGGAATTTCTGGACCCTGTTTTTTCTTCTGGTGTCACCTTGGCTACAGTTTCTGGATTGCTTGCGGCAAAATTGGTGGAGAAGGAATTGAATGGTGAATCCGTGGATTGGCAAACTGCCTACGAGGATGAAATGCAATATGGCGTAGAGGTTTTTCGATCCTATGTCAATGGCTGGTATAATGGGGAGTTACAAACCATTTTCTTTAATCCAAAGATTAATCCCGAAATCAAAAAAAAGATATGCTCAGTATTAGCTGGGCATGTTTGGGATAATGCTAATCCATTTGTGAAAAAGCATCGGACCATATTGTCTACGTTGGCAAAAGTGATCAATATTGAAAACAAAGCGATAGTTGTAGCTGGGAAACATTCTTGAATTTAGTGTTATAGAGACAGGTCAATAGGAACCGACAATTGACAATGGCTCTAGCACCTTCTGCTCTCTGAAGGGGGGTATTTCGCTCTTTCAGAGCTTTGTAGCATAGGTGTTGATGAAAGTACCCCGCCCTACAGACTGGGCGGAATTATTTAGGACTTTCAGCCCTTTCAATAAAAAAATGAAACTGTGGCCTCTGTGATAATCTCCGCGTTCCTTGTGGTTAAATTACTTTCAAGATAATTTCCTGATCGCCATCAAGGTGTTGCTTGAGTCCTTGGACTCTGATAGAATTTTCATTTCCAGGTGATTTTCGGTGGACCAGTTTTCGATAAAGGCTAGGTCGAAAAATGAAAGCTCATCTGTTATTTTGTTGAACTTCACCCATTTGGTGCTCCATTTCTCAGAATTAAGAGTCCACTTGTGTTTATCGGAATCACTGAGTAGGCCGTCTTTAATGATCAGAATACCGTCATTTGTTAAGCTGTTGAGGCACATCTGTAGCACAATGCTTTTTTTCTCTGGACTCAGATAATGCAAAACATCCATCAAAATAATTGCCTCAGACGAAGCGAGCTCTATATCTGAAATGTCAGCTGAAATGAACTCCATGGAGCCATCATTCAGGTAGCAGTTTTCCGCAATGGCAATTTTGTTTTCGTCGTAATCTATCCCGATGATCTTTCTTTCAGAATTCTTCAATTTCAGGAAATAACTCAAAAATCCATTGCCGCAGCCAAGGTCATAGATGCTGTTTTTTTCGATCAGTTCACGGTGAATCAGCTCATAATTATGCTTCTCGTGGCTATATTTTATTTTAAAATACCACTCCAAAATCGGCCCTTTATATAGATATGCATACCTAAGGGGAGCCTCCAAAAAATCGGCATCTTCTCGTTCCAAGATGAATTGAGCATGTTCCTCCTTGAAATATTTCGTGATGTTCTTTGCCCGTTGACTATATCCCTCACCAAAACGCGTGTCCGAATTTGAGATTCTAGAGAGGATTTTCATATTTATGTCACCGCTCTTGACATAATAATCCCCTTTGGGTAAAGTATAATTTAGCCCATGCAGCAGTACCGGTGTAATGTCAATTTGAAGCAATTCGCTCAGGTAAAATGCACCTTTGTGAAATCGAGTCATTTTGCCATCTACAGATCGGTGGCTCTCAGGAAAAACCAATATAGAGTAGCCGTCAGTAACCAAACCTTTCAGCTTTTCCAGGCTGTCCTCAATAGGGAGAAAGGCCGGAATATAATCAGCAAAGCGAATGAATTTGCCAAAAATGGGAGAATTGTACACCCACGGACCAACCAGAAAAGTGATTTTTGGATGCTGCATAGCGATGTACAAAATGTCCAAAAAGGAGCTGTGATTTGCTATGATAACCGAAGGTCTTGAAAAGTCCAGCAACTCAAAATTGTAGTAGCGTTTCTTTAGAAATACCATGAATTTCAAAAGTGACCAGGTGAAAAACTGTATCAGCCGATGTACAAACAGCTTTTTACTCTTCACTTTCCAGAAAGGAATAATCAGCACGATCACTGTCAACAGCGTACTGATCATGCAGCCAAGGAAGAAAAAAGTAAAAGCGAAAACGCTGATAATTAGCTCTAAAATCGTATAAGGTGGATTGCCCTGATCTGTACGTCTTGTAATAAGCATGCGGTACAAAAACGGCTGCACCACAAAGCTCAGGATTACGATAGTACTGATTCCGATCACGCTGATGGCAGCTATAGATCTGATGGCCGGATGCTGGCCAAAAAACAAGACTCCCGTTCCAATAATTGTACTGATAGAGGAAAGCAAGATTCCTGCTTTGTTTGTAGCCAGCCCATTTTTCCCATACTTGTACTTGGTCTGCAATCCGTCGGTGATGAAAATGGCAAAATCATCTCCCAAACCGAAGATGATCGTGGCGATCATAATATTGATGAAGTTGAACTTGATATCGAACAGTGCAGCCAATCCCAAAATCCATAGCCAACTCAATACCATTGGCAGAAAAGAAATCAGTGTCAATTCCAATCTGCCATAGACAAGCAGCATAGTCGCAAATACCAAAACGCTGGCGATGACTAGGAGCAGGTTAAAATCAGCTTTCACGGAATTGACCAGTGATTCTGCAACACTTTCTCCATCTACTATAAATGTTCCCGGCACCGAAGCAATGGTTTCTTTCAGCTGCCCATAGGCATCCTTGTCAAAGACTGCCGTAGTCAGAATATTCGTATTCCGGTCTCGAATAATCAGTTTTTGAAGACTTTCAAACTGTGTGGCAAATTCAAACGAATTGATCTTCGCAGGGGTAGATTGTATACTATTTAGAAAAGGAGAAAAAGCGCGGGAACTGTAGCCCAACGAATCGGAAACTATAGCAAATTGATTGGTAAACTCTTCTCCTTTCTTATTCCAAAAAGAAATCCAAGCTTCTGATTTTTGTAGGATTTCTTTCTCTGGAATGATAAATGAACCAATAGAATTCACCTCCTGATTCGTACCGGAGGAGTTTTGAGTCAGTGTCTCGAAAAGTGCTCTGTTACGCTCAGCTGCTTCTTGATCAGTTTCGCCATACGCTACAATGGTAATTCGCTTTTGGGTATCAGGATCGAGGTTTTGATGTGCTATTTCTTTCTTTTTGAGTTCCTCGGGATAAAAATTAAGTTTGGTTAGATCATTCTCAAATTCTACTTCATTTGCGTGAAAAGCGAGAAATCCTGTTACTAGTAAAATGACTAGTAGTATCCATTTAGGCTGTTTGATCTTTTCTGAGCTAAACTTTTCAATCAGGCTGTCCATTTTTTTGCTGCCGTTTTGCATCGTTTTTTTGCCGAAAAGCTGGATTAAGTGCGGCAAAAGGAACAGGATAAAAATTAGCGTAAACAGTAGGCTCAGACCCGTGAAAACACCAAAATCCCTCAATGCTTCGGAAGTTGCAAACGTCAACGAAAAGAAGGCAATTATCGTCGTAATGCTGCTGACTATCAGTGGTAAAGCAATGCTGTTTCTGGTTTTGAATGCATCTTTGTCCTGACTCAGATGGGAAAAAAAGTGGAAAGAATAATCCACCACTATTCCCATGATCACAGCACTTGCACTCAATGCCAATGCAGAAATTCCTCCTGCAAACAAATAAACCAAGGTGATTGACGCAGCAATTCCAAAAGTACCGGGAAGTATGAAAAATAGAATGGTGGAGAGCTTGCGGTAATAAAAATACAGTAGTCCGACAATGAATAGAAGGGCTAAGTTTACCGTGAGAATAATGTCTTTTTTGATTTGATATGCATTCGCGGATACAATGGTAAACGAACCGAAATAGTCGAGTCGCGCATGCGATGGATTCTGATTCCAAGAATCTCTGAAATCTGCCAGTTGGGTATCAAGAAGCTGTACATTACTTACTTCCTTGGGATCAAAAATAAGTTCTCCATTCACCATGAGTTTTGTGCCATCTGTGGAGATGTACAGACCTTCAGTAGTAAGCATATTTTGGAGAGAAAGACCCTTAGAAAGGTTTTTGTATGCTAACTGGCTCAAATGAAGCGGATCATTTGAAATGGCTTGTGCCATACCAAATCCTTGTGTACTACTTAGCGTTTTTTTGTTTTCCGCTAAGGCGCTTACAAGGTTTTTTCTTTGTGAAATACTATCAAAAACAGCGTAATCGCTTTCCTCCAAAAATAAATAAAGATGATCTTGGACGAAGGAATTGAAAATATCAGGATCTATATCAGATTGATATTGAAGTCCGCCAAGTTGAGAAGCGAAGCTTTCGCTCAAGCTTGTGATCAGAGCATTTCCTGTACTGTCTATTTGGTAATTATCACCTTGTAAATCCCGAATATCCAATGAGAAAAATACTGCACGCTCACCTTTTTCAATCACCGGCTGCAAGGCTTCGAGATCCAAGTTGCCTGGAATAGACTTGTTTAGATTTTCATGAATATCCAGATTCGATGCGCTAAAAGCACCTGCCAAAATCACTAGGATAAAGAGAATTACAGGGAGGTATTTAATCAATTGACGCATAAAAATCCAACTACCAATTCCGTGGTCTCAAAGTGCAATATTACAATCTACCTATGGAAGTTCTTTGCAACTTATTTAAATATTCGTTTAAAATAGGTCTTCAAGCTTATTGGGATTACTAAATGTTCTAGTTTTGTTAAATACAAGATTCGAGTCATATGAAATCGAGCATGACCCTAAGCGTCACACGGAGAGATGATTATTTACCCTGCGAGATTCCATATGGCCATTAAAAAACAAATTATAAACAGATGAAAGAAAATCTGCCGAGTGATTATCTGCAGCTGGAGGATATTAAAAGATTTTTTAGAAATGATAGTACGTATATATTATCTGAAACTCAACTGAAGAGATCAATCCGTTCTTTCGAGTTTTTAAGGGAATTCTCCAAAAATAAAGTGATATATGGGATTAATACGGGCTTTGGACCGATGGCTCAGTACCGTGTAGTCGAAGAAGACCTTAAGGAACTTCAGTATAATTTAATCCGCAGTCACGCCAATGGTACAGGCGATTTTCTTTCCCCTGCAGCCACCAAAATCATTATGATCTGCAGGTTAAATACCTTGGCCCTGGGTTTTTCCGGTACCAGTCCAGAGATTTTGGAGACTTTAGCGAGCTTCATCGGGCAGGAAATATTTCCGCTTATTCCGCAGCATGGTGGAGTCGGAGCAAGCGGTGATTTGGTTCAATTGGCACATTTGACGTTGGGGTTGATAGGAGAGGGAAAGGCATATTACAAAGATGAAATAATGCCTATAGCACAAGCCCTTAAGGTTGCCAATCTCAAGCCGTCTGAGCTGCAGCTCAGGGATGGATTGTCACTTATCAATGGTACTTCCTGTATGAGCGGATTGGCGACAATTAACCTGATTCATACTTCTACACTCTTACATTATAGTATACTGGCTTCCTCAGTGATGAATGAATTGACAGCCTCTTATACAGACTCCTTTAGCGAGGAACTGAACGGCGCAAAACTTCATTCTGGACAGCAATATGTAGCCAGAAAAATGCGGGGTTTTTTGGCTGACGGGAATGTATTGAAAAACAGACATGACCATCTCTTTAATGAGAAGTACATAAACGGTCAGGAGTTTTTCTCCGAAAAAGTTCAGGAATATTACTCCCTTAGATGCGTTCCCCAGATCATCGGGCCGATATACGATACTTTTTTGAATGCTAAGAAAATAGTGGAGGAAGAGATTAATTCGGCAAACGATAATCCAATTGTTTGTGCCGATACTGAGAATGTGTACCATGGTGGTAATTTTCATGGGGATTACATCTCATTCGAGATGGATAAGCTTAAAATAGGCATGACCAAGTTGAGCATGCTCATGGAGAGGCAGATCAATTACTTGATGAATGATCGATTGAATAATAAATTCCCTGCTTTCTTAAATATGGGTAAACTTGGATTCAACTTCGGTTTACAGGGGATGCAGTTCACAGCAGTCAGCACCACAGCTGAAAACCAATCATTGAGTACACCTGTATATATTCACTCCATTCCGAATAATGGAGATAATCAGGATATTGTGAGCATGGGTACCAACTCAGCGCTCATGGCAGAGCGGGTGATAAATAATACCTTTGAAGTATTGTCTGTCCAGTTGGTTGCAATTGCCCAGGCGATAGATATCGATCAGAGCTACGATAGGCTTTCTTCCTCTTCGAAGGGCTTGTATGATTTTGTGAGAGAAGAATTAGAAGTAATAAAAGCAGATAAGCCTAATTATGAAGAATTGGCCAGATTAAAGGCTAAGTTGTTACAAAGTAAAGAAGGAGTATAAATGAGAGATTGTTGTTTGATCACTGGAGCCTCCAGAGGTATCGGGAAAACCATCGCCATCACGCTGGCTCAGGATTATGGATTTCATATTTTGATTAATTACGCCAGCAATGAGGCTGCTGCACTGGAGACTTTAGCAGCTATAGAGGCGAATGGCGGTTCAGGGGAGTTAATGCAGTTCCAAGTGCAGGACTACGAAAAGACCACTGAAGCAATAGAAACCTGGATCAAGTCTAATCCGGAGGATCAGATTAAAGTATTGGTGAACAATGCGGGAATTACCAAAGACAATCTGTTGGTTTTCATGGAAAAAGATGAATTTAACCAAGTGATCGATGTCAATTTACGGGGTACTTATAATGTAACCAAGGCAGTGATCAATCATATGGTGAGAAAGAGATATGGACGCATCATAAATGTTACTTCCCTTGCAGGTGTAAAAGGTGTTCCCGGACAGACAAACTATTCCGCTTCCAAAGGAGGCATGATCGCTTTCACCAAGTCCTTGGCGCAGGAAGTAGCGAAGAGAAAAATAACAGTGAATGCAGTAGCCCCGGGATTTATCAGCACGGATATGACGCAGGATTTACCCGAGGATGAATTGAAAAAACTAATTCCAATGAATAGATTTGGTACACCGGAAGAGGTAGCTGGAACAGTTTCATTTCTTGTTTCCGAAAAAGCCGCCTACATCACCGGTGAAGTAATCAACATAAACGGAGGAATTTCATGAGTAGGGTAGTAATCACAGGCATGGGGATTTATTCCTGTATTGGTAAAAATCTAGAGGAAGTATTGCATTCCCTGCAAAATGGTCTGAGTGGAATTTCCATTGATCCGGCTAGAGAAGAAATGGGCTTTAGATCCAAACTCGCTGGTTTGGTAGAGGAGCCCGATCTAAAGACTATCCTAAACAGAAAACAGCGGAATACCCTTAGTGAAGAAGCCAAATATGCCGTCGTGGCTACAGAGGAGGCTTTGAAAACGGCAGGTTTGGATCTAACGTTTTTTGAGGAGAATGAGGTGGGGGTGATTTATGGAAACGATTCTTCCGCAAAGGCAGTGATAGAGGCTGTAGATACAATCCGTGCAAAGAAGGATACCACGCTGGTAGGATCAGGGTCTATTTTTCAATCGATGAACAGTACTGTCACCATGAATTTGGCGACTATTTACAAGCTGCGGGGAATCAATTATACGGTAAGTGCAGCTTGCGCTTCCGGTTCGCATGCCATAGGCATGGGATATCAATTGATCAAAGCCGGAATACAAGACATGATTATTGTCGGCGGAGCACAAGAGGTGAATCCTTTGGCTTTTGGGAGTTTTGATGGACTTGGCGTATTTTCCACCCGTGAGGATGATCCTAAGGCTTCATGCCGTCCCTTTGATAGAGATAGGGATGGACTGGTGGCAAGTGGGGGAGCCGCCACGCTGATTATTGAAAGCTATGAGTCTGCCAGAGCTCGGGGAGCCACAATTTTAGCAGAATTGGTAGGCTATGGTTTTTCTTCTAATGGAGAGCATATTTCCAACCCCAACATGGACGGGCAGGTAAGATCAATCCGAATGGCGCTGAAGGGAGCAGGTCTGAATCCTGAGGAAATTGACTACGTAAATGCACATGCCACATCCACCCCGGTGGGTGACAGATTTGAAGGAATGGCACTTAAAGAGGTGTTTGGATCAAAAACTCCAATAAGCTCCACTAAGTCCATGACAGGTCATGAATGCTGGATGGCGGGTGCAAGCGAAATCGTCTATTGCTTGCTGATGATGAAGAATAATTTCATTGCGCCGAATATTAATTTCGAAAATCCAGATGAAGTTTCTTTGGAACTTAATATTATTGCACACTCAAAGAAAGCTGAGTTAAAGCATATAGTCTCCAATTCTTTTGGGTTTGGAGGCACTAATTCAACTTTAATTATAAAGAAAGTATGACGAAGGAAATCGTAATAGAGAGGATAAATAACTTCCTTGTGGAAGAATTTGAGGTGGATGAGAGCGTCATTGAACCTAATGCCAGCTTAAAGGACACATTGGAATTGGATAGTTTGGATTATGTGGATTTGGTAGTGGTGATTGAAAATAATTTTGGCTTTAAAGTGACAGGTGAGGATTTTAAGTCTGTTAGTACCTATCAGGATTTTTACAATCTGATTTTTGATAAAGTGAGTGCGAAGTAATGGCCTCATGGACGGGTAGGAGCAGGGGGAATGTACTTGGGTACAAAATAGTAGTGGGTTCTCTCCGCGTTTTTGGCTTGTCCAACACATACATTCTGTTGAGGGTAATTTCTTTTTATTACTACATTTTTGCCCGGGAGCCCAAAAAGCATATTCTTGATTTCTATCAAAATCACATGGGGTTTTCCACTCAGAAGGCGAAAACTTTGTGCAAAGCCAATTTCTTTTTGTTGGCTCAAAGTATCCTGGATAAGATCGCTTTGGCTAGGAATCTCGGCGGGGATATTTTCTACAGGCAAAAGGGTGAAGATCAACTGATCCGTATGGCGAATTCAGGCCAAGGCGGTTTTGTTTTTTCTGCTCATGTGGGAAATTGGGATATTGCCGGCAATCTGCTGCAAAATCTGGATGTACCCCTGAATGTGGTGATGTTCGAAAACGAGGAGGAGAAAATCAACAGCTATTTGGACAGGATAGGGTCAAAGCCCAGCTTTAATATTATTCCGATCAAAGATGACTTGTCTCATTTAGTGAAAATCTACAAACACTACAAGCAAAAGGAACTGATCTGCATCAATGCTGACCGTTTTTTGCCGGGATCGAAAACCATTGCGGCAGATTTTCTAAATTCGAAAGCACATTTCCCAGAAGGATCCTTCTCTATAGTAAGTAAGCTTAAAGCTGAATATACTTTCGTTTTTGCGGTGAAGCACAGTAAATTTGGATACGAGTTTAGCGCAACCAAGCCATGCAAAGCTGATGGTGATATCCATGAAATTGTAAAGAATTATGTGGTTGCCCTAGAGGAAAAAGTGAAGCAATATCCAGAGCAGTGGTTTAACTACTACGATTTTTACCAAGACCCATCTTAATGTTTTCATCTCCAGAATTACGTAAAATCCCCATTGTTTCGTTGATCCCACAACGTACACCTATGGTGATGGTCAGTAGAGTTTTGGCATACTCAAAAGGTAGAATTCAGGCTGAATTTGATATTGAAGCTGAGAATATCTTTGTTAATGGCGATCTTTTTTCTGAATCCGGAATGCTGGAGAATATCGCCCAGACAGCTGCGGCAATGGTGGGACTGGAAGCAAGGGAGATAGGAGAAGAAGTCCCGCTAGGGTTTATTGGTGGAATTAATAAAGTAAAGGTCGCAGGTTTTGCAGCAGTATCGCAGACGATTACTACTCAAGTGGAAATCCTGCAGGAAGTATTTAATATTACGCTGATCAGTGGCAAATGCTTTAACTTGGGCGAGTTGCTGCTGGAATGTGAAATGAAAATTGTTATCAATCCGTGAAATCGAGCATGATCCCGTACCTACTGGAACACACAGCCGGATGATTATATATCCTGCGAGATTCCTCCCGATAGCTATCGGGATGACCATTGAAAAACAGAAATAAACAGATGAAATAGAGCATGACTCGAGCGCCACACGAAAAGATGATTAGAAGACCTGCGAGATTCCATCCCGTATTCTTCGTCACGGGACAGGTAATGGCCTTTGAAAAACAGTTATAATCACATGAAATATATAGAAGACGAAATACTGGTTAACATCCGTTTTTCAGAAGTTGATTCTTTGGGCATAGTATGGCATGGGAATTACCTTAAGTTTTTTGAAGATGGTCGGGAAAGTCTCGGACAGAAGTATGGTATGTCTT
Source organism: Algoriphagus aurantiacus (assembly GCF_035156405.1). Classification (NCBI taxonomy): domain Bacteria; kingdom Pseudomonadati; phylum Bacteroidota; class Cytophagia; order Cytophagales; family Cyclobacteriaceae; genus Algoriphagus; species Algoriphagus aurantiacus. The sequence continues at coordinate 8,008 of NZ_JAXRUT010000027.1, read as the reverse complement.
ACCATGATCTCTATGAAAATAAGCTGATTTTGCCAATAGTCGATACCAGGTTGCAGTTCAAATCGGTACTGAAATTTGGGCATGTGGCCCGGCTTGTCACCCGACTTCAATACAGTCAAGCAGCCAAAGTCATCTACAAATACACGGTTTATAATGAAACTACCGACAAATTGGCTGCGGTGGGAGAAACAATACAAGTCTTCGTAAATGAAGAAATGGAGCTACAGTTGAATACTCCTCCTGTTTTTGAAACTTGGAAGTCCAAACAAGTATGGCTGGAAATCTAAAAGTATTTTTGGGAGCGGAGAATGTGATTTCACCATTGGGCTGGGGTATTCAGGAAGCGTTTTCCAATGCTCAGAATGGTAGAACAGGACTCAGGGAAGTGGAAAAACCATTTCCCGGTATCTCAAAATTGTTTGCTGCAAAATTCGATGATTCTTCCTTCTCTACAGATTCTCCGATAGTGGAATTTGCAGGGGAGAGTTGTCAAGGGAGTTTGGAAGGTTTGCATATCACCCATCAATTGGAAGAGCGCTGGCTGTTTGTGCTGAGTACTACCAAGGGAGATATTACCCATTTAAAAAATGGTGATGTGGAGCGCTCAAATCCTTATTGGTTAATGCAGCAGCTACAGAAGGAACTGCCGTTTTCCTGTGAGGGAAAGGTGGTTTCATGTGCCTGTATTTCGGGATTGTCAGCTTTGATCTATGCAGCGGATAAGATCGCCACTGATCAGGTAGATCATGCGCTTGTTGTCGGTGCAGATTTACTTAGTGAATTTACCGCATTGGGTTTTGAGTCCTTTTTCGCTGTGGACGCAGCTCAATGCAAACCCTTCGACCAACACAGAAATGGATTGAATCTAGGAGAAGCAGCAGCAAGTGTTGTGCTTTCGAAGGATAAAAGTCTCTTCAAATCTGCTCCCTTTCAGTATCTGGGTGGAGCTACAAGCAATGATGCAAATCATATTTCCGGTCCTTCCCGAACTGGAGAAGGGCTTTACAGGGCAGTTTCAAAAGCTCTAAATTACAGCAGTAAACCTGCTAATCAGGTTCAATTTATATCCGCTCACGGAACCGGGACTTTATTCAATGATGAAATGGAAGCCAAAGCTTTCAGCCGACTCGGTTTGGAAAAAACTCCTTTGAATAGTTTGAAAGGTTATTTTGGTCATACTCTGGGAGCGAGTAGTCTGATCGAACTCGCAATGACCATGCGGAGCATGCGAGTGGGCTTACTGCTAAAGACATTTGGATGTGTGAATGCCGGGGCAGAGACTGAACTTAATGTATTGAAGGAAAACCTGGAAATTGACGTGAAGCTGGCGTTGAAAACGGCATCGGGTTTTGGTGGCTGTAATGCGGCAATTTTAATCGAGAAACAGTAGGAAATGGCTATACAAGTAATCTCTTCCTGTAGTATTGAAAATGGCAATGTAGCCGTCAACGGAACAACGGTGTTTTCACTTGAAAATGGAGATTTGTCTGAGTTCCTGAAGGCAGCGTTTAAGAAGCTGGATTCTCCCTATCCTAAGTTTTACAAGATGGACAAGCTATGCCAACTGGCATTTCTGGGAGCTGAGTACTTATCAAAGGAGGTGAAGCTAAGCTTCAGAGATGATGAAGTTGCCATGATTTTTTTCAATGGGCAATCCAGTTTGGATACCGATTCAAAACATCAGCAGCTTATCCATGAAGGGACTAAAGTCAGCCCTGCGATCTTTGTATATACCTTGCCAAACATTATGATGGGTGAAATAGCTATCCGGAATAAATGGTATGGGGAAAATCTACTTATTTTGAAGCCAAGTTTCGATTTTGAAGAATGGGCTATGGAGGCTGATTTGTTGATTTCCTGTGAGAAGGCCGCTTATTGCCTCGGAGGATGGGTAGATGTATTTCAGGAGAATTATCAGCTGCAACTTTACTTGGTAGAAGCTGCGGAAATAAAAATGTCGTTATTAACTATATAAAGATGAGTTTACAGGAAGAAATAAAGAAGTGTCTGATTGAGCAGTTGAGTTTGGAAGATTTGACACCTGAGGATATTAAAGATGATCAGCCACTTTTCGGAGAGGAAGGTATAGGACTGGATTCGATTGATGCACTGGAAATTATTGTAATTCTGGATAATCATTTCGGAGTAGTATTGGAGAATCCGGAGTCGGGAAAGGAAGTTTTTAAGTCGGTGAATACGCTTGTAGATTACATCGTAAAAAACCGATCTTGACAAAGATTAATGTTACCGGTCTAGGAGTAGTGAGTGCTTTGGGTATCAGTTCAAAGCACCACTTCAATCAGCTCAGATCTGGGATAATAGGCATAAGCCATTATCAGCGGGATGGGCAGTATTTTTATGCCGGGAAAGTGCCATTTACTAATCAGCAACTATCAAAATTAGGTGGAGTGCCTTTATCGGACTACACATCAAGATCGGCACTTTTGGGGCTTCTGGCAGCCAATGAAGCTATGGGGAGTACTGTATTTGACTCTGGAATGCCTACTGCATTTATCAATGGCACCACAGTTGGTGGAATGGATCTGAGTGAGCAGTATTTTGAGGCAAAAAGCAAAGGTGAGCAGGGAGATGCAGCTCTTTTTCAAATGCATGACCTAGGTGCCAACTCAACATACATCGCTGAAAATGTAGGTGATTTTGAGTATGTAAATACAATTTCTACTGCATGTTCTTCAGCCGCGAATGCAATCATGCTGGGAGCGCAATTGATCCATACGGGAGAGTTTCACAGGGTATTGGTGGGCGGAACTGATGCGTTGTGCAACTTTACTATCGAAGGATTTAGGTCTTTGATGGTTTATGATACTCATTTGTGCCAACCATTTGATGCAAGTCGGCGTGGGCTGAATCTAGGTGAAGGTGCAGGCTATTTGCTTTTGGAAAGTGACCAGAGTATAAAAGAAAGCGGTAATCGCTGCCTTGCAAAACTCTCAGGCTGGGCAAATCGCAATGATGCATTCCACAACACAGGGACTTCACCTGAAGGAATCGGCGCACAAAAAGCCATGCGTGCAGCATTAGAAATTGCAGGTCTGAAACCTGATCAAATCAGCTACATCAATGCTCATGGTACTGGAACCCAGAATAACGATTCATCGGAATTGGCAGCGATGGAGTCTGTTTTTGGAGATGTTCTTCCCGATTTTAGCTCTACCAAAGGAGCAACTGGCCATACCTTAGCGGCTTCGGGAGCTATAGAAGCCATCTTTGCCGTACAAAGTCTGCTTGAAAACTGCGCTTTTGGAAACTTCAGTATTGTGGAGCCTATGACAGATTCTTCTTCACTTTTACGGAAAGCTGTACCAAAAGACATACACCATGTCATGTCAAATTCCTTCGGATTTGGCGGGAATTCAACCTCTTTGATTTTTTCCAAGAATTGATGCAAAAGCTTTATATCCATCAAGCGGTTTCGATCTCTGCCCAGGGCTTTTGGGAAGGCTTTTGTCTGTCTAACTTGAAGGAGGGTTTATCAGAATTCAAGGCTTTTGACCCTGACTATAAAACAGTGATTCCAGTGATGGCATTACGTAGAATGTCAAAAATCACCAAAATGGCTTTGATGTGTGGTTTGACTATTTCCAAAAAATCGGCCTTGGATTGGGATGCTATTATAGTGGGAACAGGACTTGGTAATCTGGCGGATACAGAGAAGTTTTTGAATCTTATTTCCGGGTCTTCGACAGGTTTGATTTCCCCGACGGCCTTCACTCAGTCAAGCCACAATACGCTTTCTGGACAGATTGCCTTGCAACTGAAAAATCATGGTTATAATATGACGCATGTGCAGCGGAATTTTTCTTTTGAAAATGGCCTGAAAGATGCGGCTCTTCAATCCCATTTTGGAATGAAGAACTTTCTCCTAGGCGCGGCTGATGAGCATATTCCCTTGCTTGATAATTTGGCAAGAGAGGCGGGCTATAAGGAAACGGATATTAAAGGATTTGGGGAAGGAGCATCGTTTTTCCAGCTGAGTGTCGATATTCCTTCTGAGATTTTTGTAAAGGATATTTTGATCAAGATGAAAACCGAAAACCCTACTGGAGAAATTGATTCCTTTTTGTTGAAAAATCAGGTTGATAAGAAATTCTGTTTGCTTCTTACTACAGCCGATTTGATAAGTAACTTCGATATAGCTCAAAGATCTGTGGCAGGATTAGTTGGAAGCTACATGACCAATTCAGGTATAGCGATGCATTTGGGATGTTCGTATTTAGCGGAGAAAGCGTATCGGCATGTCTTGATCTGTACTGATTCAGAAGCTGGTCTAGGCTTAACATTGCTTGGCCATGAGTAAGGTCCAGATAGTTTTGGGAATAGCTGTTCTGTTTGCGGCAGTGATAATAATGACTTCGATTTCTAATTTATATTTGATTGTATTGGCAGTTGGGATATCACTTTTTTTGTTTTCCATGGCTATGCTTATCAAACCACAGTTTTTTGTCAAGTATGTGCTGAAGACGACTGAGGATAATGTTTTGCTTAGTTTTGATGATGGTCCCGATCCTGTGAATACACCATTGGTGTTGAATATTCTGAAAAAGCATAAGGTGACAGCGATGTTTTTTCTGATCGGGAAAAAAGTGAAGGGCAATGAAGCGCTTATTCAAAGAATGCATGCAGAAGGGCATATTCTGGGAAGCCATTCATGCAGTCATGATCCTATGATTGGGCTTTGGAGCAAGCATAAAACTGCATTTGATATTGAAAGCGGACATGAAGCATTACAAACTATAATTCCTAATGCAGGCAACTGGTATAGGCCTCCATTTGGAGTCACCAATCCAAACATTGCTTTTGCACTCAAAAAACAGGGATTGCAAGCGGTAGGATGGACAGTGAGAAGCTTTGATACCGTCAAAAAAGATCCTGAAAAACTCCTTGCGAGTTTGAAGAAAAAAATAAAGGGATCAGATATTGTACTCTTGCATGATACCCAATCACACACAGTTTCGATATTGGAACCTTTGATACTGGAACTGAAAAGAAGAAACTTGACCTTAAAAGCTGAATTGAATTAAATGCGATTTCTACTTAATCTCATATTGTTTATCTCGCTATCTATCCCTGCTTTTGCCCAGAATCAGGATGCAGCTTTTGCCACCAAGCTACAAGAGCACTACAAGACAGTAAACTTTATAACGGCTGATTTTACCCAGCGAAAACAGAGTTTGCTTTTTGATGAGCCACTCGTATCCAGTGGTCTTTTTTACTATGAAAATCCAGACAGAATACGCTGGGAGCAGCGGGAGCCAAGCACTATTTATTTTATTCTGACTAAGGATGAGATAATTCAGTTTGATGGTGAATCTATTAAAAAATCTACAGGCTTGAATATGCAGATGAGTATTTTCAGGCAGTTTATTTTGAGTACCGTGGATGGATCTATTTTGAATGATCCTTCATTTGAAAAGAGATTTCAGAGCAAGAATGGCAAAATGGCCATCACACTATTGCCTGTGGATAAGCGGATGACGAAGCGATTGACGAAGATAGAACTGGTCTTTGATGAGAAAACGCTGCTACTCGATCAACTGAAAATGTTTGAAAACCAGGATGATTCCACGGAAATCAATTTTACGAACCAGAAAATAAATACTGCGATTCCTCCATCAATTTTTCAATAAAATGCAGCAGGTAGCCTTAGATCATACAATTGAAATTACTGTCATTTCCCAAGCAGAAACGGAATCATTGATGGAAGTGAAGGTATTGGGCAATAGCCCTGTTTTCGAAGGGCATTTTCCTGGACACCCAATTTTGCCAGGTGTAATTATGGTGGAGGCGGTCAGATCTTCACTACAAAGACTTTTTGGGAGAGAATTTCATCTTAAGACAGCTCTAAGCATAAAATTTCTTGCAGTTTTGAATCCTGCTGAAAATGAAACTGTGCATCTAAGCATAAAGCACACAGAAGTAGAGGATGGGTTGAAAGTAGAAGCAAATCTTTATTCAGGGGATAAGGTTTTCTTTAAAATGAAAGGTGTTTACTCTCAGGTTTAATGGAAAAGAAAGTTTGCATCATCATCCCAACTTACAACAATGAAGCAACTCTCAGTGAAGTAATATCTGGAGTCTTGTCAATTTGTTATGACTTATTGGTGGTGAATGATGGCTCTACAGATAGCACAGAATCAATCCTAAAAGCTTTCCCTGATTTGGATTATATCAGTTATGAGAATAATCAGGGGAAGGGATATGCACTGAGAAAAGGATTTGAACACGCTTTCGGACAGGGGTTTGATTATGCCATTACCTTGGACTCGGACGGTCAGCATGAGCCTGAAAATATCAAAGATATCCTGGAGCAGATCCATCTTCTAGAGACAGAAACTGTTCTGATGGGCTCCCGCAATATGACCCAAGAATCTGTTCCGAAGAAAAGCAGTTTCGGCAATAACTTCAGTAATTTTTGGTTTTGGGTAGATACTGGTATTAAGCTTTCTGATACACAGACGGGGTTTAGGGCTTATCCATTAGCTGCGGTTGTGGACAAGAGATGGTTTACCAAGAAGTTTGAGTTTGAGATAGAAGTAATTGTTCGGCTGGCATGGGATGGGATTCCCATCAAAGAAGTGCCTATCCATGTAAATTACCCAGAAGATAGGGTCAGTCATTTTCGTCCGTTTACTGATTTCAGTAGGATTTCGGTGTTGAATACGGTGCTGTTTGTATTGGCTTTGGCTTATTATGCGCCCAAGCGCTTATTTTTCTCCAAAGGTGATAGCAATATATTTACTCAGATTAGGAGAGAATTTCAGAGGCATCAGGACGATCCTATGCATATGGCAGGGGCAGTTGGGTTGGGGTTGTTTTTTGGAGTGTTTCCGATTTGGGGATTTCAGATGATTGCGGCATTTTTTGTGGCAAGCTTTCTGAAGCTTAACCGGGTTATAGTCCTTGCCTTTTCGAATATAAGTTTACCACCTTTGATTCCTGTAATAATATTGTCCAGCTACTTTTTTGGAAGTTTTTTTATGAAAGAGAAAGTACTGATTCCTGATTTTTCAGAAATAACCATAGAGACAATTTATCTTCAACTTCATCAGTATTTGGTTGGGGCTGTGATTCTGTCTTGTGTCCTAGGCTTCCTAGGTTTTAGCATTACCTATCTTCTGATGAAAATCAGGGGAAAGTGATCTAATTTGTCCAGAAAGTAAGTTTGGAATTGTTAAATCACATATGATTTAAATAGGAGGATATTGAAACGAGGGGAGTAGTTTTCTTTTCTAGCCCTTGCTGACATATGTTTTATGTAAGTGATCTATTTATCAGTTTCTTGGAGCAAGATCGTGTACTTAAACCCGCATTATGCATTAGCAAATCTACTACGGCTTCAAACCGCCTCAAAATCAGTCGCTATGCTTCACTTTTCGCTCTCACCGCCCCGTATGTACGGGACGACTCGATCTCCAAAGTGACTGATTTTCTTGCAGTTTGAACCCTTCCCGAAAAGAATCGGGACAGGCTGTTACGAATCCTAATGCATAGTCCGGGTTAAAACATGGATATAATTTTTTTTGAAAATCCCAAATCCGATCATTTCTGTCCTTTTACGGACAAGACCAGCTTACAAATCCCTCTCAATAGCTCAAAATAGTCTATAAAAGTCTGGCATAATTATTATTCCTACATTTAGATATTATTCTGTTTGTTATGAAGTCGAGCATGACTCTGAAGTCACACAGAGAGATGATTATCCACGGTGCGAGATTCCACCCCGATTTTCGGGACAGGTAATGACCAATAAAAATCAAATTATAACAGATGAAAGACTATCAATTGGGAGAGTTTGAGGAGATTGTAATCCTCACGATAGGAATCCTGAACAATGCCGCCTATAGTGTGGCGATCAAAGATGAAATTGAATCAAGGCTGAAACGCTCAGTCAGCATGGGGGCACTTCACACTGCATTGAATCGGATGGAGAATAAAGGCTATTTGAAATCGTTTGCCGGTGAATCCACAGAAGAACGGGCAGGGCGTC
>NZ_JAXRUT010000026.1:0-86861 GCF_035156405.1 Algoriphagus aurantiacus | reverse complement strand
ACTGGTCTAATACTTTCTTCTTGAATGTCGATTCTTGTTCTTTCATACTGCTCTATCTTATAAACTTTAACTTAAATTCAAAGTCTTAGACAGAGTTTAGATTACAGTCTCTTCAACCGTAATATGAAGCTTTCCTCCTAAACCTTCCTCTATCACTTTTTTGAGCGTAGATACACGGATATCACTTACTACTCTTTCGATCTTAGAAATATACGTCCGCTTAACGTTCAGTTTTTGAGCCAGTTTCTCTTGAGTCATATCGGCCTTCGCTCTAGCATCTTTTACCAACTCAGCAATCATAAATGCCTGTGACTTTTCTTCAAAGACTCTTCTGGATTCACTTCCAATTTGACCATATTTCTGTTCAAAATGTTCTTTGATCGTCGTAGGATTCTTTTTCATAATTATTAGCATTATCTCAATCTAAATTTAAAATCCTAAACTTCAAAACTAATCTAGCAAGTGATAGAATTAGTCCATCTCAAATTTTCAATTACAAATTTCAAATATGAAACCTTACCTTTGCCGCTTCAATTCCAAGACTTATGATTTCAGTAGATAATGTCGCCGTCATTCACAGCGGTTCCACACTCTTTAGCAATATTTCTTTTGCCATCAACGAAACCGACAAAATAGCCCTTATGGGTAAAAATGGTGCTGGCAAATCTACTCTTTTGAAGATCATCGCAGGTCAGACCAAACCAAGTTCGGGCTCTGTATCTGCCCCTAAAGACTTTGTAGTGGCCTATCTTCCGCAGCACCTGCTCACTTCGGATGATTGCTCTGTGATGGAGGAAACTTCCAAAGCATTCGCCAGCTACCTGGATATGAAGACGGAGATCGAGCGGATCAATGAAGAATTGACTGTGCGTACGGATTACGAATCCGATGGATATTACAAATTGATCGAGCAGGTATCTGAGCTTTCGGAGAAGTTCTATGCCATTGAGGAAGTGAACTATGAAGCTGAGGTAGAGAAAGTTTTGCTTGGTTTGGGTTTCGAGAGAGCTGATCTGACACGTTCTACCTCGGAGTTTTCCGGAGGATGGAGAATGCGAATTGAGTTGGCAAAGATTCTTTTACAAAAGCCTGATCTGATTCTACTTGATGAGCCTACTAACCATCTGGATATTGAATCGATTCAATGGCTGGAAGATTTTCTCCTGAATAAAGCAAAAGCTGTTGTGGTAATTTCCCACGATAGAGCCTTTGTGGATAATATTACGACGCGTACCATTGAGTTAACAATGGGCAGGATGTATGACTATAAAGCAAAATACAGCCATTACCTAGAACTTCGAAAAGAACGTCGTGAGCAGCAGCAAAAGCAATATGAAGAACAGCAAGCTACGATAGCAGATATCCAAGGATTTATTGACCGTTTCAAAGGCACGTACTCCAAAACACTCCAAGTACAATCCCGAGTGAAAATGCTGGAGAAAATGGAAATCATTGAGGTGGATGAAGTAGATAGCTCAGCATTGAAACTACGCTTCCCTCCTTCCCCTAGATCAGGTAATTACCCTGTGATCGTAGAAGACATGAGCAAAAGTTATGATGAACATGTGGTCTTCAAGAATGCCTCCATGACTATTGAGAGAGGCCAGAAAGTGTCTTTTGTAGGTAAAAACGGGGAAGGTAAATCCACCATGATCAAGGCGATAATGGGAGAAATTGATTTTGAAGGCAAATGCGAATTGGGACACAATTCCATGATCGGCTATTTCGCGCAGAATCAGGCTTCCCTTTTAGATGAAAGCTTGACAATTTTCGAAACGATCGATCACATAGCCGTGGGTGAAGTACGTACTAAAGTGAAAGATATTTTGGGCGCATTTATGTTCAAAGGAGATGATATCAACAAAAAAGTAAAGGTTCTTTCTGGTGGTGAAAAAACCCGCTTGGCGATGATCAAACTTTTGCTGGAGCCTGTAAACTTGCTGATTCTGGATGAGCCTACAAACCATTTGGATATGAAGACAAAGGATATCATCAAGGATGCTTTGAAAGCCTTTGACGGTACGCTGATCATCGTATCTCACGATAGAGATTTCTTGGATGGATTGGTAACCAAAGTGTTTGAATTCGGAAATAAGCGGGTGAAAGAGCACTTCGAAGACATTAATGGCTTCCTTAGAAATAAGAAGATGGAAAATCTGAAAGAGGTGGAGAGGTAGTTTGATGTCGGATGTCGGATGTCGGATGTCGGATGTCGGATGTCGGATGTCGGATGTCGGATGTCGGATGTCGGATGTCGGATGTCGGATAAAGCGAACTCAAGATATTGACAAAAGTTTCAGAAAGTAGAAATTAAGTTGATCACTTATTCCATGGCCATTTCGCAGGGTCTAGAGCAGTATTGAAGATTGAATAGACCACAATAACATTTCCTTCAATTGCATAAAAAATCAGGTAAGGAAATCCTTTTAACGGGCAACTTCTAAAAGGCATTTTCTTATATGGATAAATTTCAGGAGCTTTTTCAATTAGACTTAATGATCTTCGAACAGACCCTAAAAACCTCAGACCTAAGCCTGCTACTTTCCCTTCGTAATAAGTGAAAGCATCCGAAATTTCAATTTCAGCAGAATTAAGAATTTGAAGGGTATAGGTCATTCCCTCTTTCCTGTCACTCTAGCTTTGACTTCTTCCCAGGAACTTGTTCTAGAATTACCTTTGAGATATTCTGCTCTCCTCCCATCTAAAACTTGGTAATATTCCTCAGGAATCTCATATTCCTCATTCTTTTGTTGCGCTTCAAAGTAGTTAAGAAGTAATTCAAAATCTTCCCTTTTATTAAATGAAAAAACCTCATTGCTTACCCCAAGCTTTTCCAAAAGCTCTGTTACAATTTTCAGTTCTTTCTCATTTTTAGGATTTACAATTATAGAGTCCATGGTGTAATTTTTTACCTCATCACAATTTACGGAAATCTTCACTTAAAGATCAAAACACCCAAAAACAAAAAACAGCAGTTTTCGACTGCTGTTTTTTGTTTTGCTTTTTCTCATCGGTCATCCGACATCCACCCCCTACACCCCGAACACTCTCGGAAGCCAAAGTGAAATCTCCGGGAAAAGCATAATCAGAATCAACGCCAAGACCATTGCAAAATAAAATGGGAGCATGGGTTTCAGTATTTTTTGAATCGTTGTATTTGCCACTCCTACACCAATAAAGAGAATAGAGCCTACTGGCGGGGTACAAAGCCCAATACATAGGTTGAGTACCATCATAATACCAAAGTGGACTGGATCCACTCCCAACGCTGTCACAACAGGTAAGAAAATAGGAGTAAAAATCAATACCGCAGGAGTCATATCCATAAAGATCCCGACAAAGAGCAATAGCACATTGATCATAATAAGGATAACAAAAATATTATCACTCAATCCCAAAAGAGCATTTGAAATGTTTTGTGGAATATCCTCGCTGGACATCACCCAAGACATAGCCATAGAAGTAGCAATCAAAAGCATTACTACAGCTGTAGTCTCAGCAGACTTCAGCAATACAGAAGGCAAGTCTTTTACTTTCAGTTCACGATAGATCATGGATAAGACTAGGGAATAAACCACCGCAATAGCTGAAGCTTCTGTAGCTGTAAAAACACCTCCGATAATCCCACCTATCACAACAATTAATAAAAATAAACTCGGTACTGCTTGCCAGAAGGTTTTTAAAATCAGAGCTAGCGTAGAGCCTTCTCCAGCTGGAAGCTTATGAATTCTCACCATTATTGCAGCAGTCACCATCAACATGCCACCAACCAGCAAGCCTGGTAAATATCCAGCTACAAATAATGCCGCCACAGAAACTCCCCCTGAAGCAAGAGAATATACGATTAAAACATTGGAAGGTGGAATGATCAATCCAGTCGTAGAAGATGTTATATTCACTGCGGCTCCCAATTCTTTAGGATAACCTTCTTTTTCCATTCTTTTTCCCAAAATACCTCCCATAGAAGATGCAGCTGCAACCGCAGAACCTGCAATCGCTCCCATAAGCATCGCAGCAATGATATTTACATGCAGCAAACCTCCGCGCATCCTTCCTGTGAGTGCTTTCGCAAATTCTATCAAACGATTGGCTATCCCACCTCGGTTCATCAATTCACCCGCAAGAATAAAAAATGGAATAGCCAATAGGGAAAAGCTATCCAACCCTGTCCCCATACGTTGTGCAATTGTGGTAATTGCCGGCATAGTCTGCACCGTTACCATCAAAGTCAGCAAGCTGGAAAGTCCTAGACTCCATGCTACTGGAACACCTATTCCTAAGAAGAAAAGAAAGGAAATTACTAATACTAATACGCTTAATACTTCCATTACACAGCGGTTTTAATAGTTGCCAAAAATTTAATTGCAACCAACTGGTAGTACATTACCAGTAGCCCGCTAAAAGGAATGATTCCATAAATATATGCAAGAGGAATCTGCAGCACTGCTGATCTTTGTTCTAAGATAAAAGTCAGGTAAACTAGGTTTGAACCACCTATGACCATAACTACAAGGGCGAAGACCAAAATACAGCAGTTGATCAAAATCATTAATTTATCCTGTGCTTTTTCCTCCAGTTTAGTTAGGAGAATATCGATCGCTAAATGCTCATTTTTGCCTGCGACATAAGCAGCGCCAAGCATTCCTACCCAGATCAGCATGTAACGTGATAATTCATCAGTGAATGAACTTGGACTTTGAAAAACATAACGTGAAACCACCTGCCAGGTCACATTGAGCACCATAAGTGCCATCAAAACGACCAGAAAATGGGCAATCCACTTATCCAGGTTTATCTTGGTTTGGGGTGAAAACATAGGGTTGATACTTTGGGTTAAAAATTATTTTACAGCGCGAATTTCCTCTACGATTTTATAGATTTCAGGCTGTTGTACTTTGAGATCAGTATACATTGATTCAACAGCTTCCCGGAATGGCTCCTTATCTGGATAGCTGATAGTCACACCAGCCTTTTTCAATTCGCTTAAAGATTCTTCGGTAGCTTCTGCCCAGATTTTATATTCGTATGTAGCAGATTCATCAGCCGCTTCTTGAAGCCATTGTTGCTCCTGCGCATTTAGACTTTCCCACACTTTAGTACTTACAATCATCACATCTGGCAAAGCAGTATGTTCATCTATGCTATAGAACTTACAGACTTCGTAATGCTTGGATGTATAAAGACTCGGCGCATTATTCTCAGCGCCATCTACTATACCTTGCTGCAATGCCGTGTAAAGTTCTCCATAGGAAACCGGCGTCGGAGAACCTCCTAAACTTTTCACCATATTGGAGGCAGTATTACTTTCCATCACTCGGATCTTCAACCCTGCAAGATCCGCTGGAGTTTCTATTGGTTTATTTTTGGTGTAAAAGCTTCTTTTCCCAGAATCATAGTAGCAAAGACCTCGTAAAAGATACTTCTGAGGATCAAGCAAAAGCTTTTTACCTATCTCACCCTGCAAAACTGCAAGTTGATGGGTATCATCTCTGAATAAGTAAGGCATCCCAAATACCTGCATGGTAGGGGCAAATCCTTCCAAGGCAGCTGAAGATACTTTGGTCATTCCCAAACTGCCAATCTGAAGAAGTTCTACCAGTTCACGCTCACTTCCCAACTGTTGATTTGGATATATTTTCACGACCATTTTTCCGCCGGATTTCTCTTCTACTTTTTCTGCCAAAAAAAGCATTGCTTCGTGTACTGGGTGAGTGATGCCAAGTCCGTGGCCAAGCTTAATAACTCGCTTATCTCCGACAGCCTGACACGAAAAAAAGAGCGTAAGCACTACACAATAAGAAAGGATTTGAAGTTTTTTGATTCTCATGGGTTTATTGAACATAAAACATACAACACAATTATAAGTCTTTCTAAGCTGATATGTCAGGTCGATTTACGGAATCGATTTAGTCAGAAAGATAAATGATACTTCTAACTTAAGAACAGAAATTCACATGTTTTCGAAGAATATCCAAGCATTGTAGGTCCCCATTTTTGTTAAAAGCACAATTCGATTTCGGCACTCCTCTGCAATTGTTTTAATATTTAGCAACGATTTTCTTTATTGCATAACAATTACTTACCTTGTGCAATCGATTGCGCAATATAATGAATAATTCCAATGAACCATAAAACATTACAAATTCATCCTAAGGACAATGTTTTGGTCGCTTTGCAGGACCTAGCGGCAGGCGAAATCCTTGAACATAAGGGCTTAAAAATCACCATCAAAGACTACATTCCTGCAAAACACAAGTTCGCAATTAATGAGTTGAACAAAGGAGATCAGGTGTTTATGTATGGGGGAATTGTAGGTAAAGCTCTTTCAACCATCCCTTCCGGAGGGGTTCTAAGCACGGAAAATGTAACTCATGAAGCTGAAGATTTTGGAAAAAAATCCGGTGATTACCAATGGGACTCACCAGATATCAGTAAATTCAGAGACAAAACTTTTATGGGTTTTCACCGACCTGATGGACAGGTGGGAACGGGGAATTATTGGTTGGTAATCCCAATGGTTTTCTGCGAAAATAGAAACGTGGATATTATCAAAGATGCCTTCCTAGAAGAGCTTGGTTTTGGTAAACCAAACCCATTCAAGAAAATGGTAAGAGAAATGGCAAGCCTGTATAAGTCAGGTCAAACCACTTCTTTCGACACGGTTTCTGTAGAAACAGTCGTTGAAAAACCGGAAGAGCGACTTTTTGAAAATATAGATGGAATCAAATTCCTAAATCATCAAGTGGGCTGTGGTGGCACGAGAACGGATTCACAGGCGCTTTGTGCGCTGATCGCCGGCTATATTAACAATGCAAATGTAGCCGGAGCGACGATTTTGAGTTTAGGTTGTCAGAATGCACAGTCTTCCTTTATGGAAGAGAAATTGCGACTAATCAACCCTGACTTCAAGAAGAAATTGATCATTCTGGAGCAACAAGTAGAAGGAACCGAGCAGCAATTGCTCACCCGAGCTATCAAAGAAACGTTTATAGGAATGGCCGAAGCCAATACCCAAACACGTCAACCTGCTCCTTTGAGCAAATTAGTCGTAGGTCTTGAATGCGGTGGTTCTGATGGGTTCTCTGGAATCTCAGCAAATCCAGCTGTAGGCTATGCTGCTGATTTGGTAGTAGCATTGGGTGGAACGGCAATTTTGTCGGAATTTCCTGAGCTTTGCGGTGTGGAACAAGAACTTATCAATCGCTGCGTTTCTGATGATAAAGCTGAGCGCTTCTCTTCTTTGATGCGAGCTTATGCTGGCGCAGCAGAGGCAGCAGGTTCCGGCTTTGATATGAATCCTAGCCCAGGAAATATAAAAGACGGACTGATTACGGACGCAATGAAGTCTTCCGGTGCAGCCAAAAAAGGTGGCACTTCGCCAGTAACAGACGTGCTGGACTATGGTGAATATGTAAAAACCCCAGGTTTAAATTTGCTATGTACTCCTGGAAATGACGTAGAAAGCACCACTGCAATGGCTGGAGCAGGAGCAAATATGATTCTTTTCACTACTGGACTCGGCACTCCTACCGGTAACCCAGTGACACCTGTGATCAAAGTTTCCTCCAATCACAAGCTAGCTGAACGTATGCCAGACATCATCGATGTGAATACTGGTTTTGTGATCTCAGGAGAGAAAAACATTCAGGAGATGGGGGAAGAAATTTTGGAGAAAGTAATCAAGATTGCTAGTGGAGAAGAGAAATCTAAAGCTATGATACTCGGCCAAGATGACTTTATCCCTTGGAAAAGAGGAGTTTCACTTTAAGCATGATCAAAAAACGGGAGTTCTACTTCTTTCTCAAGTTCTGAGGATCTATAAATGGCTCGGATCAGTTCGACTGATTTTCGAGCCATTTGCCCTTCTACCAACACCGGTTCATTTTTATCAATGGCATTCAAATAATGTTCCCACTGGGCTTTATGCAAAGCGTGTCCGATTGCCATGGGATCAGCAGCACCTGAACCAGCATTGGTGTCTGCGATAATCGGCTCGCTTTCTTCTCCCTGAATGCTCCATTGAATGATTTTTCCAGCTTCTAAAACAGCACTACCGCACTTCCCGAAAATCTCTAAACGCTCTGGTAAACCTGGGTACAAAGCAGTAGAAGCAGTTATATTTCCCAAAGCTTTATTCTCAAAGGTCACGATCGCGGCACCCAAATCCTCTCCTTCTATAGGATGAAGTGCGGTCTTTACTTTTGCAAAAACTGACTTCACATCACCCATGACATCCAGCAATAAGTCAAACGTGTGAATGCCTTGATTCATAAATGCTCCGCCTCCATCCCCTTCCAGCGTTCCTTTCCATGGACTATTGCTGTAATATTCCGGAGCTCTATACCAGTTTACATGCGCATTCCCCATCAAAAGCTTTCCGAATTTCCCTTCTTGAACCGCTGCTTTGAGCTTTAAATAATCAGGTGAAAATCGGTTTTGAAAAATGACTCCAAGCTTCACTCCATTTTCCTCACAGGCTTCAATCAACTGGTCAGCTCTGTTCAGATTTATTTCGATTGGCTTCTCTATCAACAAATGCTTCCCAGCTTTTGCAGCCAGTAAACCAGCATCCATGTGATGCCCACTAGCTGTGCAAATGCATACAATATCAAGATCTGGATGAGTTAAAAAGTCAGAGACATCAGAATAGGTTTTAATGCCAAATTTCTCCTCGGCTGACTTTGCTCTCTCGGGCGAACTGCTACAAAGCGCCACCAATTCAGCATGCTCTATTTCATTGATTGCATCTGCATGCTTGCCGGTGATCGCTCCAGTTCCTACTATTCCAATTTTTAGTTGCCTCATGATTTCAGTTCAATTTGAAGTTGCTCCCAAAGCTGCTCTGCAATAGGTACTCCATTGTTAAGATTTTTATTGCGGGTTACTAATGTATTTTCTCCAGGATATCTAACTGATTTCTGACCGAAAGTCGCTGAGCTTTTTAGGTCATCAATCAGAGCATCTGATTTGGTTTCTATCCAGTCAGTGAGTTCAAGTTTGGATGGGTCAAAGCAAAGAAAAACCTGGGAAACGGCACTCTCATGACCCGATTTCCCAACTTCAAAAGAAGCATTTCCGCCTGAAAGAACTACTGCAAGCAGATCTAAAACCATGCTTAGACCCGAACCTTTCCACAAACCAACCGGCAATCCTAGGTGGTTGTTGATGACTGTTTCAGGATCTTTGGTCAGATTTCCTTCATCGTCAAAGCCAGCATCATAGGGCATTTGCTCGCCTTTAGATTTAGCTATGCTCAGCTTACCGTAAGCGAACTGTGTAAAAGCCATATCCAAGACCACTGGTCCCTTTGCTCTAGGAATCGCTATCACCAGCGGGTTATTTCCGATTTTAGGTTCACTACCACCCCAGGCTGGCATATTCGGGATCGTATTCGTAAAGCAAATACCGATGCATCCTGCTTCCACTGCTTGCCAACCGAAATTCCCTCCTCGCATCCAGTGATTGGTATTTTGTAAGGTGACGCAGCTAATCCCAAATTCTTTCGAGAGTTGAATCGCCCGATTCATGGCAAAGTCTGCATTTAGATTTCCCACGCCTTCCTGACCATCCCAGCGCTCAAACATCCCAAGTTGACTTACTATAAGAGGCTCTTTCTCTGGGTTAACTAAGCCTTTTTTGATAAAGTCAAGGAATAGGAAGAAGCGATTCACTCCATGAGAGCGAACTCCGTCCAGGTCAGCTTTCGCAAAAAGAAGAGCACATCGCTGTGCCCTTTCTTCTTCTAATCCGTACTTAAGTAAAATTTCCTTCAGCGTCGAGCTGATTTGTTCAAAAGGAATTTGAAGATCATTCATTGACAAATAAGATTCTAACACGTGATATCCTCTAAGATAAAATCTACGATCCGATTTTTCTCGATTTGCAAAAAAAACTATTTGACCAAGCTATTCAAATAGACTTCCACGTTACTGTATTTCTCATCTAGATCAAAGCCCTTAGCATCATCTGAATTTTTTGAATCCAAACCGTTTTCCTTCTCCCAAGCATCTGGCATTCCGTCTTGATCTGAATCTACTTTTGCAGCTCCTTGATCGAGGATAGGCCATCCTCCCACGTCTACTTGTGAATCTATGATTCCATTTGCACCAAACTCATTCACTCCTGTGGCAACTTCCTTTACTATCCTCTTATCTATCGCATCTCTAGTAAAGTTTGCTCCAGCATTTTCCAAAACAGTGTGAAAAGCATTTTTTGATGTCATTGTTTTTGCTCCAGCAAAGTCAAAAACTTCAGCAACTTCCACCTTCTCAGGATCAACTTCTTGTATACCCAGACTATTGTTTTCAGTGACATTCTCAAATCCTTCTACAAAGTTTCCATTAACATAGAATTTAGCAAATGGCGCGTATGGTTCCACAATTCTATCGCGGTTGGACTTGGTGGCAGGACCTGCTTTGTAATAATTATTGACGATATTGTGTTGGCCTTCTTCGCCCGCATAGGAGCTATTGCCTTTCCAATTGTAGATCACATTATTCCTAAAATCTACCCATTCTTTTTCAGGCTCTTTGTGGTATCGGGCGCCATTGAATCGTGGATTGCGGCTATTATGGTCTGCAAGAAGGTTATATAGAAAAGAAGCTTTCTTTCCGCCCCAAATCCCCCCGTAGCCATGCTCTCCTTTTTCATGAACTGACTTATTCAGGCTTTCTGAAAGTATGGTCCATTGTAGGGTAAAATTCTCATTGTCATAAAAGGAGCCGCACTCATCCGTAGCCCAACTCAAGGAACAGTGATCAATGATGACATCTTTCACCCGGATTGCGCTCATTGCATCATCTTGAACGTTCATTTCATCTCCCAGCCTGCTTCGGAGATAGCGAATGATCACATTATCCCCCTTGACTTTGATAGGGTAACCCTGAAGGGTAATTCCACCACCTGGAGCACTTTGCCCTGCTATAGTGAGGTTGCCATAATTTATATCTAAGCTTGATTCCAGCTTAATATTCCCAGCCACAGCAAAAACGATAATCCTAGGCTCTTTCTTTTGGATCATGTCCCGAAGCGAACCTGGCCCATCATCATTGAGATTAGTCACCACCAGTACTTTGCCTCCCCGACCTCCAGTAGTGAATTTCCCAAATCCCTCAGCTCCTGGAAAAGCCAGCGTTTTCCCGTTATTCTCGGTGAGAAATTGACTTTCTGCATCACTAACTACCTGAGCGTGGCAGGCAAAAGAAATCAACAGGAGTACTCCTAATCCAAATATATTTTTCAGAATCATATTTTAATTTATTAGATCATAGGTGTGGCTCGCTTGCATAATTGCAGTGCCAATCCCCAGGGATCTTTGAGCATAATGAGATGAGAGCTATCTGGCAAAATATCATCTGAAATCAATTTTGCACCTGCACCGACTAAGCGATCTCTGTCCGAATCCGGGTCTTCAGATACCAGAGCCAAGTGCACAGCCAAAGGGTGTAGTTTCTCAAAATCAAGCGTCTCACCTTTGGGATTGGAATAGATTTCGATCATCACGGTTCCACTATCATCAGCCAAGAAGGTCATGTGTGGAGGCTCCGTCATTTTTTTGACCACTTTCAAACCTAGGTGTTCCTCATACCAAAGTGAGGCTGCTGAAGCATTGGCCACATTAAGTGCAAAATGTTCGAATTTCATCTACAAATAGTTAGTGTTATAATTTCAATTACCCAGAGGAAAATCCTTGATCAATTCATTCAGATAAATCTCCAAATAGGTGTAGGGAGTTCCCTGCTTAATTTTAGATCCGTCGCTAGCTAAGTTTGGATCAAGCTTATTTTTGGATTCCCATTCATCTGGAATTCCATCTTTATCCGTATCGACAACTGGAGTTCCAACTGCCAGCTCTGGCCAGCCTCCTACATCTGTTTGAGAATCGATTATTCCCTTGGTACTTCCCAATGAACCTTCAAAGGAATAAGAATTATTCTTCACATTCTCCAAAACCCTTAAATCAACTTCATCCCTTACCAGAGAACTTCCGGCATGTGCCAACACCAATGCTAAGGCTTCCTCTGCAGAATGGGTCGTCACATTATTCTCTATTGGATGCGGTGAAGAAAGACGTATCCCATCTATTATTTCCTGCGGGATACTACCATAACTACCATGAAATTGATTAGCCACACCATAGGTCCAGTTGTCCTGAGATGTCTGTATGCTCCCCTCCACCACATTTCCTTCCACAAAGAATTTTCCCCAGATGTCATAAACTTCTGTTCCTTCATTTTTATTCTTATCGATGGAGACTATCCTATTACGCTTCGAACCAGTAGGAGTTGCAGGACCAGGTTTGTAGTAGTTATTAACGATGTTTACATTCATGGCCTCCCCACCGTAGGTACTGTTTGAACCCCAGTTGTAGATGACATTATTTCGCACATCTACTAGATCTGTCAAGGCAAAAGCTTTGCCTGCTTCTTCACCCAGCCGTGGATTTCTACTGTCGTGATGAGCAAGAAGATTGTGGTGAAATGAAGCATGCTTACCACCCCAGATTCCCCCGTAGCCATGAGAGCCCTTTTCATGAACCGAGTTTTTTAGACTTTCAGAAATAATACTCCACTGCAAAGTAGTATTCTCATTTGCATAGAAGGTCGCCGTCTCATCCGTGGACCAGCTCAGCGAGCAATGATCTATAATAATATCTTTGCGGAAACGTGCTTCCAGTGCATCAGCTTCCTGTTTGCCCACATCCCCCATCCTAAATCTTAGGTATCGGATGATCACATTGTCAGCATTGATTACCACAGGAAAGTCCCTTATCGTTATCCCATCTCCGGGTGCACTTTGTCCGGCAATAGTGATATCTCCAAAATTGATCTGAAGTTTTGATTTGAGCTGAATTGTCCCGCCAGTATTGAATAAAATGTTACGCTTGCCTGTCTGGTTGATAGCATGTCGGAGAGTTCCTACAGAGCCATCATCCGTTAATTTGTCCACATAATACACCTTGCCCCCACGTCCGCCAGTTGTCAACTGGCCAAAGCCTTCCGATCCGGGAAAAGCATAAGATAACCCCTCGTATGGAGGTATCACTTCTTCACTTTCCTCCTCATCCACCGCAACATCAGGTTCTGGAGAATCATCGCACGCGATATTGCTGCAAAGCAAAAATAGACCTAGAAAAATCTTAGTTATTATCTTCATTTAAATTCGGAATAGTTGAAAAGAATAAGGTGTGGTAACACCACACCTATTCTACTAATACAATAACCCAATATCTCCTCAATTACAAGGTCACTCTCCAGCGCAAATCTCCTGTATCATATCTTCCTGCGAAGCCATTATCCTTGAAATTAAAGTTATTGCTTGCTGGATTTACCCATAGGTCATCCTGTGCTTTCGAATAATTCCCTACAGGGAAGCCCGGTATTTCATTGCTTGAAAAACTAAAATCACCAGTACTATAATTATTTATCAGATTGAAATTTGTATTAGCCAATCCATCCACACCTCGAATTCCGTAATTTTCAGCTTCTGCTTCATCCCAAGCATGTCCAAAAATGCTATTGGTGATAGTAATGCCATTAGTGACATCATTATTTCCATCTCCACCTCTATATCTGAACATTTGTCCTCCAGGACTGATGAAATTCCCAAATGTGGAGGCATCAATTGTGATAGAAGTTGAATTATTTCTGGAAGTGATTCCACCTTGGATTTTATTAAAAGTGGAGGATTCAAATAGAATGTTCTGAACGTTGGCAGTCAGTTCATCATCAGACGGATTGGTATCAGTAGTCAATAATCCATAGCCACCTATGCTGTCAACAAGTGTATTTCTGATGATGTAATTTTCCAAAGTAACAGTACCTCGAATCCTTAGAATTCCTCTGAAAGTACCCATTTTGCAGTTTTCGAAAAGAAGTTCTCTGACATTGACTCCACTGGTATTAGGATTGAACACATAATCTCCAGTATAGTCAGCTCCTCTGATTTCCAGATCAATAAACCGGATATGATCAATTTGCGCACCTTCAGCAATGTCCCAGTTACCTGTGGTATAAAGTTTTGCTTTTTGCTCCCCGAAACCATAAGCTGCCCGAATAGTGATTGATTTATCAAGTGCATCCCTTGGCAAATCATAAGTCATTCCTCTTTTCACCAAAATAAGATCTCCATCAGCCGCAGCCAGCACAGCATCTGCCACCGCACTTGGGCTTTCGTTGTCACGCACATCTATTACCCCGGCAGCTGAAGGATCGATATCTGGGGTTTTTGTAGTGTAATTCACCCAACCTCTTAGTACTTCCTCACTATAAATAGCGATTTGATATTCCGTTTCGGCATCCAAACCTTCTACAATTACCTCAGCATTTTCCTCTTCCTCACTAGAAACCGCCTGCTTATCGAACAAAGGGGTGCTTAATTGCAAATCATCAGCAGCAAATACTTTTACTCCTGTGACCGTCGCCCCCGCTTTGGTCCAAGTAACTCTGGCTGCTATATCGGTGACATCAAAGACCGCTGGATTATTTAAAATAGTCGGGAAACGCTGGGTTCTTACATTTCCCAGATCCGCAGGTTTACTGTCATGGACAGGATCTACCGCATGAGCTGTAGATCTTATCTGATACAATGTATTCCAGAATAACTCTTCTCCTATCAGCTCCTTATTAATTTCCACATAGGCTGTGTCTGTCTCAATCACATATTCTATGGTATTGAATGTATCACGGCTAACTTCCAACGTGTAGGAGAGCGCGCTTTTCATTTTGCCCATATCCACGATGATCGTATTGCCTTCTGAATACAAGTCCTCGTTCAGCACCGGTCTGAATAACCTAGTCTGCTCAAACATCTCTTCCTCCTCCTTACATGCTGACAAGGCTAAAAAAGCCAATAGTAGCATTAAAAGGGATGTATTTATATTTCTATTTAGAATTCTCATTGTTGATCTATTAGATTTTTTACAGCCTCATTAAAATCCATAACCATCATTGGTCAATGTGCCTTGGCTATTGTTGATAGCTGTGGAAGGAATAGGGAAAATGTAGCGAACAACACCTGGATTTGGTCCATTGATGTAATTTGCCCAGTCTTTAGTGATCCACTGTTCATATTGAAGGGTTTCATTATGCAGGCTCAACAAAAACGAAACCTGAGTCCAAGTATCATCCGGCGGAGCGACTACTTTAGTATTTGGATTAAGTAGCACAAACTGCCCTGATTCATTCACCTTCCAATACATATAATCTGGCAAATCACCAGTCCCATTGAACGCCTCATCAGCCATTTCCTTCAATCCATCAACTGTTTCGGACATCTTCTCGGAGTAATTCCCCCAACGAATCAACTCATATTTGCGAATCATCTCGCCACCAAATTCCCATGCTCTCTCATCCACAATCGCTTCAAAGAAAGTGTCTTTACTTGCTGAGACATCTGTTACATAACCATCTACACGAGTACTCCATAGCTCATCACTAAAGGCTCTTCTTCTCACTCTTTTCAACGCTTCCTGTGCACTTGCTGTAGGTCCATTCAATTCGTTTTCAGCTTCTGCATACATCAATAGGATATCTGCATATCGCATCATAGGCCAGTTGATACCTGTACCTTTGGCTGAGGAAGCGCCTGGAGGATTCTCCAAAAATGATCTACTCCACTTACCCTGTGCGATGTTTGTGCTCCCATTGACAAACACCTTTTCGAAGCTTGAATTGATCTTGTACAGCGCACAAGTCACATCTCTTCTGGTATCTAATGAGTCAAAGGAAAAATAGTAAGTCGGTGGAATTGCCATGTAGTTATTTCCAGATCCAAAGCTGTGAGCGGCGGTAGGTCCACCTTCTACTGTGATTCCTATGTTCCAAGCCACATCGCCATTTCCCAGTGCAAAAGGCACTTCGAAAAGCACATCGGCATTTACAGGAGAAATAAACTTGGACTGGTTCAAGAAGACCTGACGATAATCAGAAGGAAGCTCACGGTCTTTCAACTGGATCAATTTTTCTGTGTAAGTCTTAGCGATCTGATAGTAGTCTAGGTAATCACCTTCTCTCACTTGGGAAAGGTCCTCCTGTACATAATATCCTCCGCGCTGCAAAGCGATCCTCGCAATCATACCTAAGGTGTATTCTCTGGTCACTTGCTCAATACCAAATGGAGTCGCATCTGCCCAAAGCATTTTTTCCTCTACTTCCATCATGTCTGCGATCACTCCAGATAGAATAATGTTGCGATCCTCTTTAGGAAGAAGAAACTCATTTCCAGCTTTGGGAGCTTCATTTACATAAGGTACATCTCCGAAGTAATACACCAAGATGCTATACCAATACGCCTTGAGCGTAATAGCTTCACCGAGTAAGTGATTCATAGTAGCTGCCTCAGCCACATCAGTAGATTCTAGTTTACCACTGGCACGAAGACCTTCTATGGAAATGTTGGCATCCCGGATAGCCCGATAGGCATAGGTCCAGACAATGTCCAAATCTCTGTTGGTTTCCAACGCATTGAGGTCCCAGATCTGATATCGATCTCCAGAGCTAGTCCATCCGCTTTGGTGCTCTATATCCGTATTTCCAGCCATATTATTGGAAAGTCGAGAGCGGAAGGCATCCTGACCAAAGTGGGAATACACCGCATTCACCCCTTTCCGTGCATCATCCACATTGGAATAAATGTAATTTGTATCGAAGGTGGATAGCGATTCCGGCTCAAGAAAGTCTTGGCAAGAAAAACTCGCACCCACTACAACTGCTAATATTATATGTTTGATTTTCATTGGTTTATATTTCAGATCCATTAAAATGTGACATTTAACCCCACCGTGAAAGAACGGCTTCGTGGAAATGAGGAGTAGTCAACTCCCGGAGTCAAGGCCGCATACGTGCTACTGCGACTAGTGCTTACTTCGGGGTCGTACCCTGAGTAATCTGTCCACAATTTCAAATTGCTTCCAGTACCATAAATTCTCAACTGAGACAAACCGATTTTTGAAATCAATGTGTTAGGAAAAGAATATCCTACCGTAAGATTGTTCAATCTGATGAATGACCCGTCTTCTACCGCCCAATCAGATATCACCGCCCCGGCAATCCCAAAGCTACTGTGAGACCATATGGATTTGTCAGCATTCATTTCTCCCAATTGGCCTAGATCAGTCACCACTTCACCTGGAGTTCCTGTATATGAACCATCCACATCGATATAAGTGAAGCGATTGTCCGAACTCATTGTCGTTAGCAGGTTACCATAGGTAGTTCTTCTATACTGATTGTATTGGATTTTACCTGTGTTGTATACATCATTACCGAATTGGTAATTGAAGAAAATCTGAGTATCGAAGCCTTTGAATCTAGCATTAATTCCAAATCCACCTTGATTCTTCGGAAGTGCATTCCCAATAACTCTACGGTCATTAGCATCGATTACACCATCTCCGTTAAGATCCTTAAGCTTCATGTAGCCAGGCTTGATATTGGTGTTTCCGACTACTCCTCCAGAGCTTGGGATCCCTTCTTGAAGAATATAATTACCCGAAACTGCGTCATAGGACTGGAAATCATCAACACTATACATACCATCGCTCACATAGCCATAGATATCTCCTAGCTTACCACCCACTTGCAGATAGTAATCATTGATATTATTCAAATCAGTACTTGCCCAGTTTGACTGGAAAAACCTATCGTTTGTGCCATCAAGCTCTTCGATTTTGGCAATGTTCACACCTGTGTTAAAATTCACAGACAAAGAGAAATCAGGTTTATCGACTATATAGACATTGATTCCCATTTCAAAACCTTTGTTGGAAGTACTACCGATATTATCCCACTGAGAACTGAAACCTGTGTTTGGAGGGATAGCTGATTGAAGTAATAAATCACTGGTAGTGTTGGAATAGAAATCCAAGCTACCTTCAATTTTTGCCTTCATAAGTGAAAAATCCAATCCTAAATTTCGGTTGATGGTAGTCTCCCATACCAAATCTGGATTATACAATACTGAGCTACTTGGTGTGTAATACACATTATCTACGTTACCAAAGCCAGGGCCACGATTAGTGGATCCTTGAAATAAAAACTGGGTTGCAGTAGCATCAATACGATCATTACCTGTCTCACCATAAGAAACCCGTAGCTTCAGTTCATCTACGAAAGTAGAGTTGCGTAGAAATTGCTCTTCAGAAATTTTCCATCCAACTGCCACTGCAGGGAATACCCCAACTCTGTTTTCCTTAGCAAACTTGCTGGAAGCATCTGCTCTCACTGTACCAGTTAAAAGCCATTTGTTGTTGAACTGATAATTCACTCTACCAAAAAGCGAGGATCTATTGGAGTTAGTCTCATTTCTAGTTTCCAATCTATCCACTCTGCCGAAAGTCATATTTGCAAAAAGCTCCTCTGGTGTAATTGACAATCTGAAATCCTCAGAACGAATCATAGAGTAGGTGCCTCCAGAAGAATAAATCTCTTGACCGAACAAGAAATCTAACTGGTGCTTTTCTCCAAGACCATTCACTTTCCAGTTTACACTGTTGAGCCATCTGTAAGAGTTGCTTTCTCTATTGGTTTTCACCCCAAGTGGTAAGCTACCACCGTTATTGAATGACTCGCCTGTCAATGGTCCGTAAAATCTAAGTTCTTCTCTGAAAGTCTTGGACCCGTTAAACGTAGTTTTGAAATCCAAACCATCCAAGATATTCCAAGTTAGGCCAGCATTGAACACATAATCGTTATCTGTACGCTTTCTCCAATCTTGCTCAGCGAGTTCTATAGGACTGACAAGGCTTAATAGAAATGATTGAAAGTCATCCTCGGAGTTCAGTTGATTTACATCAATCTCCAACTCATCTGCAATACCATTCACAGGTCTGGTCTGTACTGCGTCTTTAATATTAATCTGTGCACTACCAGATGTACCGGCACCATCCACTACGGTGTTGGTGATACGTGCTCCTGCATCAAAAGTCAACCTCTCTCCAAGTTTCTGATTCAGTTTGAAGTTGATTACATTTCTTGTGTAACCCGAATTGATCATCAAACCTTCATCCGTGTTGTTGGTCAAACTCAACATCACTTTAGTCATGTCTGTACCGCCTGATAGGGAAATGTTATTATACATGGACATTTTCGGATCTCCGAACAATTCCTCTTGCCAGTCTGTTCCTGGCTTTTCTTTGTAAAGCTCTAGATCATCATAAACTCCATAAAAGCGCTCAAATCTTCTCAAGTCAGCTTCTGATCTCAGTTTGGCATATTCATAATTTGCCATCACGTACTCATAAGGATCTAGCACATCGTACCTACGGTCTTTAGGAAGAGTCTTATATTGGAAAAAATTGTTGTACGAAACAGAAACTTTCCCAGCGACAGGTGTTTTGGTTGTCACTACGATTACTCCATTGGAAGCCTGTGCCCCATAGATGGCTGTGGCTGCCGCATCTTTCAAAACAGAAATGCTTTCTATATCAGTCGGAGGAATATCCCGGATACTACCTACAATAAATCCATCCACTACATAAAGTGGCGCATTGTCCTGCGTGATAGATCCACCTCCACGAACGCGGATTACGATATCCGCATCTGGAGAACCGTCTGTGGTAAGCACATTTACACCAGGAAGTCGGCCCGTAATAGCCTGAGCGGCACTTGCAACGGGTATTTTGGAAAGATCCTTACCAGAGATGGAAGCGACGGATCCGGTCAGGTCAGTACGTTTCACAGTACCATATCCGAAGCTCACCACCTCCACTGTTTCCAGTTGCGCCATGTCTTCTTCAAGTGTAACATCTATAATAGATTGATTTCCCACTTCGATTTCCTGAGTTTCCATCCCGATAAAGGAGAAAACCAAAGTTTCTGAAGAAACTGCCGGAATGGAATAAGTACCATCCACATCGGTGACTACACCACGGGTAGTTCCTTTTACGGTCACATATGTGCCGGGAAGGGGAAGGCCATCAGAACCAATTACAGTTCCAGTGACTGGGCTGGTTTGTGCAAAAGACTGGAAACTCAGACTGCACAACATGCATAATAAGAGGATAAGATATCGGGGCTTTTCCGATAGGAGTAAAGTTTGTTTCATTTAATTGGCTTTTTGGGTTGACAATTCTCTTTTTCAGGATAAAGAGCATCCGTCACAACCTTAGTGTTTGACAAGTGATTTTTTCATGCACGGATGGGGTTTAAGTAAAAAGAAACTCATAAAATCAATTTTCTGTAAAGTACAACGTAAGATTACTTTTGCGCAATCGATTGCATTTTACGGATTATTATTTAATGAGTCAAGCATTTCCATCAAATTTTATGAAATTCAGAATATTCCAAATTTTTTATGCACATATGCAGAATATTCAATTGAAAAAATACTAATATTAGTTGAAGAAATGAATAGATAAATCATTATTGCGCAATCGTTTACGCGATAAAACATACTTGTTACTGTGAAAACTTCATCCTTATAAAAAGACTTTATTTAAAAATTCAGCAATGGTATTTACTGTTCGTTCAAACCAAGGATCATACAGCCAAAAAGGATGTGGTGTATCTGGAAAAGTATGGACTTCTGAATAAATGCCTTCTTCATCGAGTTTGGTCACCAACTCATCTCTCCCTGCATGAAATCTTGGGTATTGGGAGTTGATGAAAAGTATGGGTTTCATATTTGGCAAGGGTAAATACAAGGGCGATGCTGCATTCCAAACTTCTGGTTTTTGCTCATAAGTGCCTCCAAGCCATTCTGAAGCAACCTGCCCCTCGGCAGACTCTGGATGATGAAATGCCAAAACACCATCCATGTCGATAATGGCTTGCACTTCAGCAGATGCTTCTAATTCTGTCTCACCCTCATATTCTTGAGTAGATGTCAATCCTACCAAAGCAGCTATCTGTCCACCAGCTGAGCTGCCGGATATAGCAATTCGCGAGGTATCTATCCCAAATTCCATGGCATGTGCTTTCAGCCAGCGAATCGCTTCTTTCACGTCATGAATTGCTGCCGGATATTGTGCTTCCGGAGAGAGTCTATACTCCACCACAGCTGCCACAAACCCCTTTTCTGCCAAAGCTATTGCCATGGGAATCTGCAGTTCCTTATCTCCGGATTTCCAGCCTCCACCATGGATCATCACAATTGCTGGACGCAATGATTCCACTCCCTTCGGCGAAAACACATCCACCTTCAGCTTTCGTCTTCCTAGCTCCTTGTAAATACTATCTTTGAATTCAGTTACCTCATCATTAAGACCTATATAGACTGGCTTTATCTGAGGGAAATTCTTTACATCCTTTTTCCAGGCATCTTCCAGATTGAATGAGCTGTCTTTTTCAAAGCCAAACCAGCGATTTCCGTAATAATCCGCATCCTTCGTTTTTCCGGAGAAAATCAGATCATTGCTATACTTTTTCAAGTCTTCCTTTCTTAATTGATATGACCAGTCAATACGTGAATCAGAAATAGCTCCTGACCCAAAGCTGCCAGATTCTGCATAAAAAACAGTTTGTTCTGCGTTTTCCCGACCCCAATTATGCCAGCCTTCAGGCACAATATGGGCTCCCATTTCAGTGTCAATAAAAACCGTTTTGGCAAAATCCCTCCAGGGTCTCCCCAGATAAACTTTCTTCACTCCGGCATCAGCAGTGAGTTTACAATCTTTGA
This sequence comes from Algoriphagus aurantiacus, assembly GCF_035156405.1. NCBI lineage: Bacteria > Pseudomonadati > Bacteroidota > Cytophagia > Cytophagales > Cyclobacteriaceae > Algoriphagus > Algoriphagus aurantiacus. Next base: position 65,246 of record NZ_JAXRUT010000026.1, on the reverse strand, counting down.
ACACATACCCATATTCCACCCATTCAGGTGTAGAAGCTGCTGTGATGTAGGAATCAGCTTTTGAGTGAATCACACAATTATCGAAAAGTGCAGTAGCTGATCCGAATATAAAATCGGTCGTGCCTTCGATGTAACAATTCTTGTAGAGCTGACGGGAGTTTTCGCCAGAGGCAAACATGGTATCCTGATCACCAAGAAAACGGCAATTCTCAAATACCAGACGATCTCCTTCTGCATGAAGAGCCACAGCTTGTCCTACAGACCCCGCAGTATTTTGGATGGTTAGATTTTTAAAAGTCAGAGAACTCCCCAGAACTTTCAAAGTATAAGTTTCAAAAGTCCCCATGTTGTCCTTCGAAGCGTAATCATCAAAGGAGATAATGGTATTCTCGGGATTTTCTCCTTCAAAAGTCACATTGATCACAGGCCCGAGAATGGTCAACTTCTCCTTATAAATTCCGGGTTTGATATAAACCGTGAGTGGCTTGGGAAGGTAAACCCGAATCGCATCAAGTGCTTCTCCTATCGTTTTGAAATGGCCAGAACCATCCTGTGCTACGACTATATCATGTTCTACTTTACCCTTCAGCTTTTCGGAATCCAAAGGTTCAATAGCTGCATTTTGTGAGAAAGAGGGCAGGCTAAGAGTCAGGAATAAACTGAATATGCATACTAATTTCAAATTGCTATTCCCCATAATTTCATCTACTAATTTAATTATAATAGTTCCTATCCTTTCACTTTAATTATCCATTGAAAGTGCCACCGAAATCTGTATCTTATCTCTTATCTCTTATCTCTTATCTCTTATCTCTTATCTCTTATCTCTTAATGAAATCTAACCACCCATTATCAGTTCATTTTCTCTGCCAACTCTCTCATCCCTTCCAGCACCAATTCAGCCACTGCTTTTGCGCCCGCTGGCTGGAAATGTGTATTGTCTTTTTGCCCTTCAGGATAGGCTTCATACAATCCTGGCCCGAAGTTCATAAAGTAATTTTCGGTGACATATTCCTGACCTTTTTCCGAGAAAAAATCCATCGAGCGCTGATTCAGATCTATCATCAAAGCACCAAGTTCCTCGGCAACTTCTACCGCCGCTTTGTGATATTCCCCGTGCACATTTTGCAAATATCCATCTTCCCAGGGGTAATTCCTGGCCACAGGTGTCAGCACAATTGGAGTTGCTCCTTTCTCTCGGGATTGAGTGACAAACAGCCGAATATATTCCTTGTATCCCTCCACTGTCACGTATCGCTCCGTCTTTTCCTTGGCAGCATCATTGTGCCCAAACTGCATAACCACCAGATCACCGGCTTTCAACTCCCGATAGACGGCAGACCAACGGCCTTCTTCGAAAAAAGTCCGTGTACTTCTTCCTCCACGTGCTCTATCGTCTACCACAACAGAGTCAGCATCTACTAAACCCTTTATTGAGTTTAAATTTTCTTTATTCATGAAAGGTTGTAATACCTGACCCCATCCCGTCAGTGGATAGCGGTCTTTCATATAATTCTCTCCCTCATAGGTAGAATAATCCGCCATGGTGGAATCACCGATGAGGTAGATTTTTGACACTTTTCCTTTAGTGACAAATGCAAAAAGAATCGAAAGAACTATCAGCGTTATTGTAATTGAAAAGAATTTTTTCATAGGGTATCTCTTAAATATTTAGCCTTTAAACTATAGACCATGGACACTCGTGAATTCACTTTTACTAATCTTTAAGAAACTTAACCAATTCAGGCAACTCTCTTCTCAATTCCTCCACTGCCAGATCACTCACTTTAAAAGCTCCCGTAGGCGAAAGATGTGTATCATCTTCTCTTCCTTCCGGAAATTGGGAGTAATCCCCCGGACGATAATGAAGGAAAAGCTCCTTGGATTTCTCTACTCCAAACTGCTCCAAAACCTCAATCGTCTTCTTTTGCAAGTCAAAAAGCGGCACATCCAGCTCAGCAGCTACTTCCCTAACCACCTCAGAATATCTTCCATGTGTGTCTGTCAGCACTCCATTTTCATCAAAGCTTCTTCGCGAAATCGGCGTAGCCAAAACCGGCTTGCCTTCCTTTTCCCGAACTTCCTTTACGAAGCGGATCAGATTATCCCGATAATCTGAATCGGCATAAGCATAGCGGTCTTTCGCATTGATTTTTTGATCATTATGACCAAACTCAATTATCACATAATCTCCAGGCTTGAGACGCTTCATCACCGCTTTCCAACGACCCTCTCCACGGAAACTCTTCGTGCTTCTACCATTCTTTGCATGGTTTTCAAAGCGGATTCCCTCTTTGAAATACAAGGGAAAAACCTGTCCCCAGCCTTTTTCAGGATTGCTCCCCGTGTAAGGCTTATCTGCCATAGTAGAATCACCGACTAGAAAAAAAGTAATTTCCTCTTTTGGCTGTTGAAAGGAAACCAATCCAAAGATTAGTATTGAGAGGAACAGCAAAGTTGATTTTCGCATCTTATTTCAGTTTAACTGCTGATTCCGAAGCTCCATTTCCATATGAAATCTCACCAGCAGATTTAAAGTCTTTTTTATCAAAAGTGAGATCAGAAGTTTTACTTCCCAAGACTCTCACCGGAGCTTTTCCATTCTCTTCAAATGAAAACCCACTCACGCTTACTCCGTCACTGTTGTATATAGTCAGAGAAGCATCTTTCGTTCCCAGTACTTTTACATTGCGAAGTATCAAGCCTGAAGCATCGATAGCCGTGATTCCCTTCTCTGCCTCCAAGACCGAATTTTCCAAGCTAACATTTTTCAGCTTCATCTCAGGAAGCCCCATAAAAAATCCAGCGATCCCCGAGCCTGAAACATAAATATTCTTCATACTGATGTTTTGGAATGAGGGCGTTTCTTCATTCACTGGAACCAAAACTTCGTCCCTTGCTTCGTCATCTGCACTTTGATCATCCTCTAAAATCGGAGAATTGCCACTGTAAAACATATTGAAGCGAATTGCCTCTGCTGGGATATCGATCATATGAATATTTGAAATCCAGATATTCTCCACTATACCACCTCTACCGCGTGTGCTTTTGAATCGTAAGCCAACGTCCGTCCCGATAAATGTACAATCTGAAACATGCACATTTCTCACGCCTCCAGACATCTCACTTCCCACCACAAATCCGCCGTGAGCATGATACACGATGTTATTTTTCACGATCACATTTTCGGTAGGCATACCTCGATCTCGGCCATCATTATCTTTACCAGACTTGAAGCACATTGCATCATCTCCTACATCAAAGGTGTTGTTGTAGATGAGTACATTTTTGCATGACTCCAGATCCAGCCCGTCACCATTCTGCGAATACCATGGATTACGCACATTTAGATTTCGGATGATGACATCCTCGCTCATCAGCGGATGGATATTCCAAGCAGGTGAATTTTGGAAGGTTGGCCCATCCAGAAGCACCCGCTTACTTTCGCGAATACTTACCATCACTGGACGCAAAAAGTCCTTCATTTTCTCCATTTCTGCCCTATCCTTGGTGTCAGGCACATTGAAGCTAGAGCTGGCATTATAGCCATCCAGAGAAGCCTGAGTAGGAAACCATATCTGTCCTTTTTCATCCAAGACACCACCAGAATTCACCAATGTTTTCCATTGTCCTTCGGTCATCTTTCCTTTCTTTACAAACCTCCAAGCGTCCCCATTTCCATCTATCGTCCCATTCCCAGTGATCGCAATATTTTGTACCTGATATGCATTGATCGGAGAAATACAGCGAACCGTATTTAAGCCTTCGAAACTAGTTTCGATCAACGGATAATCATCAAAATCAGTGCTAAATAAGATTAAGGCACCATCTTCCAAATGCAGATTTACATTGCTCAAAAGGGTGATCGGGCCTGTCAACCAAACTCCTCTCGGCACGAGTACTTTACCTCCACCTTTGCTGGAAACTTCCTCAATCGCAGCTTTGAAAGCTTCCGAATTCTTGATAATCCCATTTCCAACAGCACCATATTCGATAATGCTTTTCTCAAAATCAGGGAAGTCAGTTTCTTTCACTTTTGGCATGTCGAATTCTATTCCTTCATACATGCTTTCGAGGGTTTGCTGCGCAAATGAAGGCATTGCAAACACTATCATTACAAGCGAAAACATCGCTTTCAGTAGGTTCAGTTTCATGTGTTTATATTTTTTTATTGGTCACCCCGATTGGTCGGGGCCGGCTATGGAATCTCGCATGGTTGATAATCATCCCAGTGTGTGACGCTTGAGTCATGTCTGCCTGTCCGGTAGGCAGGCTCGATTTCATATTTTGGGTAGTCATATTGTGTTATTTTTCGAATCTAAACCAATCCACATCGGCAAATCCGCTGTCATTGGTTTTACTATTTCTGATGGCAAAAAGCCCTACTTTCGCCCCGATCCACTTTCCCGGAACGGCAGTGAAAGTCTCGCCGATTGCAGTGAATTCCTCTCCATCCTCGCTGTACGAAAATTGGCAGATCCCTCCCATACTTACATTCACCCTTAGCTGGATCGTATTAGATTCTAATTGTGCAATTTCTTGTTTCACTTCAGCTTTGCCGTGCTCTGCATCAATACAGGTTACGTAGTTTAGAGAAATGCCTTCATCATTACTTTCCAGTGCCAAATAGGCATAACTCATCCCCATTACTATCAGGCCAACTTGCTCATTTCGAAGCTTAGGATTTGGATAAAATGTTAGGGAAGTGGTGGTGGTAAATACCTCAGATGGAAACTTCTGCAAAAGCAAATTAGGAGCTTCCCACAAATTTTTGGCACCTTCTGGAAGCTGGTCAGTGAATAGTCTCAATTTGCTCTCAGCAGGATTGGCAAATGCCCATGTTGCCACGGGATTTGCCTGCCATTGCCATTGAAATCCAATCTCATTTCCATCAAATTCATCCGAATCAACTGGTGTAGTTATTGGTTGATTCGTTTTTACAGCCGGTTTTTTATAAGTCAACACTGGCTGCCCAGTTCCATCTCCGTCAGGATCTTCACCCATGGTTGGCCAGTCATTTTTCCAACTCATTGGCTGTAGATGAGTGATCCTACCATATGCCTCCACATCCTGAAAATGCACAAACCAATCCTCGCCCATATCAGTGTCTATCCAAGCTCCCTGATGAGGTCCATTTATTGGTGTATCGCCCTGCGCTAGGGAAATATGCTCTTCATAGGGCCCATAAGGACTTTTTGATCTCAAGATCAACTGCCAACCCGTGGAAACTCCACCCGCCGGTGCAAAAATATAGTAATAGCCATTTCTCTTGTAAAACTTCGTGCCTTCCACAGTAGGATGCGCATCATGCCCATCAAAAACAAGTTTCCCTGCTCCCGTAGTTTTTGTTCCTTCCCAATTCATCGGCTTTACTACCAAAACACTTTTGATACCAGCGCGGCTACCTGCATAAGCATGCGATAAGTAAGCTTTGCCATTCTCATCCCAAAGCGGACAAGGATCTATCAATCCCTTTCCAGCTTCCACCAAAACCGGAGCCTCCCATTCGCCGAGCGGATCCTTGGTTTTCACCATGCAAATCCCAAAGTCCGGATCTCCCCAATAGATGTAATACTCACCTTCATGGTAGCGAATGGCAGGAGCCCAAACGCCATTTCCGTGCTGAGGCTTCGCAAAGTGCTCAATAGGAACCTGTTGCTCAAGCGCATAATTCACCAATTCCCAGTTCACCAAATCCTTAGAATGTAAAATCGGCAATCCAGGAACTGCATTAAAACTCGATGCTGTCATATAAAAATCCTCTCCCACTCTTACCACATCAGGGTCAGAATAATCAGCATGTAAAATAGGATTTATGTAAATGCCATCGCCTTGATCAGCCACCCATATGTTAGACACTTCATTTTGCTGCGCAAAGGCAGAAATGGCAGCTAAGAACAAAAGGCAAATACTATAAACTGATTTTTTCACTTTTGGGTAATTCTAAATTATTGTTTGCTGAGTTTTTCTGTTGGGTTCCAGCCATCAGCGCCAGCTAAAACAGACTGAACCGAATACTTTGCAGCTTCTTCTTTACTAAGCTGATGTGACCAGCCAACACGTTGCGAGGAAAGTGCTCCTGCGCCTGTAGAACCATATTCCGCATAGAAGGAAGTCTCTTCGGCATTTGGCTTACTCCAGTTATGCCAACCTTCCGGCTTGATGTGAGCGCCTATTTCTGTATTGATAAAGACCGTCTGTGCATAATCTCTCCACGGTCTTCCCAGATAAACTGATGCATTGTCTCCATCACCTGTCAGTTTACAGTCGATAAATACAAATCCGTATTCTGTAGTTTGCTCGGTAGATGCAGCCGTAACATATCCTCCTCCTTTTTTGGAGAAAATCTCACAATTTTCAAAAACCGCTGTCGACCATCCGAAGATAAAGTCCACTGTCCCTTCGATGTAGCAATCTTTATAATACTGACGACTATGTTCTCCATGAGGATAAAGTGTATCTTGAAAACCAAGAAATCTACATTTTTCAAAAATAACTTTGTCTCCATCCACCCGCACTGCTACAGCCTGCCCCACTGGCCCTGCTGAATTCTCAAACGTGATATTCTTTGCATAAAAACCATCGCCAAACACAAAAAAACTGGTAGATCCTGTGGTGCCCATTTCCTCACCGAACTTATTTTTTTTCTGCGCAAAATCGTCGTGAGTCACCACTGTATTTTCAGCATTTTCACCGATCAAAGACACATTGGTTTTAGAGGCAGCTAGTACCAATTTCTCTTTGTAAACACCAGGCTTCAACCCGATTCTAGTTTCATTTTTCCTAAAATCAGGTACTGCATCAAATGCTTCCTGGACCGTGAGAAAATCCCCTGAGCCGTCTTTGGCCACGATAAAATCAAAATCCTGGGCGGAAACAAATCCGCTCAGACTCAGAAAAAACATCAACAAATAGACTATAGGTTTTCTTATCATTATTTCGCCTGTTTTTCGTACTCCAGCGAAGCCAAAATAAATGGCCCAACGCCTTTCGGATCGTTCACCCGTATTTCTTCTCCTACATAATATTCAAAAGAGCCATCCCGATAAGGATTGCCACCAAGACCAGCAACTCCACAAACATTAGTAAGACTTATCCCTCCATCTTCATCTTCCCTGACAAATTCGGAGAGCATCCCCTCATAGGCTTTTTTGCCTGCTTTAAGATCTTGCTGATCCAAGTATCCTTTTTCAGCTCCTTTCAGAAGGAAATAGGTAAACATTCCTGTAGCTGAGGATTCAAGGTAATTACCCTCACGAGTCCCTTGATCCACTACCTGATACCATACCCCTTCTTGGGTTTGGTAGCGCTGGATACCTTTGGCCAGTTTTTGGGCTATGGCTACAATGTCATTTCTTTGGGGGTGATCCTCTGGCAAGTAATCCAATACATCTACTATAGCCATCGCAAACCAGCCTATACTTCTTCCCCAATAATTGGTAGATAGCCCCGTCTCAGGGTCCGCCCATTTCTGTTCCTTGCTTTCATCCCACGCGTGATGAAAAAGCCCTGTTTCCTCGCTGTAGCCATATTTGTCCATCACTAAAATCTGATTTGCCACATCATCAAAAAGGGCTGACTCATCAAAGGTAGCTGCATACTGGGCCAAAAATGGAGAACCCATATAGATACCATCTAGCCACATTTGATGTGGATATACTTTCTTGTGCCAAAAACCGCCTTCTTTATTTCTGGGATGATTTCGCATCTGATCCCGCAGTTCTTCTACCGCAAGTTTGTATTTCTCTTCACCTGATTCTTCGTAGAGATTGATCAGGAACTTACCTCCGTTGACCCGGTCAATGTTGAAATCTGACTTCTTATAAGTCAGGATAGTGCCAGTGCTGTCAACCATAAAATCCGCAAACTTCTTGGTGTAGTCGTAAAATCTCTCCTCGCCTTTTTCTTTCCAAACTGCTTGCATTGAGGACATGATCAGTCCATGAGTATATTCCCATTTTGGCTTTTCGTTGAAGTCAATTGTCCAACCCTCTGGATTACGGGCAATTTCTGAATCCGCCATCCAGATTGAATAAGGTTTATCTGGATCATTTTCCATTTCCGTGTCTTCAGTTACCTCTGATTTTCCTGCAGAGCAGGAAAATAAAATGGCGACCGAGACAAGAGCTAAAGATGAATATTTAATTAGTTTAAGCATTGCTTATCGTGGGTTTACTGGTAGATATTCTGTATCGAAAATTACTTCAAAGCTATTTTCAAAGGGTTAGAAAGTTTTAAGATTTCATGATCCAAATACTTTTTAAATTCTTCTTGAGAAGTTATTCCTTCTGGCTCTTGCTCCCAAGCTGCCAAAAAAAAATAACTCAGTTTATTGGAACTGCCATCAAAGACCAATACGTGGGAAAGTTCATCTTCAGTCGCTTGAGTCAATTGACCTGTAGGGTAAATTACCGCTATTCCCAACTTGTCTTCTGCCAGACTTTGTGGACCATACGTAGCCAGATAGCTATATGCAAGATCCCCATCACTCTTCAAAACCTCAGCTTTATTGTCCTTAATAAGACCGGTTGCGAAATTGGCTATCGCATGGGTTGATTCTAGATCCATTCGGGATAGACGGGTACCTGAGTGGATGGAAATAGTAGACAAAATATCTGTTTTAACATCTGGTAAGTCCCAGCCGGAATATTTGGTAAAGACAGCGGAATAAACTGGTCCATTGCTTATTATTTCTGCATACAAACTGTCAGTCACATCCACTCGCCTGGCTTTTCCATCTTCCCAAGTGGCTATACTCCCCAGCCCCAATGTCTTCCCTACTTTCAACACATCCATGCCCCAGTCAGCTGGCTCATGATAAGAATCAAAACCATCCTGACCCACATTCTGTAATACCGGAGTGTTTACTTTCTTTCCAAATACATCTATGCCATTTCTCCAGTCCAGATAAAAACGATAACCGACTAAATCAGACTCCCATCCTGGCCCTTCGTAGCGGATAAACCAGGAGTGATCTGTATGCTCGGCCGGAACATGCAGTAAATCTACATTCTCAAAATGTCCGCCTAGATACTCCCTGTCTTTAAATTCCCCTCCAAACTTATGGGAAAGCTCTGCCTGAGTAAGTTTTGTATATGGGGAAATTGAGGAAGCTGGTACATTCCGGATTTCAATATCAAGTTTCTGATGGGCTTCGATCTCCGGCAAAACAAAAGTCAACCCCATTTCTGGCCCCTTTGTATTCCATTGCGAAGGAATTTCCGTCCCATTTATAACTACTTTCCAAGAATCGTAATCCTGAGCCACATCTGATTTCAATTTTTCTTTATCAATATGAATCAAGGAGTGCTTACGTGAAAAATCAAGTGGGTTTTCCACAGTCATAGTAATGACAGTAGCTGACTCGTCCTTTTTTGAGCCCACCTCACTTTGACAAGCAGGTAATGCAAAGGAAAGTAAAACTATTGCGCAACTAGGCAAAATACGTTTAAAAACAGGTACAGATTTTATTGGGTTTTGGATCATTAATCAACTTATTTACAACTAATTACTTTCAAAAGTTCATCTGGTCAGAAAAGCATGATACACTAGATTCATAAGATATTTGAGCAATCGATTGCATATTAAAAATAATAATTTGAAAAAAAAATATTAGCAAGTTATTCCTTTTAAATAAAGCATATGTAGATATAAATCTATAAGATAGACAAATAATAATTTGGTTTTTTGGAAAATCTGATGAAAATTGAAATCAGAATAATTAGATTTATATACTATATTGCGCAAACGATTACATAGACCCTTATGAGTATTAAAATAGAAACGCGCTATTCATCGCACCCTAAAGACTTCAAAAATTACCCTACAACTGAAATCCGGGAAAAATTTTTACTGGAGGAAATCTTTGTCCCAAATCAGATCACAGGCACCTATACCATGGAAGACCGGTTGATTGTAGGCGGTATTCATCCTGTGGATCAACCCGTTAAATTGGAAACTATTGACCAACTGAAAGCTGAAAACTTTCTGGATCGACGAGAAATTGGAATTATCAATGTAGGCGATTCTACTACAATAGATGTAGATAGAGAATCCATCAAATTAGGCCACAAAGAAGCGCTATATATTGGCAAAGGTGTAAAGGAAGTAGTCTTTCACCCGGCTCAAAAAGGTAACACGTACCTGTATTTCAATTCGGCACCTGCCCACGCTACTAACCCTATGCGAAAAATCACTCAGGCAGATGCTGAAGTAGTGACACTTGGTTCGCTTGAAAACTCAAATCACAGAACGATTTATAAACTTTTGGTCAATTCAGTAGTAGATACTTGCCAACTGCAAATGGGAATGACGGAACTGAAACCTGGCTCTGTATGGAACACCATGCCAGCACACGTGCACGACCGAAGAATGGAAGCTTATTTCTATTTCGATCTTAAAGAGGAAAACGTAGTTTCACACTTTATGGGTACTTCAGATGAAACAAGGCATATTTGGATAAAAAATCATCAGGCAGTAATCTCGCCCGTTTGGTCCATCCATAGTGGAGCAGGAACGTCCAATTACACCTTTATCTGGGGAATGGCTGGTGAAAACATGAACTATGGCGACATGGACATGGTAAAACCTTCCGAATTAAAATAATTATGAAATCGAGCCTGCCTACCGGACAGGCAGGCATGACTCAAGAGACACACAAAAGGATGATCATTCACCGTGCGAGATTCCATATGACCATTGAAAAACAATTATAAACAGATGAAATCGAGCATACCGTAAGCGACACACATTGGGATGATTATCAACCAAGCTAGATTCCATGTGGCCTTAAAAATCAAATTATAAACACATGAAATCGAGCATGTCGAAGGCAACACACAGAAGGATGATCATTCACCGTGCGAGATTCCATATGACCATTGAAAAACAATTATAAACAGATGAAACCAAATTTTGAACTGAAGGGCAAAGTAGCACTAGTCACCGGAGCAACTCATGGATTGGGTATGGCTATGGCGAAAGCCCTGGCACATCAAGGTGCCACCTTGGTCATTAATGGACATACTCCTGCCAAAATGGAAGTTGCAATTGCAGATTATGCTTCAGAAAGCATAGTAGCTCGCCCATATTTGTTTGATGTAAGTGATGCAAAAGCTGTAGATGCTGCCATCACTAAAATCGAAGAAGAAATAGGTGAAATAGATATTTTGGTAAATAATGCTGGAATGATCCAACGAGTCCCTGCTTTAGAAATGGATCCTGAAGCCTTTCGTAAAGTGGTCGATATAGATTTGGTATCGCCATTCATTGTATCTCAGAGAGTAGCCAAAACTATGGTGAAGAGAGGCAGTGGGAAAATAATCAACATCTGCTCCATGATGAGTGAACTCGGTCGAAACACAGTAAGTGCTTATGCCGCTGCCAAAGGGGGATTAAAAATGCTGACAAGAAATTTGGCTACAGAATGGGCTAAATATAATATCCAGGTGAATGGAATCGGCCCAGGATATTTTGCTACTGAGCAAACTGCTCCGATCCGTGTGGATGGACATCCTTTCAACGACTTTATTGTCAACCGTACTCCTGCTGGACGATGGGGGAATCCTGACGATCTTGGAGGGGCTGTTGTCTTTTTGGCTAGCCAAGCCAGTGATTTCGTCAATGGCCAAATCATCTATGTAGACGGGGGAATTCTCGCTACAATAGGCAAACCAGCTGGTGAATAAGTATCTTAGAATTTCCAAAATCATTTTCCTTCAACACTAAACTAGTCAATGAGAAACGGGAAAGCCACCATTCACGATATTGCAGAGAAGCTACAAGTAACTGCTTCTACAGTCTCTAGGGCGTTGAACAACAACCCTAGGATATCTGATATCACGAAGAAAAAAGTATTAAAAGTCGCTAAGGAGCTCAATTATCAACCGAACAATATCGCATCTGCTTTGAGAAGTGGGAAAAGCAGACTGATAGGTGTGGTGGTTCCTACTGCCAATAGAAATTTCTTCTCCTCTGTAATCCGGGGTATTGAAGAAATAGCCAATTCCCTGAATTACAAAGTAGTCATTACCCAATCTTATGATGACTATGAAAAGGAGATGCAGACCGTTGAAGCTTTGCTTAATGCACAAGTTGACGGGGTAATAGCATCTATAGGCAAGACCACGGAAAACGTAGATCATTTTAAGAAAATCCTTAAAAAAGGTATTCCTTTGGTCCTTTTTGACAGGGTAACCAATGAGTTGGATGTAAGCCAAGTCGTGATCGATGATTATTACGGAGCATTCCAGGCGACTGAACATCTGATAAATGAAGGATGTAAGCGAATCGTACATTTCTCTAGTTCCCAAAACATCAATATTTACAAGGAGCGAAAAAGAGGATATGAAGACGCCCTGTTAAAGCACGGAATCGCTATAGACCCAAAGTTAATCCGGTTCAGCAAGCTGCAACTTGAAGATGGCAGAGCATCAATGCAAGAAGTAATTGATGAGAAGATCTCCTTTGACGCTGTTTTTTCGGCTTCAGACTACTCCATCATGGGAGCGATGCAAGTGCTGAAGGAAAATGGCTACAAACTTCCCCAGGATGTAAAATTGGTCGGTTTTGGAGATGAACCCTTTACTTCCTTCACAGAACCTACCCTAACCACAGTAAATCAAAAAAGTATCCCGATGGGCAATATTACTGCAGAAACCTTTTTTGAAATCCTTGGCCAAAAGGACCAAACAAGTAACATCCCGAAAAAAACCATACTAAAACCAGAGCTGATCATACGTAACTCGTCGATCAACCACCGGAAAAACTAACGCTTTTTTAAATCTTTCCTCAATGCAACTACTATCCAGATCTTCGCTTGCCCCCTCGCAACGTCCAGTCAAAATCCTTCAGTTTGGAAATGGAAATTTCCTACGGGGATTTACCGATTGGATGATTGAAAAGTCAAACAAAGCCAATGTATTTGACGGAGACATTCACATCGTACAAGTACATAGCAAGTCTGGCAACAATCCCATGAAGGATCAGGACTGTCTTTTTCACGTGATCGAGCAAGGCCTGAAAAAGGGAGAATTGGTACAGGAATCCACACTTGTCACATGTATAGCGGGCATCACCAATGTTTTTGAGGAGTATGAAGAATATCTAAAACTGGGTGAAAATCCGGATTTACGATTTGTGGTTTCCAATACCACAGAAGCTGGAATTGTCTTTGATCCTTCAGACTCTAATTCAGATAGCATTTCCAAGACATTCCCAGGCAAACTCACCGCCTTACTTTATCACCGCTTCAAAACCTTCAAAGGAGATACTTCAAAAGGACTGGTTTTCCTTCCCTGTGAATTGATAGAAGCGAATGGTGAAGCTTTAAAAGAATGCATTCAGAAATACATTTCTTTTTGGAAGTTGCCCACAGAGTTTTCAGAGTGGATTGATTGGCAAAATATATTCTGCAATACCTTAGTGGACAGGATTGTACCTGGGTTCCCAAAAGGATCTATTGATGAGATTCAAGAGAAAACCGGTTACAAAGACGACATGGCAGTAATGGTCGAGCCGTATCACTTTTGGGCCATCGAAGGTGCAGACGTGGTAATGGAGGAGTTTCCTTTGGATAAGGCTGGCCTCAATGTCAAATTTGTGGATAACCTTGCGCCTTTTCGCACGCAAAAAGTAAGAATACTCAATGGCGGTCATACGGCAATGGTGCCATACGCCTATCTCAAAGGCTTGAGAACGGTAAGAGAGGCTGTGGAAAACCCTGAAATTGGAGCTTTTCTGAAAGAGGCCATTTATGGGGAAATTATCCCTACACTGAATATGCCTCAGGAAGAATTGGAGCAGTTTGCCAATGATGTTTTAGAGCGATTTGCCAATCCATTTATCGTGCATGAACTAAAATCCATTGCTTTGAATAGCATCTCCAAATTCAAAGTCCGGGTACTCCCATCTCTCCTTGCCTATCATGAGTTGAAAAAAGAATGGCCTGAAAAATTAATTCTTTCATTCGCTGCGCTTTTGGTTTTCTACAAAGGAAATTATAATGGAGTAGAAACTCCCGTCAATGATAATCCCACACTAATGGCCGAATTCAATTCAGCTTGGACTCTTGACTCTACACATGAGATTGTGGAAAAACTATTGAGTGAAAGAGCTTATTGGGGAGAAGACTTAAGAGGCTATGAAGGATTAGTGGAAGCTGTCACCGAAGCGGTGGACAACATAATCATTTCCTAATCCAAACTCGTGGATCCTGCTGCATTAGACGTACTAGAGTGCCATACAGCTCTGGGTTATAATCAAAAAATTCATGGGGCTTTTCGAAAAACGTCTCCAAAGCTACCGCAAAAAACTCATCGTCATTTATTCCTCCGTTTGACCTAAACACGGTAATGATCCCGGCATTAATTCTTGCTATTTCCTCTTTAGCAACGTTCTGAAAAGAGCGGAAAGCCTCAGGGTTGAAAAACTCAAATTCATCATTATAGTAAATTTGGTTTTCGAGCTTCAAAGCATGGGCTACTTCATGAATACCTAGATTTATCCCATCTTTTTCATTTTCCAGTCCATTCAAAAAACAGCTCCATGACATCACTATAATCCCATGTCTCGGGTTCACCTCTCCACGATGATACTGCTTTGAAATAGTACTGTAATACGTGTCAGGATAGATCAATATCTTTGTAAAATGAGGAAGACGAAGATCGCTGAAGCCGAAAGTCACCATCACAATGGTCGCTCCAATGAGTATTTTCATCTCTGGAGTAACCACCCTTAAATTTGATCTGCCTATAAACGACTTGGTTGTAAGAATTACTTGCAGCTTTTCTCTGAATTCTCCTTTGTGTTTTTCTGAAAGCCGAAAATAATACGGAAACTTTTGCTCAAGAATCTGAATCTCAAGCGCTGTCAATCTAACTTTCCCAAATAATAATCGGAGTTCCACGATCAAATTTGAAAAGCTGTTCATCCTATACAAAGGCATCATAAGCTCGAAATAAAAATGGCAGATACCCGAAGATATCTGCCATTTAACTAATTATCAAATTGAAAATTACCTCGCATAGTTTACTGATCTCATTTCCCGAATTACCGTGATTTTGATCTGACCAGGATATTGCATTTCCTTTTCGATTTTTTGGGAAATATCAAAAGATAGCTTACCTGCCGTAGTGTCATCAACATTATCCGCATCTACCAAAACGCGAAGCTCGCGTCCCGCCTGCATTGCAAAGCATTTATTAACCCCGTCAAAGCTCAAAGCAAGCTCCTCAAGGTCTTTCAGTCTCTTGATATAACTATCCATCACTTCACGTCTTGCACCCGGTCTTGCTCCTGAAATCGCATCTGATGCCTGTACAATTGGTGAGATCATGGAAGTCATCTCGATTTCATCGTGGTGAGCTCCGATTGCGTTGCAAATCTCTGGATGCTCCTTGTATCGCTTAGCCAATTCCATACCCAATACTGCGTGTGGAAGCTCCTGCTCCTCATGCCATACTTTTCCGATATCGTGAAGTAAACCTGCACGTTTAGCCATCTTCGCATTAAGGCCCATTTCAGCAGCCATAGTAGCACAAAGCTTAGCCACTTCTCTAGAGTGTTGAAGTAGGTTTTGGCCATATGAAGATCTATATCTCATACGTCCCACCATTCTGATCAGCTCTGGGTGAAGTCCATGAATACCAAGATCTATACAAGTTCTCTCCCCGATTTCGACGATTTCTTCTTCTATATTCTTTTCCGTCTTAGCTACTACTTCTTCGATCCGAGCGGGGTGGATTCGTCCATCCTGCACTAATCTATGAAGGGATAGTCTAGCTACTTCCCTTCTCACTGGATCAAAACCAGAAATAATGATTGCCTCAGGCGTATCATCTACCACGATTTCAACACCAGTTGCTGCTTCTAAGGCCCTGATGTTTCTACCTTCTCTACCGATAATTTTACCTTTGATGTCGTCACTTTCAATATTGAATACCGACACACAGTTTTCTACTGCATGCTCAGTGGCAGTTCGCTGAATAGTATCCAAGACGATCTTCTTCGCCTGCTTGGTAGCAGTAAGTTTAGCCTCGTCGAGAATGTCTTTGATCTGGGAAGATGCTCTAGAATTGGCTTCCTCTGTAAGCATGGTTACCAATTGATCACGTGCTTCTTCCCGCGTAAGGTTAGCGATTTTTTCCAGATCAGCAATACGCTGATTGGTCACTTTGTCAAGCTCGTCTTTCTTAACTTTCAAAGAATGTAATTGAGCATTAAGATTCTCTGATTTACTGTCTAATTCAGCTTCTTTTCTCTTCACCTGTTCCAATTCCTTGGAAACTTGCTGCTCTCTCTGTTTGACTTTATTCTCATTGGTGATGATAATATTTTTCTTATTACTCATCTCCTCATCAAACTCAGACTTCAGTTTGAGGTACTTTTCTTTCGCCTCTAGAATCCGGTCTTTCTTAATCGCTTCTGCATTGATCTCGGCTTCGCGAAGCATGGATTTCACTCTGTCACGAGTTTCTTCCTCTAGTTTAGAATTTTTATTTTTTATTAATGCGCCAGCAATGGCCGCTCCTGCACCAGTCCCAATCAGGGCTGCGAGGACAATATATAGTATGTCTCCCATAGGTATTTTGGATATAAATTAAACCTTGGGGAATCTGAAAATCTCCTGATTTTTGTGTTATAAATAATTACAAAGCCTTAGTTAGCAAGGCATTGATATGAGAAATACTGGATTTAATATGCTCGGAATCTTCCGTGTTAACTTGGCTGGTTTCTAACGATTCCACCATGCAATCAAAGGCTACCATCGCCAGCAAATCCTGGTTGTCGTCCAGTCCGTACTCCTCTTTATACTTTCTTAATTTTTCATTAATCAGCTTGCCAGCATGACGGATTTTGGACTCGTCCTCGATCTTCACGCGCATAGGATATTCTCTATCCCCTATTTTTAATCTGATGGCAAGTGTCTCCATATCATTCAGATAAGTAGGTGATTAAGTGATCGATTTCTTGTATATAATTATTGATTAGGTCACTCATTTCAGTTGACTGTTCCGGATTCACCGGTTGGTTGTCTACAATGTTACTAATTTTAATTTTATTTTTAAAATGTTCGATTTCCTGCTCTTTTTTATTCAAAGCAATACTTACTTCAGATAATTTTTGTTTCAATTGTTGATTTTCCTTGCTTATATCAAGCAATTTACTACTAGCCTGTAGCGCTAGTTTCTCTAATTTTTGCAGTTCCTCTTGAATCATTTTTATGTTCTTATCAAAGCACCAACCTCTTTTTCAAAGGCTTGAATCAATTTACTCATAGTTTTATCAATTACCTTATCAGTCAATGTATTTTCCTGATCTTGTAGGTGAAAACTTAATGCATAGGCCTTTTTACCTGCATCAATTTTGTCTCCTTGGTACACATCAAAAACTCCAATTCTTTTTAATAATTTGCCTCCAAACTTAGTAGCAACAGATTTCACCTGATCATAACTTACTTTTTTGTCTATCACTAAGGAAAGATCTCTGCGCACTTCAGGGAATTTTGAGAGTTCCTCAAACTTCTTCAAACCGGAAGCCTTTTTGCAAAGCAAATCCCAATTCAACTCAGCATACCACACTTCTTGTCGTACTTCTGCTTGCTTCAAAATCTTATCATCAAGCAAACCTATTGTCGCCAATTCCTTTTGACCGAGCATGATCTTCAAGCCATAAGCATAAGGAGCAGTTTCCACCATCGAAAGATCGCCATGCTGCACATTAAGCTTTTCTAGGATTCCCTCCACCGTTGAGTACAAATCTGCAAACGCAAACCCTTTGGTCGGTTCCAGCCAGCTTTCGGCTGTTTTCTTACCTGTAAGGAAAAGTGAAAGTTTTCTGCTCTCCACATATCCATTCTCTGACTTATGATAAACGGTGCCAAACTCGATGTATTTCAAATCAGTCTGACGTCTATTGATATTCCTAGCCAGTACTTCCAAGCCGGAGTAAAGCAAACTCTGACGCATCACGTCAAGATCCTCGCTTAGTTTGTTGTAGATAACAACGCTTTCTTTTGGATTCAGGAAGCCTGATTTTTCAGCGTATGTTGACTTCGTTAAACTATTTGTGATCATCTCATAGTAGCCTTGGCCTGTCAAAATCTCTGTCAAACGATACTGCACCTTATTCAGGTCTTTTACAGGATGCTCAGCGAGGTAATCCGTTTGAAGATTCTCGGAAAGCTCCACATTGTGAAAACCATAAATCCTCAAAATCTCCTCGATGATATCCGCTTCACGTGTCACATCTACTCTATATGGTTTCGCAATGGCTGTAAAACCATCTTCATTCTCATTTTCAACTTTAATCTCCAGGCTTTCCAAAATCGATTTCACTTGCAAAGGCTCAATTTTCTTTCCTATCAACCGGTTGATGTGACCATAATTCACCTCGATTACAAAATCATCAACTGGCTCAGGGTAAATATCAATCAGCTCAGAACTTACTTTTCCTCCAGCAATTTCTTGTAAAAGCCTAACAGCCATTTTTAGTGCATAAACAGGCATATTCGGATCGGTTCCTCTTTCGAATCGGAATGAAGCATCTGTCTTCAAGCCATGAAATTGACTGCCCTTTCTGATTATATCTGGAGAAAAATAAGCTGATTCCAAGAAAATAGTTGTGGTCCCATCAGAAACACCTGAATCCACGCCACCAAAAACACCGGCGATACATAGTCCTCTTTTTGCGTCTTTGATCATGAGCTCTTCACCGGAAAGCTTGCGTTCTTTAGCATCCAAAGTCACAAACGTCGTATCCTTTGGAAGTTTACCAACAATGATTTTCCCTTCGGAAATCTTCGCCGCGTCAAATGCATGAAGTGGCTGACCAAGATCATGCAAAATAAAATTGGTAATGTCCACCACATTATTGATAGGCTCCAAGTCCAGTGCTTTCAAGAAATTCTGAAGCCAAACGGGAGAAGGCCCAACCTTCAAACCGGTAATCACCACACCTGCATAACGTGGACAATCGGCAGTATTTTCTACCTCGACCTGAATAGTAGGGCCAGAAGCCTCCACTTCTAATTCAGGAGCTATATCAATCGCTAAATCTCTACCCAAAAGTGCTTTCAAATCACGGGCAACTCCTAAATGTGAAGCCGCATCAGCTCGGTTTGGCGTCAAACCAATTTCCAAAACCTGATCTTGACTTACTTCGATGAATTCAGAAGCTGGAGTACCATTTGGTAAGTCAGTGTCCAACACCATAATCCCTGCATGACTAGAACCGAGACCTAACTCATCCTCAGCGCAAATCATTCCTTCTGAAACTTCACCTCTGATTTTTGCTTTTTTGATCTGGAATGAATCACCTTCGGATGGGTAAAGCATGGCTCCGACAGTAGCGACCAACACCTTTTGGCCTTTGGCTACATTTGGTGCTCCGCAAACTATAGGAGAAATCCCAGTTCCAATATCTACAGTCGTAATGCTCAATTTATCAGCATTCGGGTGCTTCTCACAAGTCAACACCTCACCAATCACTATTCCTTCAAGTCCACCCTTTACAGAAACAAATTCTTCTATTCCCTCCACTTCTAAACCGGACTGAGTCAATAACGCTCCGATTTCTTCAGCTGATTCTATATGCGGTATGTATTTCTTTAATCTATTAATTGAGATTTTCATGTGTAATTCTAGATACGGCAAATCAAAATTGATCTGCGTGATAAACAAAAGGGGTTCGAAAACCCCATTTTATTTAATAATGAGCACAAATTTAAGAGATTTGAACTAGGCGGAAAGGCTATTTCCCGTAATTTTTCTCACCAACGGGAATTGGAATTTCCAGTAAATTTTCCCTTGGAGGAAGAGGACAGCCATAATCAGGATTGTAGGCACAATATGGATTATAAGCTAAGTTAAAATCGATAGTAATACTGTTTTCTCCATCTTGACGCGCATTGATATATCTGCCACCGCCATAAGTATCAACAGCACTGGTTTCGTCTGCAAATGCCAAAAAGAAATTTCGCTTATCAGGTTCATTCATCGCTTGGAGTAGCAATAGTTTCTCTGTCTTTCCATTCAGCTCAAATTCGGCCCAAGAATGCTCAATGTATTTCTCCTTTGTCCCGTCCGTGAGAGGAACCTCTCTCACCTTCCTAGCTTCTATCGGCAATAGCCTAGCCTTCACCTTGTAGGCTGGATCTATTGGGTAAAAATTCAATTTCGTAAATGACAGCTTCTGCTCATCTGTCAAGGGCGACTCAAAATTGAAGCGGATGAATTTAAATTGTCTTTCACGCTCAGCTTCAATCCTTTCAATGTAATCTTCAGGACTTTCAGATCCCGTCAAGGTATAAACTATCGCAGCAAAAACCACAACGGAGATAATCAGAAGTATAATCGTATTGTTTTTCATAATCAAAGTATGCCGTCATCGGCGAAGCTAAAGTAGCCAACATCTGTAAAAATCACATGGTCAAGCACAGGCAAATCCAACTCCCGTCCAATTTTGACCAATCGCTGGGTGAGTCTCTTGTCCTGATCTGATGGACTTGTATTGCCACTGGGATGGTTATGAACGAGTATAATCGACTGAGCAAGATGCTCTAAAGCAATTTTAAAAACGACCTTCATATCAACAATTGTTCCGGCTGTGCCACCTTGCGAAATCAGATGCTTTTTCATAACCTGATTACCTCTATTTAGCAAAATCAAGTAAAAATACTCGATCTGCTCATCGAGCAATTCTGGCCTCATTAAGTTGTAAATATCCTGAGAGCTGGTAATCCTTGGCTTTGTCACCGGCTCAGAATCCTTCCTCCTTCTCCCCAATTCCATCGCAGCAATAATAGAAATGGCCTTAGCCTCACCTATGCCCTTGAATTTCTTCAAATCCTGAATTGAAAGCTTTGCCAATGCTCGCAAATCGTAATTAACATCTGCGAGAATATGTTTCGAAAGGTCGACTGCACTCACTGAGGGCGTCCCGGAACCAATCAAAATAGCGATGAGTTCGGCATCGGTTAATGCCGATCTACCTTTGAGCAGAAGCTTTTCACGTGGGCGATCTTCTTCTGCGAGCTGGGAGATTTTGATAGAGGAGTAAGTATTATCCATAGTGGTCAATTAAAAAATGATCTATGAATTTAATTACTTAAGAGCACAAAAAAAACCCTGTCAAGCAGGGTTTTAGAGAAATAAAATCTTGTGTAATTAACCTAGTGCGGAAACGAACTTGGCCAATCTTGATTTTTTGTTGCTTGCGTTGTTCTTGTGAATCACATTCTTCTTAGCCAACTTGTCCAACATAGAAGATACTTTTTTGTAAAGCTCAGAAGCCTCCACTTTATCAGTAGTTGCTTTCAATCTTTTGATGAAAGTTCTTGTTGTTTTAGCCTGATATCTGTTTCTCAAACGCTTAGCTTCGTTAGCACGAATTCTCTTCAGAGCTGATTTGTGATTTGCCATATCTTAATATTAAATAAAATTCTTTACGTGTCCCTATTCCGAATCGGAGTGCAAAGTTATTAGAATTTATCAATTCCGCCAAAGGAAATTAAAACATTCCTCTTGTGGCAGACTATTTTCAAATTCAATAATTTGGATAAATACCCCTTGTAGATGCAAATATACCTTTTATCCCTGCATTTACCTGACAAAGATTTTGATTATTTTTAGCTATGAGAATTTTTCTGATCTGGATATTTTGGATTTTTTTAATTTCCGCAACACCAATCGCCTGGGGTTTTTATGCACATTCTTTGATAAATAGGCTCGCAGTATTTTCTCTTCCTGAGGAAATGATTGGTTTTTATAAACCTCAAATCCAATACATTACTGAAAATGCGGTAAACCCTGATCGAAGAAGATATGCGGTCGAAGGCGAAGCTGAAAAACATTTTATCGATCTGGACTATTATGGAGATTCAGCCCTTCATATTTTGCCCAAATATTGGAATGAGGCAGTGGAAAAATTCTCTGAGGATAGCTTAAGAGCCAATGGAATCGGACCTTGGTCAGCATATTTTACATTTTTAAACCTGACGAAAGCTTTTGAAACAAAAAATTCAGAAGCCATTTTAAGACTTTCTGCGGACTTGGGTCATTACATAGGCGATCTAAACGTGCCGCTTCACACCACGGTAAATTATAATGGACAGTTGACCGATCAAGTCGGAATTCATGGTTTCTGGGAAAGTCGCGTTCCCGAGCTTCAGGCAAAAGACTATCCATTATGGGTAGGCCAGGCAGAATATATTGAAAAGCCCCAGCTGGCGCTTTGGGAAGCTGTAGCCGAAGCTCATGCCCAAGTGGATAGCGTATTATCTATAGAAAAGGACCTAACGAAAAGCTTCTCTCCTGATCAAAAATATAGCTACGAAGAGAGAAACAACTTAACCGTTCGCGTTTACTCACGGGAATTCACCGAAGCCTATGCTCTTGCCCTAGACAGTCAAATTGAACGTCAAATGAAGAAATCCATTAAGATGATTGCTGATTTTTGGTTTACCGCCTGGGTAAATGCCGGTCAGCCTGACTTGTCAACTTTTACTAAAGAGCCTCTAGGAGAAGAAATTATTGTCCCTGATGCAAAGATCAAAGTGAGGGGACATGATAATTAGTAGGTAGTCGCAGTGAGCAGTTTGCAGTCACAACGGCAAACAATTTGGTTCAAGTCTCATGACTTGGACCTATTATAATGAAGTCTTCAGACTTCTATTCTCTTAGACACAAATGGCAGTCTGAAGACTGCATTGATGTAGGCACAAGT
This sequence comes from Algoriphagus aurantiacus, assembly GCF_035156405.1. Lineage (NCBI taxonomy): Bacteria > Pseudomonadati > Bacteroidota > Cytophagia > Cytophagales > Cyclobacteriaceae > Algoriphagus > Algoriphagus aurantiacus. The sequence goes on along the minus strand of NZ_JAXRUT010000026.1, from coordinate 42,524 downwards.
CCGAAGACTTGCGCCGATTACCTGAATACTGCGACTGAACACTAAACTTCTACTTCCGACTTCAAATACGTTGAAATCGCCCTTCCAAGTCTTCTAAATGTATTCTTAAACACTTCCTCATTTTCCTCCAAAAGCGTCACGCGGAAACCTCTCAAATCCGAGCAGAAGGAGGAAATAGGCACCACACAAATCTGTTCTGCTGCCAATAAATTATAGACAAAGCGCTTGTCCAAAGGCATATCTTTTTCCTCTAGCCAAGAATCCAGCAAGCTTTGCAACTTTTCATCTTCAATAGGCAGAAACTGATCTTCCTTCAATACGCCTTCGTCAAATACAATGGTATTATAAAAAGCTCCTTGAGTGGGATTAAACTTGATTCCAGGAATATCTCCCAATATCTCCAGCATCCAGTCGCTCCGCTTTCCGATCTGAGCATTTGCTTCTTGCCTATACTTGAAGTAAGCGGGATGCTTCATGATTTTAGGTATCGCTAGCTGTGGCAAAATAGTAGAGCAAACTTCGATCATTTTGGCATTTTCCAGCGTCTGGCAAAGCTTTGAAAACTCCTTGGAGGATTCTCTATTGTAGAATTCCATCCAGCCGCATCGTGAGCCCGGCCAAGGGAATTCCTTAGAAATACCCTTCAACGAAATCGCAGGTCTATCTCCGATAATTTCTGCCAATGGAACTGCTGTAATTCCATTATAAGTAATATTCTGATAAATCTCATCTGTGATCAAAAGGAGACTGAATTCATCAGCAATCTTCACAAAAGCCTCCAAAACCTCTTTTGGATACACCATCCCAGTCGGGTTATCAGGATTAATAATCAAGATTCCTACAATCGATGGGTTATATCGGACTTTCAAATACAAGTCCTCCATATCAGGAAGCCATTGATTATCCGGATCAAGTTTGTAAGTAATCGGAGCAGCATTCGCATGTGCTGCTTCAGCTGAACTGTGAGTGCTATATGCTGGAGAAGGACCAATAATCCTAGCTGTAGGGATCAAAAACTGATATAACTTAGCGATAGCATCACCAAGTCCATTAAAGAACAAAACATCTTCTGCGGTAATCTGTGCACCACCTCTTTCATTATTAAGATCAGCGAGAAACTTACGAGTTTCCAACACACCTTTAGAGTCGGCATATCCGTAGGTTTTATCCTCCTTCAGCAGATCTGAAATGATCTCTTTCATCCATTCTGGCACTTGATTGCTTTTTTGGATAGGATCGCCAATATTTTCCCAGGTCATGGCATAGCCTAACGCTTCTACCTGACGTGCTTTCTTGACGATTCCACGAATTTCATAGGATAATTCTTCCGCTCCGGGTCTGAGGAGTAACTGTCTCATAGGTCTGTTAGGCTGACTGCCAAATATTTCAGGTGCAAAGAAACGAAAAAGAGAAATGAAAGTAGATTTACACTCTAAAAAAGAAATAGGATTTGGAGGCGAATTTACTAAATTCTGAATTTTGGAATGAGCTTTATGCAAAAAGCACCAGGTGGAATTGTATGCTCATAAATACCAATTGATACAAACTGCTGTGCAGGATTTAAAATCCTAAACCCAAAATCTAGGAATACATCTCTATCATCACCTTTGGTAAATAAATACTTGCATGGATTTCGCCCATTCAGATATTTACTGCGTACTAGGTTTAATCTTGTTTTCATTCCTAATTAATAGGTATCTATCTTTTCGAGATTCCGCTATAGTAAAAACATCGTTCGTTAGTGATCCGCATTCTTCTCCTCCTAATCTTCGTCTTCCTTATCGACTGGTATTCCTATCAAGCTTTCAAAACGGTATTTCCCGAACAAAGCTGGATTAAGATCGGATATTGGGTCTTTTGTGTTTTCGTTTATCTCTTTGTAGCCTATGGTTTTCTGACCTTCAGCCGGGGTATTCTCAGTCTGAATTTTGGAAGAATGATTTCCCTATTGGTGTTGTCGCTGATTCCAAAGCTCATCGTCCTGGGCTTTATGTTTGGAGAAGATATCTTGCGTTTTCTTACAGGGATATTTTATTCTGTTGCAGGAAATCAGGAAGGCGATTTTCTGCCGGATCGAAGAAAATTTGTCAGCCAAACAGCCTTATTGCTATCCGCAATTCCTTTTTTGGGAATATTGCATGGAGTGTTAGTAGGAAAATACCGCTACCGTGTCGTCAATCATACGCTGGAATTCGATGACCTACCGGAGGAATTTGACGGATTTACTATCACCCAGATTTCAGACATCCACTCCGGAAGTTTTGACAATAAAAAGAAACTGGAGTATGGTATTGATCTGATCAACCAACAAGCATCCGATGTGATCCTATTTACGGGGGATTTGGTGAACAACCAGGCGAAAGAAATGGAGCCTTGGATTGAAAGCTTCAAAAAGTTAAAAGCCCGAATGGGGAAATACTCCATCTTAGGCAATCATGACTACGGGGATTATATGGCATGGCCGAGCAAAGAGGCAAAAGAAGCCAATTTGCAGCACCTTTGTGAAATCCAGGAAGAATTGGGCTTTAGGCTATTACGCAATGAAAACGTGAAGCTTCAAAAAGATGGAGCTAGCATAGACCTGATCGGAGTAGAGAATTGGGGAAAGGGATTTGGACAATATGGAAACCTAAAGAAAGCGGCAGAAAACCTCAGCGATCAAAGCTTTAAAATATTGATGAGCCACGACCCGTCTCACTTTGATGAACAGGTAAAAAATTTCTCCCAATTTATCCATCTCACCTTGAGCGGCCATACGCATGGAATGCAGTTTGGGATAGAAATCCCCGGATTTATCAAGTGGAGCCCCGCCTCCGTTCGCTACCCGAAATGGGCTGGACTGTACGAAGAACTAGGCCGATTCTTACATGTCAATCGAGGATTTGGATTTTTGGCCTTTCCGGGCCGGGTGGGTATTTGGCCGGAAATCACGGTGATCAAGCTGAAGAAGAAATGAAGCTTCATTCAATTTGATGTGCTGGCTCACAGGCTTTACAATCTGGGAACCTATGTAGTTTCAAACGATTTTTAAAATCGCATCAACTTGGCGAACCAACTCATCCTCGCTCTTTTCTGAATTACTACTTGTATAATTTATCAGCAATTTTACCCCAAATCTCTTTTGGATACCCCATATCTCGCAGCACAAAAACAGCATTGGTGCTCTGTAACACTCCAGTTTTGAGCTGAAAATCATATTGATATTTGCCAGACACATCCTCTCCGGTAAAATAGAAAAACATAAAATCAGGTAGCCCATCTACCAGCTCCAAATCATGGGTCGTGGCTATCACTATAGAATTTCCTTTGGCTAGTGTCTGGAGAACTTCTGAGGAAATCACCAGCCGCTCCCGGCTATTCGTCCCCTTGAAAATCTCGTCTATCAAGAGCAAGTTAAAACCTTGCTCCTTATCGACAGCAAGCATTTCTTTCATAGTCTCCGCCTCACTGTAGAAATAACTTTTGTCACTTTCCAACTCATCAAAAGTCTGGATTGAAGAATATATTCGCAGCTTTGGAATTCTCATTCCCTCAGCAAAAACAGAATTAATAGTTTGAGCCAATAGGCAATTCACTCCTATAATTCTTAGAAAAGTACTCTTCCCTGACATATTTGCACCCGTGATCAAAACACCATTTTGATCAATCAGAATTGAATTTCGGATAGCATCTGAAAGCAAGGGATGAAATATTCCTTTGCCATCTATTTGCAGTGAATCACTCTCTGTAGGCAAAGTGATCGATGGATCTGACCTCCTAAGTTTCGAAATGGATAGTGCAAAATCAAGATAAGCGATGCATTCAAAGTTCTTTTCAATTACACTTCTCTTCTCTCCTATTTCTTTGAGAATAGAATAATAAAGAAGGGTTTCGATCAGGAATGCAGCTTTGATCAATTCCGTTATATAGCCCGCCAATTCCGCCAATTCACCAAACCCTTTCATTCTTGGTTTAAGCACGGATGCCTTAAAAATGAGTGACCCTGTCTTTTCGATTTTGGGTTGTTTGGGCAAGAAAATTTCTTGTCTTTTCGACTCTTCTATAATGCTTTGCGACGTGGCTAACAATTCACCCAGCTGCCCAAATGTGCCTGATTCCAAAGACACATTCAGTTTGCTCCAATAGTGGATAATAAAATTACAGGTGATCACCAGGATCGCAGGAAAAATCATCGCTTGCGTGACAAAAGAAGCTACTACTCCAATAAATGAAAGAGCTGAAAGGAAATAAAACACAAGAATAAACCATGGATTTTTAGGTGTCTCTCTTTGAAAAACATTACACAAAAAATAAGAATCATTCTTGGCCAATCCATCTAGCTTACTCATCAAAAATGATTCAAACTTAGGGTTTTGCTCAAATGCCTGAATTGTTAATTCCAAATTTTTATCTACTAAAGATCCCTGTTTCACCAATCGAAGCGAAGAATACAGGTATTGCTGCCCATATTTGGTGATGGTATGATCGATTTTGAAAAAAACCTCATCCAAGCCTAGGTCATTCCAAAGCTTGGAGGAAATATCTTGGAAGAAACCTGCTTTGTCAGCTTGATGATAGTATTTACTGATCCTGTCAAAATCCAGATCGTTTGATTTCTTCATAAACCTCTAGAATGATTAATTATTTAAAAATTTCAAGTGCTAAAAGATAAAAACTTAAGTATTAATTATTCCTCGAATCCTATAGAAAACTGAAATAAACCTCTTTCCATGGTAAAATCTAAACTTCAATCTTACTCTAAACCAATATCATCCTTGAATCGATAGATTAACAGCACAGGATTATCATCTCTCTTAATATCAGCATTCCGCAATAAATCAAGGTACGGATTCTCTTCTGCTGAATTTTCTAGCGTTTCTTTTAGCCATTCTGCCGGGATAGCTCTCACATAATAGCCCGACTGGGAATTCCCAGCTAAAGCATTTCCTGTAAAAAGCCCGGTGAGATCATCTTCAATCTCATTTGCATAAATGCATTTTCCTGATTTCTTGTCATAGACAGCTGTGCGCACGGTAGCTCCTTCCCCTATATACAAAAAGATAAAATCACCAGCCTCAAAAAGATCGTTACTAAAATAAAATAGATTCTCCCTTGAAGCTATAGTGTATAAAGATCTCTCTGTTGCTTCTTCGATATCGTCATAACTTACTTCCCGATCAGAAAATTTAATAAGGTATGCCATGTACAAACTGTCATGTCTATATTCCAAAAAATAAGGAGAAACCACATCAGAAAAATAAAAACCGTTTTCTGAGAAATTGGGATAAATAAACCGACTCTTTGTAGTTCTATATTGAAATGCTTTATCCTTGGAAAGAAATTTTTCANAAACCACATCAGAAAAATAAAAACCGTTTTCTGAGAAATTGGGATAAATAAACCGACTCTTTGTAGTTCTATATTGAAATGCTTTATCCTTGGAAAGAAATTTTTCAGGAATTATTATCTCTTTGAAATCCTGAAGTCCTTCATCAGCTATCAACAATGACTCATTCTTACCAGATGCATTCGCCCGTAGGAAATAATATTTACTGTCAAAGAACTTAAAATCAGACAAACTGGTAATTGAATCAAGGAAAACGTCTTTGGTATTATCGGATTTTTGATCGACAAAAAGTAACTTATGTGTTCCCGAACTGTAAATCACTACCTGTTCGTCATTAATCAACTGTGCATCTTTTGGCCACATAAATTCACCAGGCCCTCCTCCTTCATTCGCAAGAAACTTGATAAAGTCACCCTCCCAATTGTACAAGTAAGCTTTATGCATCTTCCTGCTATCCAAAATCAGAAGTTGATCTTCATCAAAATCCACCCCATCCACGGTTCCTATTAACTCTCTATTATCCAAAGGAATGATATAGCAGGTATCAAATAGTTGCGACATTTTTAAAGACCTGGGGCTCTTTATATCTACAAGTATTTCTTGGACATCAACATCCTGGATTTCGTTAATCTCCTGATTGCATGCTGAAACAATCAGGAATAAACTTGAAGCAATAAGTAATAAAAATCGTCTCATTGAACTAAATCTATAAAAAACAAAAGCCTCCTCCAATCCTGATTATCAAGACTGAAAGAGGTTTTGTTAAAAATTATAAAACCTCTTTCAGTCTTTCCAACTCCGGAGATTTACATTTTCACTTTTTGAATTCAGCTTTCAGCCTTTATTTAAGGTTCTTATACCGAATCCTCTTCGGCTCCACATCTCCTAGGCGCTTTTTCTTATTTTCTTCGTAGTCGGAAAAGTTACCCTCAAACCACACCACTTGAGAATCTCCTTCAAACGCCAGAATATGCGTACAGATTCTATCCAGGAACCATCTGTCGTGGGAGATGACCACGGCACAGCCTCCAAAGTTTTCCAAAGCTTCTTCCAGTGCACGAAGTGTGTTCACATCCAAGTCATTGGTAGGCTCATCGAGGAGCAACAGGTTTCCGCCTTCTTTCAGCGTCAATGCCAGATGAACTCTGTTGCGCTCTCCACCGGAAAGCACGCCGACCTTCTTCTCCTGATCACCCCCACCGAAATTAAACTTACTCACATAAGCCCTTGCGTTTACTTCCTTATTGCCAAGCATCATCAGTTCATTCCCTTCGGAGATCGTCTGATAAACTGTCTTATTTGGATCTAATGAATCATGACCTTGATCCACATAAGCCAATTGTACTGTCTCTCCTACTTCGAAATTTCCTGTGTCTGGTTTTTCTTGCCCAGTAATTAGCTTGAATAGTGTGGATTTACCTGCACCATTCGGCCCGATCACGCCGACAATCCCGCCTTGAGGCAAGGCAAAAGTCAGATTTTCAAAAAGCAGCTTGTCTCCAAAAGCTTTAGAAACACCATTTACTTCGATCACTTTCGCTCCCAAACGAGGCCCAGGAGGGATAAATAGTTCGAGTTTCGCTTCTCTTTCTTTAGACTCCTCTCCCACTAGTCTATCATACGCACTCAAACGAGCTTTACCCTTCGCTTGACGGGCTTTTGGAGTCATTCTAATCCACTCCAATTCTCGTTCAAGTGTTTTCTGACGTTTGGATTCTGTCTTCTCTTCTTGCTTCAATCGGTTTTGCTTCTGATCCAGCCAAGAGGAATAATTTCCTTTCCATGGAATTCCTTCACCACGATCAAGCTCAAGAATCCAACCTGCCACGTTATCCAAGAAATATCTATCGTGAGTTACCGCAATTACGGTTCCTTTATAATTTTTCAAGTGTTGCTCCAGCCAATGCACGGATTCCGCATCCAGATGGTTGGTAGGCTCATCGAGTAATAGCACATCTGGTTCTTGCAATAGCAAACGGCAAAGTGCCACTCTCCTCTTTTCTCCACCTGAAAGATTGGCAACATTAGAGTCACTAGGAGGAAGTCTAAGCGCATCCATGGCTTTATCCAACATGACATCAAGTTCCCAAGCGTTCGCCGCATCAAGCTTCTCCTGCACCTCTCCTTGCTTCTCGATCAGCCTATCCATGGCATCAGGATCTTCCATTAGGGCCGGATCCATGAATTTTTCGTTTATCTCCTCGAATTCCTTCAGCAGAGCGACCGTTTCAGAAACTGCCTCTTCTACCACTTCTTTTACTGTTTTGGTTGGGTCAAGCTTAGGCTCTTGCTCCAGCATACCTACTGTATAGCCCGGAGACCAAACCACTTCGCCCTGGAACTCCTTGTCCATTCCTGCAATAATCTTCAATAAGGAGGATTTACCTGAACCATTCAACCCGAGAACCCCTATTTTGGCTCCATAAAAAAATGAGAGATAAATATCTTTGAGTACTTTTTTCTGTGGCGGATAAATTTTTGATACTCCTGCCATGGAAAAGATGATTTTTTCTGCGCTCATGCGTTATATTTTTACTTTAGAAATTGCACTTAAGAATCAAAGATGGCAAAAAAACCTCTTTCTTAGGATAAGTGCTTTTGAATTAATTAATTTGCGGAAATTCGAAAACCGCCACCTAACCTACTGTAGAACAATGGAGCATCCGTATGGATATATCAAAAACGACAAAGTTTATTTGAGGGGATTTTTGGGACAGGAAGATCGGGTTATCGGTGAAGTAAAAGAAGATGAGGCTTCTACGATTAAGTATTTTGAGGATCGATTCGAACAACTCAAAGAAAAAGTAGCCAAACTCAAAAGTGACATTCAGGAAAACCAGAATAAGGGTTCTTTCCTAATGAAACTTATTCACCTCAGAGAGTCTCTTATGCAATCTGATGCCTTGGGAGATTTCGAACCACTTATCAATGAACTAAGCCAACAAGAAGACTACCTGAACGACATTATCCAGGTAAACCGCACCAAAAATCTTGAGGTTAAAAAAGCTTTAATTCTAGAAGCCGAAGAAAGAAAGGACGATACCGACTGGAAGGAAACCACTGAGTTTTATAAAGAACTAAAACTTCGCTGGATCAAAACCGGTCCTGTAGAAAAGGAACTTCAAGAAGAAGTAGAAAATAGCTTCAATGCTATTGTGCAGCATTTCTTCGAGAATAGAAGACATTTCTTCGAGGGACTTGCTCTTCAGGCAGAGGAAAACATCAAAGTGTACGAAGCATTGGTAGTGCAGGCGAGAGAAGCGCATGATTTCCCTGATGCTAAAATTGCCTTTGATATCTCAAAGAAAATCCAACGACAGTGGAAGGAAGCTGGGAAAGTGCCTGCGGAAAAGAGACAGCCGCTTTGGGACGAATTTTCGAAATTGAATAACCGAATTTTCTCCAGATATAAAAGAACGCTTCAAACCGGACCTCAGATGAACCCTCGGGAACTAATGCGGAAGGTGGAGACTTTAACCGAAGAGATTAAAGGTCTTGCAGCAAAACCTACCTCTTACGAACTCGTAGGAAGAGCCAAAGTGATTCAGGAAGAATGGAGAAAACTACCTCCACGTAAACCCAGAGAAGCGAATTTGATCGTAAGATCTTTCCAATTCTTCTCTGATATCGTATTTGAGAAAGCTTTTCTTGAAAAGCTGGTTCATGGAAAGTACCCTGACTTTGATGAAAAACCTGAGGCAGAGCAAATTCAAATTAAGACTGCTTTGCTAAAAGATTTATTGCGTAGAGATCAAACTGAGCTGGAAGCGGCACAAAACAATACGGAGAATTTCCGCGTACAGTCAGCTGATTTTGATATAATGATGAAGAAAAAATTATTTGCGGTGAAGAGGAAAGTTGATGTCAAAAATTATATTTTGAAACAACTTGCTTTTAAATAATCAGCATACTACTAATTATTTCAAAAAAAGAATAATTTTGCAACCCTTAAACTCCGGAACTCCTTTAAAATAAACACTATGTACTGGACACTCGAATTAGCTTCCTATTTAGAGGATGCACCCTGGCCAGCCACCAAGGATGAATTAATTGATTATGCCATCCGATCCGGCGCGCCAATGGAAGTAGTAGAAAATCTACAAGAATTAGAAGATGATGGCGAACCTTATGAGACCATCGAAGAGATTTGGCCTGATTACCCGACCAAAGATGACTTCTTTTTCAACGAAGACGAATATTAATTGGAAGCCCTGATCACTCAGGGCTTTTCCTTTTTAGGCTGATTTTACAATTTTAGTTCAAGTCTTCAGACTTGGACTTAACTCGCTGCAGTCTCCCGACTGCACTATATCCAATTAGTAGCCTATTCAATCAAAAGCACATCAATCAATTTTTCTGGAAATCCTGCATAGCTAAGTCTGGTTCTTCAGACTTGGATCTACAGTAATGAAGTCTCCTGACTTCCTATCTCAATTTCAAAACATAGCAGTCTGAAGACTGCATTATCATAAGCACAAGACTGAAGTCTCTTGCGCTAATCAAGTTGCAAGATCTTTTACTTCGCGAAGCCTCATGGCTTAAGCCCCTCTGAAACGCTGGTTTTATTTGGGGATTTTCACAGAAAAGACGTGCTGGAAAACCCAGATGGTTCAGACCATCAAAACATCAGAAACTTTATGCAAGCTGGATGGGAAGGAATTGAGTTTGACGGGGAAGTGCTGGTAGGCAAATAAGAGAGTGTAATTAGTTAATCAAAGACCTACAATAGCTAACCAAAATGCGATAGGTACATTGTAAAGTCGGATTTCACGAAATTTCAAAAGGTAAAACTATAATCATCTTCTATCCCAAAACCTTCTCCGCTACACTAACAACTTTTAAAAACTAAAAAAAAGTGTCCTCAATTTTACGATGGTTAATATTAACTATATTGTACTTCCTAAATTTCAGGATAATTGTCAAACAAGATTTTATCAATAGCAACATGAAGAAGCCATTGCTCATATTCATCTCCTTATTTCTGACTCAATTCGCATTTGGACAAAATGAAAAAAGTTTAGTGTTGGAGACTTTTGAAAATTATAAAAGTTCCATCCTAGAAAATAGAGGAACTGCTCTTGCAGAATTGGTTTCAGAACGAACACTTGAATATTACGATATTATTATTCATCATGCCATTAAGTCCGACAGTGTTATTGTCGATAATTTACCCTATTTCGATAAGTTCACTGTTCTATTTATTAGACATTTTTTCCCCATAGAGGAAACAATAAAAATGGACTCAAACGCATTTTTAAAATATGCCACTGAAAATGACTTTTTCGGCAAAGAATCCATAATAGACTTAAAAATAGATGATGTTAAATTACAAGGGAGTTTTGCTCAAGGAATAATGATACGCGACGGGAAACAACTACCCATTTCTTACCATTTCTATAAAGAGGATGAGACATGGAAAATTGACCTCGTATCACTAACAAAAATGACAACAGGCTACATTATAGACTTTATTAATTCTTCAGATTACACTGTTAATAGCTTTATATTGACAGCGCTATCTAGGCATAATGGCAAAGAACCGAAGCCTACTATTTGGCAACCAATAAACTAGATTTACACTATTAAAAATAAAAAGAGACCCCTCTAGTCCAAGTCTTCAGGCTTGGACCCAAAATATAGCAGTCTTCAGACTGCCTTTAAGTGATCTCAACCTTATGTTATAATAATAGCTGCTTAAAACTCAATGGCTGAATTAGCGAAGCCGAGTATATGAAAAGTTAAAAACCATAGCAGTCCGAAGACTGCATCAAGCCGTGGCACAAGCCATGAGACTTGCGCCAAATACCATCTATTCAAACTGAATACTTGGACTGATAACTGTTTACTTTCACTTTCTACAATCCAAGCACCTGCCTAAGCCTGGAATAGCCCGTCTTGCTCACAGGTACTTTTTGGCCACCACGTAGTATGACCAAGTAATTATCTCTCTCATATGGTTCTATTTTGGTGATCTCGTTCAAGTTGATCATATAGGATCTATGCACTCGAACAAACTTGGCCGAGTCAAGCGCTTCCTCAAGTGACTTCATCGTCATTTTCTTAAGGTATTTGCCAGAAGTTGTATATATGGCTATGTAATCATCTTCAGCTTCAAAAAAACTTACTTCATGCGTAGGAATGATTTTGATCTCATTCTTGACACGTACGACTAACCTATTTCGCTTCTCTGCCAATTCATTCAGTTTCTGATTGGATACTTCATCGACACCTTGCTGAGCAAGAAACTTTTCTATGGCCTGAGAAAATCTATCCTGGGAAAACGGTTTGAGTAAATAGTCTATGGCCATCGCATCAAAAGCTTTCAAAGCATATTGATCAAAGGCCGTAGTAAAGATTACCGCAGGAGGTGAATCAAGTAATTCCAACATTTCGAAACCTGTGATTTTAGGCATTTGCACATCCAGAAATATTAAATCGGGCTCATGCTCTTGTATGGCTTTAAGTCCCTGAAATCCATTCTGACATACAGCAACGAGTTCAAATTGAGGGAAATTTGCTAAAAATTCCTGGACAATACTCGCAGCCAATGGCTCGTCATCGATGATTAAAGTCTTGATCATTTCTGTTGGGGGATTTTTAAAATTACGGTAAAAAGTGAGGCTGTTGATTTAGACTCCAGCAAGTCCTTTCTGCCAAAAAGCAAGAATAACCTGCGGTCAACCGAGCTCAATCCGAAACCGGTGCCTTTTGGCGCAGCCATCTCAGGATCGAATGGATTCTCAATTTTCAGCATCAAATAATTTTGTTCCTTGAAAGCTTGAAGCGTTATCCTTACATCTTCAGTGATACCATAAAGTCCGTGCTTGATTGCATTTTCGAGGAGAGGTTGTATCAACAATTGGGGCAGGCGCATCTTCGCAACCTCATCAGTCATTTCAAATACCACCTCTAACCTATGTCCGAAGCGTACACGCTCGATATCGAGATACATCTTCAGGTAACCTAATTCCTCGTCTAGACTCACCCACTGCTGGTGATCCTTTCGGATCGTACCACGTAGAAAATCCGAAAGCTGAAGCACCATCTCCCTTGCTTTCTGAGGCTGTGATACCGTCAGCGCACTGATCGAATTGAGGCTATTAAACAAAAAGTGAGGCTGAAGCTGTTGACGCAGCTGTGTTAATTCTGCTTCCCTAGAAAGTTCATTCATCATCGCCTCTCTTTTCTGAGCTTCACCCTGCTGCTCTAGCTTTGACACAACGATTGCGATCAAAGCCACTAGAACCTCCGCTAAACCCAAAATAGCCCAGCGAAGATAAAAGTGAGATTTGAGAAAAACCAGATACGTTTGATTATCAGAATACACCCACTTAAGTAAGAATTGATGACCTAAAATTGCAACGAGACTAAACAAGAGGGGCAATCCTAAGAGCAACCAGTTATTACTTCCTTTGGGAATATAAAAGCCGAAAACCCGATCCAGCATATTTATCCCCAGAGAGAAAAGTAAGGCAAAAACCAGGGAATCTACAATAGCCGTAGATTGTTCAATTCCATAAAACATGAGCAATCCAAACGTACCAAGGAACCAGATTACTCCGGCTCCTTGTACTATCCAAATACTCTTAGTAGGGTTTGAAAATGCTTTCGAAAACAAAATTTCGGTGATTTAAAGAAAGGAATTTCGTTAATATGATTTGATTTCCAAGCCACCAAAAAAGACTGTCCCCCTTATGACCAACACTTTATCCGGATCTACCTCAGACTGGCGATATACTCGTTTGTCTTCTACTCCTGCAGCAATATTGGTTACTTCCACACGCACATCCCAATGAGGAGGCACTACTAATTTGATCCCACCAAATATCACATCAACTTGGAGCGTCACAATCCCAGAAAAATCTGACTGGGAAAGATCTAGATCAATTCCACCAAAAGCAGCGGTCAGTTTTCCGCCTTGGAAATTCTTAGTCAGCATTCGCTTATTGATTCCACTCATAATAGAATCTATGGAAACACTGTCAGAGTAGCTAGTACCAGAAACTCCTGACATACCTGCGTAGGATTTTGCCCCTGTAGATTCGTTAGAGAATGAAGTCTTTTCTCCTTTGTTGTATTCTTCGGAAGAAATGGATGGGCTGGGTGAAGGATTAGATTTCGCTCGAATTTTTTCCTGAATATCATTAAGAACCTGCTGCTCCTTCCGCTTTTGGGTAATTAGATAAATCCCCACCAATATCAGGGCTACTGGAAATATGAAGCGCTGCAATCCAAAATCAAAATTAAATTCCCGTTCCAGTAGAAAGTACGTACCAAGACCAAGCATTATTACTCCAAAAAAGCTTTTGAACTCATGCTTGACAAGGGTAATCACCCCTATGGCAATTAATATCATTGGCCATGAAAGCAACCAATCAGGATAAAAAACATCCAGCTTCCTAAGTAAAATCAGGACACCTACCGCAATGATTATGAATCCGAAGATTACACCTCCATCATTATTGTTTCTATATTTTTGTCTCATCACTTTTTTGTTTTATTGATGATCGAAAGTACACAGCTGGATAGCATTCTGAAATAAGTAAAAGGTCAACTCCTCCAAATAGTCGGTGAACCTTACTAAAAAGTCGGTAAAATCTAATCTAGAAATCTTACCGATCTGTTAATTGCTTAGCTGCAATGAATTCTGCATAACTCATGTCTTCAGGAGAAGTAATCTTTATATTTTCCGGATTCCCCGAAATCAAAGTAACTTGCCAACCCTGATTTTCATAGACAGTTGCATCATCGGTAAACTGCTGAAGTTCGGTCACGGCAAAAGCTTTCTTGATTTTATCCACTTGGAAAGTCTGGGGAGTCTGTACCAATCGGAAATACTGTCGCTCCTCATAAAATGACTTTCCGTCATCCCTAAGTTTTCTAATAGAATCTTTCAAAGCAATCACAGCTATGGCACTTCCATTTCGCTCGGCTACTTCAAAACTTTCTGAAATAACCGTCTCCGCTACAAATGGTCTCACACCATCATGTATCGCAACCAGCTTAGTCTCAGAATTAAGTGCATTCAACCCATTTCTTACTGATTGGAACCTGGAATTACCACCTCCTATCACACGATGAGGAATAGTGAATTTATATTCCTCGCACAGTTCCTTCCAGTATAAAAAATCATTCTCAGGCAATACTAGGATTAAATCGGTGGATGGATCCACCCGATAAAAAACAGAAAGTGTGCGCATCAGTACGGGTTGGCCAGCAACAGGCAAATATTGCTTAGCAATCGTCCCACCCATTCTCGTACCTCTTCCACCTGCTACCAGGATTGCAGCTTTTTTAATCATACTTATTTTTCGCAAAAGTAAGAATTCAAATCTCCTCAGGTTTTACTGCAAAGTTATATCTGTGTGAAAATAAAAAAAGCTCCATTTTGGAGCTTTCAGTATTAAAGGATCAACATCGCGTCTCCGTATGAGAAGAATCGATATTTCTCTTTGATGGCTTCTTTGTATGCTTTCATCACCAAATCATACCCTCCAAAAGCCGCTGCTGTCATCAGCAATGTAGATTCTGGTAGGTGGAAATTTGTAATCAATGAATTTGCAATCTTAAATTCGTAAGGAGGAATGATAAACTTATCCGTCCAGCCGGCACTTGCTTTCAATCGACCATTTGCAGTTACTGATGATTCAATAGTCTTCAAAGAAGTAGTTCCTACTGCCACCACGCGCTTCTTGGCATCCAGTGATCTATTCACCAATTTTACTGTCCCATCAGGAATGCTGTAGTTCTCAGAATCCATTTTATGCTTGGTCAGGTCTTCCACATCTACCTGGCGGAAAGTACCCAAGCCAACATGAAGTGTAATAGGAGTCACATCAACACCCTGAAGCTCTAGCCTTTTTAGCAAATGTGGAGTAAAGTGCAGTCCAGCAGTAGGCGCTGCTACAGCTCCTACGTTCTTAGCGAATACAGTTTGGTATCTCTCTTTATCTTCTGCTTCTACCTTTCTTTCGATAAATTCTTTCAAAAGCGGCGTTTCACCGAGCGTATCGATGGTCTTATGGAATTCTTCTTCAGTCCCATCAAACAAGAAACGAATGGTACGACCTCTAGAAGTAGTATTATCAATTACTTCAGCGACTAGATCAGAATCCCCGAAATACAGCTTGTTACCTACTCTGATTTTACGTGCTGGATCTACCAGAACGTCCCAAAGTTTCAATTCTGCGTTCAGTTCTCTCAAAAGAAAAACTTCAATCTCTGCTCCGGTTTTTTCTTTATTTCCGTATAGTCTTGCAGGAAATACTTTTGTGTCATTGGTAACAAAGACATCACCCTCACCGAAGTATTCGGTAATATCTTTAAAAACTCTGTGTTCAATTTTACCTGTATCCCGATGGAGTACCATCAATCTGGATTCATCCCGATTTGCTGCAGGATAAAGAGAGATTAGTTTCTTTGGAACGTCAAATTTGAAATCCGATAATTTCATAGATAAGTTTTAGATGTCTTGAGTGATTAGCATGAGTGATTTAGAATAACTCTAAAAAATGCAAAGATACTAACAATATCAGGCAATTTCAGCTAACTTAACAAATTGTTTTAACCAACTATAAACACATGCTCTTTTTCAAACTTACATGGGAAAGTTTTCGCTTTGCGATTTCAGCATTAAAAACTAATCTCACCCGAACCATATTGTCCCTATTAGGGGTTACGATTGGTATTTTCGCCATCATTGCAGTTTTCACATTAGTCGATTCACTGGAGAGCAACATTAAATCTTCCTTTTCCTTTTTAGGCACCAATGTGATGCGAGTAGATAGATTCCCATTCGACGGTGGCCCAAATACTCCTTGGTGGGAATATTTCCGCAGACCTCCGGGAACTGTTCCTGAATATGAATTTTTACAGCAGAGACTTACATCTGCAGAAGCAGTCACTATTTCAGCCTCAGCTACCACTACTGTAAAAGCAGGAAGTAATGCCTATCAGGGAATGGCCCTTACTGGTGCTGTTTACTCGTATCAGGATGTATATGAACTTTCAATAGAAGAAGGAAGATATTTCACTCAGTCAGAGATCAATGCCTCTAGAAACTTTGCCATCATTGGAAAAGAAATAGCCAATACACTGTATCCAGAGCAAGAAGTAATTGGAAAGCCTATAAAAATCAAAGGAATGAAATTCACCGTTATCGGTGTGTTTAAAGAAGAGGGTGAAGGACTATTTGATGCACCTTCGAAGGATGAAGCATGTCTGATACCTTATGGAGCATTTAGCAAAATGTATTATACAGGTAAAAATGGAATGGAGCCAACCATAGCTGTTCAAGGTATGGAAGAGGACATTGGTCTAGTGGCCTTGGAAAATGAAATGACTGGACTACTGCGCGCTAAAAGAGGCTTACGGCCAAGAGATAAGGACAATTTCGCATTGAACAAAACTGAGTTTATTCAGAATGCCATTGGATCGATTTTCGATGTGATCTCTGTGGCAGGATGGGTAATCGGAGGCTTTTCGATTCTGGTTGGAGGATTCGGTATTGCAAATATTATGTTCGTATCAGTACGAGAAAGAACTAATATCATTGGCATCCAAAAGTCTTTGGGAGCAAAAAACTACTTTATATTATTCCAATTTCTTTTCGAATCAGTCTGCTTGAGTTTGATCGGTGGTATTGCAGGGATCGTCATTGTCTTTTTCCTAACCTTTATCAAGTTGGGTAGTTTGGAAATCATACTTTCCTTCAGTAACATTATGCTTGGGCTCGGAGTCTCCACCATCATTGGAGTAGTTTCCGGGATCGTACCTGCTACACTTGCAGCGCGAATGGATCCTGTGGAAGCCATCAGAACCACCTAATAATCCGACCTTTCATATCCCTAAAAATAGCCCAAAACAAAAAAAGAAGTTGCTCAATTTTAGCAACTTCTTTTTTTATGCAGAATTGTGAAAATCGAAAAAGCTTATTCTTGCTCCACAACTTTAGCTGCTCCTTTTGATGATAACCCGGAAGCTGTTTTGATCTTCACCTCAAGTTCTTCCATCAATTCAGGATTATCCAATAGAAGGGTTTTTACAGATTCACGGCCCTGACCAAGTTTCTCGCCATTATAGGAGAACCAAGAACCAGCCTTTTTGATGATATCCAACTCAACACCAAGGTCAATGATTTCTCCCACCTTGGAAATACCTTGCCCATACATGATGTCAAATTCTACAACTTTGAATGGAGGAGCTACTTTATTTTTCACAACTTTCACCTTCGTTCTGTTACCAAGGATATTGTCAGCACTTTCTTTAATCTGACCAATTCTGCGGATATCTAATCTAACCGAGGCATAGAATTTCAGTGCATTACCACCAGTGGTGGTCTCAGGATTACCGAACATTACACCGATCTTCTCACGAAGCTGGTTAATGAAAATACAGGAACATCCTGTCTTGTTGATCGCTCCTGTTAGCTTTCGCAAAGCCTGAGACATCAACCTGGCCTGTAAGCCCATTTTGCTGTCGCCCATTTCGCCTTCCAGTTCACCTTTAGGTACCAATGCAGCTACGGAATCAATTACAATAATATCAATTGCTCCAGATCGGATCAAATGCTCAGCGATCTCAAGTGCCTGCTCCCCATTATCTGGCTGAGAGATCAGAAGATTCTCTGTGTCAATCCCCAGCTTTTCGGCATAGCTCTTATCAAAAGCATGCTCTGCATCAATGAAAGCCGCTAAGCCACCAGCCTTTTGAGCCTCAGCAATACAATGTAAAGTCAACGTAGTTTTACCAGAAGACTCAGGCCCATATATTTCAATTACTCGGCCACGAGGTATGCCTCCTATACCTAAAGCAATATCCAACCCCAAAGAGCCTGTAGATATAGCTGGGATATCTACTACTTTATTGTCACTAAGCTTCATTACGGTGCCCTTTCCGTAAGTTTTCTCCAACTTATCTATAGTAAGCTGCAAGGCTTTTAGTTTTTCGGCGTTGTTACTCATGCGTTTTGTATTTGTAAAATCAATTGATAAGTGAAAGTAAATAAACAACAGACCATTACCAAGGTGGACTTGTCTATTGTTTTAGGATACTATATTCGTAATTTTAATCGCCTTTCGGCACGCTTTTTCGTAATACCTATGGAATTCTGCCCTTTTCGTCAGGTATTGTCATTATAATTTATGAAAAGAATCCTCGGATCACTTATACTTCTTATTATTCTAACCCATTCTGATCTGTCTGCACAAGATTCAGCGGGCAGTCACCCTTTTACTTATGGAGAGGAATTATCCTTTGAGGTTTCCTATGGATGGTTGAATCTTGCCGAAGCTAAACTTCAGATTGCTAAAAGGCCGCAAGATCAGAATGATAAACCGCACTATAAAATAGATGTGTACGGCAAGACCAAAGGGGCCGCAACTATTTTTGGGAAGGTAAATGACAACTGGGGTACTTACCTCGATGGGGAAACCATGTTACCATCTTTATCCTATAGACATATCGAGGAGGGAAAATACAGAAAACACGAGTTCGTCCACTTTGACCAAAGAAATAAGAAAGCTACTATGAAGCTTTTTGACAGAGAGAATAGAAACCTGAAACAAACAAAGGATTTTGATTTGCCTGGTCAAGTGCAAGATCTGGTAAGCGGCTTTTATTTCCTGAGATCACAGGATTTGAAAGATATGAAGCAGGGAGAATCCATAGAAATCAGGGGATTCTTTGATAAAGAAATATATAACATAAAGTTAATCTACGAGGGGACTGAAACCTTAGACACCAACCTTGGCGAGAAAGAAACTTATATTTTTTCACCTCAATTGCCGAAGAACAAACTTTTCAGAGGAGAATTCCCAGTGAAGGTCTGGGTAACAAAGGATCAGAACAAAATACCTGTAAAAATCAAGGCCAACCTCTTCATCGGCTCATTGAATTTAGATATCATTTCGGCGAAGGGTTTGAAAAATAATTAATTCTAAATCACATAACATAAAGGTAACATTGTGCTGCATTTGCCAAATATCCTTGTCCTTTTCGCTGAAGCGCAGCATCATTGGCAATCTTTTATTTGGCTTCAATCCTTAAATATTCCTTAATTTTGATCCAAACATTAAGAAATCACTGATGAGCGATAAGCAAAAAATCAAAGTTCTGGTAGTTGACGACGAACCTGATATTGTTGAAATCCTGAAATACAATCTCCAAAAAGAAGGCTATGAGGTAGCGACTGCGGAAGATGGAATGAAAGCGGTAAAGATCGCTGCCAAATTTTTACCCGATGTGATTCTGCTGGACATCATGATGCCTAATCAGGATGGTGTAGAAACTTGCCTTCAGATCAGACAGATCACCGAACTCAAGAATACGTTTATCATTTTTCTGACGGCACGCATGGAAGAATATTCTGAAGTGGCGGCCTTTGATGTGGGAGCAGATGATTACATCACTAAGCCTATCAAGCCACGAGCTCTGATGAGTAGAATTTCAGCACTATTTAGACGTGAGTCCAAAAAAGAACAAGAGCAGATTCAAATCAAAATCAGAGACCTTATAATTGACCGAGGCAGCTATACTATAGATAAAGCTGGAAAGACGATCACCCTTCCGAAGAAAGAATTCGAGCTTTTGTATTTCCTGGCCAAAAACCCTAATATAGTTTTCAGTAGAGATGAACTTCTTCAGAATATCTGGGGTGCAGATGTGTTCGTATTGGCTAGAACTGTAGATGTGCATATCAGAAAAGTGCGTGAGAAAATCGGAGAAGACTACATCACTACTGTAAAAGGTGTAGGCTATAAATTCGAATTAGGGCAATAAATGTTTACCACTTCCAAAGGGATTTCTTTGATCTTGGCTTTAGCCATTTCGGCTTTGGTGGCGGCTTTTTTGTCATTAATCGATGGTGCCACACCCATCTTGCTCTTTGTAGCCTGGGGTGTATCGTTTTCATCTTCCTATTTGCTGATTTCATTCATGCTTGAATTTTTGATTTTCAAGGAAATTGGGGATATCTATTCCCTTCTTGAAAAAATCCAGCGAAAAGACCTCTCTGAAATCAGTGAAAAATCAAGCAAAGGATCTATTTCTCCCTTGCGAAAAATCAATAAAGTCATCAATTCCTACGCTATAGCCCGACAAAAAGAAATTGACACCTTACAGAAAAACGCTGTATTCCGAAGAGAATTTATCGCTGATATTTCCCATGAATTAAAAACTCCGATTTTCGCAACGCAAGGATATATCCATACGCTTTTGGATGGAGCCATTGACGACAAGCAAGTAAGAATGAGATTTCTCAAGCGGGCTGCCAAAAGCTTAGATTCATTAGACATATTAGTACAGGATCTCCTGACACTTAATCAGATGGAAAGTGGTGTGATCAAATTCAATTTCACTGACTTTGACCTGAAAGAGCTCTTAGAAGAAGTAATGGAGGAACTAGAGCACAAGGCTTCTAAGCGCGACATGCACATTGAATTTGATGTGCAGCCTGATAAGCATTACCTGACGAATGGTGATAGACAAAAGATTTATCGTGTATGCCAAAACTTGATTTTCAACGCCATGAAATACAATCAAAATGGCGGTGGAATAAAAGTCTCCATGACTACACACAAAAATAGCATCCAAGTAGATGTAAAAGACGATGGTCAGGGGATTCCTCCAGAAGATTTAAAGCGAATCTTTGAGCGATTCTATCGTGTTGAGAAAAGCAGAAACAAAAAAGAAGGCGGCACCGGCTTAGGATTAGCTATAGTAAAGCACATCTTGGAAGGTCATAAAAGTAAGATTTCCGTTAGTTCAACGGTGGGCAAAGGATCTATTTTCAGCTTTTCACTTCCTTTGGTGAAAATCGATTCTCCCCAAGAAAAACTTAAAGTGATAACTCCCTAATAATAAAACCCACAGAAGTTTTTTAGCCATCCTTTTTTCTATACTTTTGCAGCCTCAATTGAAGAGGCAGGAGAATCCATGAAGAAAGTAGATTTTGAAAATCTTATTCTGTTTGAAAACGAGGATTACCTGGTAATCAATAAACCGCCGTATCTATCAAGCTTAGACGATAGGCACGAAGCGCAGAACATCCTAGACTTAGCCAAGACACACACCCCCGATTCCCAACTGTGTCATAGATTGGATAAGGAAACATCAGGATGTCTAGTGATTGCCAAGAATCCAGCGGCCTACAGGCATTTGGCCATGCAGTTTGAAAGCAGAAAAGTTAACAAAGTCTATCATGCAGTGGTGGAAGGAATTAAGGAATTCAGCGATGAGCTGGTGGACCGAAATCTTTTAGCCAACAACAAAGGAATCGCCAAAGTAAGCAAAGACGGCAAGCCAGCGCAGACAATTTTCAATACGTTGAAGACCTACTACGCACATACGCTAGTCGAGTGCAAACCCATCACTGGGAGACTGCATCAGATTAGAGTTCATTTGGCTTACCTCAAGTCGCCCATTTGCGGAGACACCTTATACGGCGGCAACCCTTTATACCTTTCTTCTATCAAGCGTCGCTTCAATTTAAAAAAAGAGACAGAAGAATTACCAATTATGCAGCGGGTTTCACTTCATGCTTATTCGATTGGATTTGAGGGTTTGGACGGCACGGAAATATTCGTGAATGCGCCTTATCCGAAGGATTTCAAGGTTTTGGTCAATCAACTAGAGAAAACCAGCTAAGAAATTTCCATCGAAAAAACGGAAGAATTACCCAATTTTGATTGGTTGTAAAATGCTAAGCCTGTGAAAATTAGGACTTAGTATTGGAAATATTTTGCATCAAAAATAAAATACTCCTATCTTTGTGTCCCTTTTTGAGGGTGAAATAAATTTAACAAGCTAAATATTAAACAGTTACACAGTGGATACTTTGAGCTATAAGACCGTATCAGCCAATGCCGCAACTGTAGAAAAGCAATGGGTGGTAGTGGATGCCCAAGCTGCAGTTTTAGGTAGATTGGCTAGTGAGGTAGCAAAAATCTTAAGAGGTAAGACGAAGCCAAGCTTCACTCCTCACGTTGATTGCGGTGACAATGTCATTGTAATCAATACAGACAAAATCAGATTAACCGGTGACAAGTGGGACTCCAAAGTTTATGTGAGACACACTGGCTATCCGGGTGGACAGCGTATTTCTACGCCAAGACTATTGAAAGAGAAATCTTCAACAATCTTGATCGAGAAAGCTGTACGAGGCATGTTGCCTAAAAACAGATTGGGAAGAAAATTATACGGCAACTTGTACGTGTATGAAGGATCTGAGCATCCGCATACTGCACAACAGCCTAAAGCCATCACTCTTTAATTGTCTATCATGGAAATGATCAACAAAATCGGTAGAAGAAAAACCTCTGTAGCCAGAATTTACATGGCTCCGGGAAAAGGTGAAATCACCGTAAACAACAGATCTTTGGAAGTTTACTTCCCATTCGAACTGCACAGGATCGTAGTGAAGCAGCCATTAGCTCTAGTAGGCGTGGATGGCAATTACGACATCAAGATCAATGTAGACGGAGGAGGAATCACAGGTCAGGCAGAAGCAGCCCGTATGGCTATTTCTAGAGCTCTGTGCGAATTCGATGCTGAACACAGACCTGCATTGAAAAAAGAAGGCTTCCTTACTCGTGATCCAAGAATGGTAGAACGTAAGAAGCCAGGACGTAGAAAAGCAAGAAGAAAGTTCCAGTTCTCTAAACGTTAATCTGGAGGTTCTTCCTTATATAGAAAAACACATTTTATAATGGCAAAATTAGAATATAAAGACTTACTAGATGCTGGTGTTCACTTCGGACACTTGACGAGAAAGTGGGATCCAAGAATGTCTCCATACATTTTCATGGAGAAAAATGGTATCCACATTATCGATCTTAACAAAACGCTTGTATGCCTCGACGAAGCATCTAACGCAATCAAGCAAATCGTACGTTCAGGCAAAAAAGTGATGTTCGTTGCTACTAAGAAGCAAGCGAAAGATCTTGTAGCTACTGAAGCGAAAAGACTTAACATGCCTTTCGTAACTGAAAGATGGTTAGGTGGTATGTTGACCAACTTCGCGACTATCCGTAAATCATTGAAGAAAATGTCCGGTTTGGACAAATTGATGAAAGAGGAAGCTTACAAGAACCTTGCGAAAAAAGAGCGTTTGATGGTTTCCCGTCAGAAAGACAAAATGGAAGATGTTCTTGGCGGTATCGCTGACTTGAGCAGACTACCTGCTGCACTTTTCATCGTGGACATCAAAAGAGAACACATTGCAATTGCTGAGGCGAAAAAGCTTGGTATCCCTGTTTTCGCATTAGTAGATACGAACTCTAACCCGAACGAGGTAGATTTCCCAATCCCTGCTAATGACGATGCTTTCAAGTCCGTTTCTTTACTAGTTAAAGCGTTCGGCACAGCAATCGAAGAAGGTCTTTCAGAGCGTAAGAAAGACAAAGAAGAAGCTAAACTTTCTGAAGAGGAAGAGGCTAAGAAAGCTGTGGACGCCGAAACAAAAGAATAATCCACACCTTGATTTGAAATAAATAAAAATTGAACATCAGGTTTCGGCCTATGTTCAATTTTTTTGTTTTATCCTATCCTTCGAGGTGCCAGCCACCGAGAAGTATCTATAATAATCCTTCGGGCATTTGCTTTCTTCCGGAAGCAACCCTAAGGTTCCAAAAAATTTATCCCGTTTTATTTTAAACTGATAACACAATGGCAATTACTGCACAAGAAGTAAACAAATTGAGACAAATGACCGGTGCCGGTATGATGGATTGCAAAAAAGCTTTGACAGAATCAGAAGGCGATTTCGAAAAAGCTGTTGACATCCTCAGAAAGAAAGGTCAAAAAGTATCTGCTTCCAGAGCTGATCGTGAGACTAAAGAAGGTGTAGCTGTAACTAAAGTGTCTGAAAATGGTGCTAAAGGCGTATTGCTTACATTGACTTGTGAAACTGACTTCGTAGCTAAAAATGATGGATTCGTAAGCTTTGCTAATGAGTTGCTAGATCTTGCAGTAGCAAAAGGTGCTTCTTCTGTTGAAGAACTTTATGCACTTCCTATCGAAAACATAACTGTTGCTGAGAAAATCGTTGAAATGACTGGCAAAATAGGTGAGAAAATCGAAGTGTCTCATTTCGAAATCATCGAAGCTGAAACAGTAGTTCCTTACATCCACTCTAATGGTAAATTAGGTGTATTGGTAGGATTGACTAACACGGCCGGAACTGACGTAGAAGAAGCTGGTAAAGACGTTGCAATGCAAATTGCTGCCATGAATCCAGTGGCTCTTGATAAAGACGGAGTGGACTCTTCCGTAGTAGAAAGAGAAATCGAAGTAGGAAAAGAGCAAGCAAGAGCTGAAGGCAAACCTGAAGAAATGCTTGAAAAAATCGCTTTGGGCAAACTGAACAAGTTCTACAAAGAAAATACCTTGTTGAGCCAGTCTTTTGTAAAAGACAATAACAAAACTATAGCTCAATACCTTGATGGTATCAGCAAAGGAATGACTGTTTCTGCATTCAAAAGAGTATCTATCGGTTAATCCGAATTAGATTCTAAATTATAAAAAAACCTCTTCAATTAATTTTGAAGAGTTTTTTTTAAGAATCCTTAAGATATGGCAAGGTCCAAGTCTGAAGACTTGAACCAGAGTATTTTTTTTAATTTTCAAAAGTGCTTCCAGCCTTGAGCTTTGATTTGCACAGCAGTTCCACTTTTTGTAACTAGGAATTTGCCTTCTTCTGCCTTGGTGATATGTCCGATGAAGTGGATATCGGGATGCTTTTCTAGCTTCGCAAAGTCTTTCTGATCAATAGTGAATAGCAATTCATAATCTTCTCCTCCATTCATCACACAGGTGATCGGATCAAGACCTAACTCCACAGCAGTATCAAAAGTCTGTTTATCGATTGGTAGCTTATCTTCATAGATCATCGCTCCCACTCCAGAAGCTTTGCAGATATGGAAAATCTCAGAAGCCAGCCCATCCGAAATATCCATCATACTGGTAGGCACTACTTCCACCTCACGAAGTTCATGGATAATATCCACTCGGGCATCCGGCTTAAGCTGACGAGCAGTCACTAAGGTATATTTCCCCAAGTCTGGCTCCATATCAGGATTGGCCAGAAAGACTTCCTTTTCACGCTCCAAAACCTGTAATCCAACCAAGGCAGCACCAAGATCACCGGTTACACAAAGGATATCATTTTCCTTTGCTCCTGACCTATAAGAAATTTGCTCAGGTTTAGCTTCACCGATGGCAGTCACAGAGATCACCAAACCACTCCTAGATGCAGTAGTATCTCCACCGATCAGATCAACACCATAATGCTCACATGCCGCATGAATACCTTCATATAGGGCATCAATCGCTTCAACAGAGAACCGATTGGAAAGCGCAATACTTACAGTGACCTGCTTAGGAACAGCATTCATAGCTGCTACATCGGATACATTCACGGCAACAGCCTTGAAACCCAAGTGAGGCAAAGGAGCATAGGACAAATCAAAATGTACTCCTTCTACCAATAGGTCTGTGGTAACAACCTTGACCATATCTCCAGCTTCAATCACTGCGGCATCATCTCCAATACCTTTTAGTGTACTGGGATTTTTAATAATTACTTTTTCATTCAGATGATCGATCAAGCCGAACTCACCCAAATCACTTATTTCTGTTCTATTTTCTGACATATTTTTCCCTCCCGTAAAGGCGCAGAGGCGCTAAGTTTTAAATCAACTAATTTTTCGCAATTCGATGTTGCTGAAACCAATTTTCAAATCTTCCAATTTTGAATTGATAATGATGAATGATGAATAGTGAAGTCAATCCCTCTCCTGACACAACTCAATCAATACCCCATTCGTGCTTCTAGGATGCAAAAATACCACTAATTTATTGTCTGCCCCTAGTTTCGGCGTTTCATTCAGGATTTCGAAACCCGCATCTTTTAACCTTTTTACTTCAGCCAAAATATCCTCTACATCAAATGCAATATGATGAACCCCTTCAGATCTACTTCCTAAGTATTTGGTAATCGGACTTGCTTCATCTGTCGCTTGAAGCAGTTCAACTTTGGTTTCTCCTACTTGAAAAAAAGATGTAGACACTTTTTCTCCCTCCACTTCCTCAGTTTTGAAGTGCCCCTTCCCCAGTAGTTTCGCAAACAATGCATTGGATTTCTCCAGGTCCCTCACTGCTATGCCGATGTGCTCAATTTTCCTCATGTTTAAATTTGCTATATTTGCAATGAATCTTTTCAGGGAAATGTCTGTTTTCCCCATACTTCAATTTAAGACAAAGTAAAGATATGATAATCGTTTCTGACAAAGCCAAAGAGCGTATCCTACAGCTCAAAAAAGAGGAAGGACGCGCAGAAAATGAAAATATACGTGTTTCGGTGAAAGGTGGCGGCTGTTCAGGCCTGATGTATGATTTGGGATTTGATGGTGCACAAGTAGATACAGATCACGTTTTTGAGGATAAAGGAGTGAAAATCCTAGTAGATAGGAAGAGCTTACTTTACCTAGCAGGGACAACGCTGGAATTTACCGATGGACTCAACGGCAAAGGATTTCAATTTGTCAATCCAAATGCAAGTAGAACCTGCGGATGTGGAGAAAGCTTCTCCGTGTAAACTGAAATTCTATCTAATTTATTAGAAGGCAACCCCATCAGGTTGCCTTTTTTAGTACATTTTTCACCTCAATCCTTACCTTTGCGCACTAGAAATTTAACCCAGATTATGGAAGAGCAAATCAAAAAAATCCAACTCAATGACTTGCACGTTGCCCTTGGTGGCAAAATGGTGCCTTTTGCAGGCTACAACATGCCTGTGCGATACAGTTCTGACAATGAAGAGCACCTCTGTGTGAGAAATGGCGTTGGCGTTTTTGATGTCTCCCACATGGGTGAATTCATGGTAGAAGGCCCTGAGGCTTTAAACCTGATCCAAAAAGTTACTTCAAACGATGCTTCCAAAATTGTTGATGGACAAGCCCAGTATTCCTGCTTTCCAAATGAAACAGGAGGAATCGTAGATGATCTGATCGTTTACAAATTTGAAGACGAGAAATACATGCTTGTGGTGAATGCGTCAAACATTGACAAAGATTGGGATTGGGTAAATAAGCACAATACCATGGGTGCTAAGCTCACTAATATCTCAGACGAGATTTCACTTTTTGCTATTCAGGGGCCAAAAGCTATTGAAGCAGTACAAGCCTTGACCCCCATTAACCTTTCTGATGTGAAATTCTATCATTTCACTGTAGGAGAATTTGCCGGAGTTCAGGATGTGATTATTTCTGGAACTGGCTATACCGGAGCTGGTGGTTTTGAGATCTATGTGAAAAATGAAGATGCTGAGAAGGTTTGGAAGGCAATTTTCGAAGCTGGAAAAGATTTTGACATCAAGCCAATCGGCCTTGGAGCAAGAGACACCCTCCGAATGGAAATGGGCTATTGTCTATACGGAAATGATATCACAGATACTACATCTCCATTGGAAGCTGGTTTGGGTTGGATCACCAAGTTCACCAAAGATTTCACTAATTCTGAAGCACTAAAAGCTCAGAAAGAAGCAGGTGTTTCAAAGAAATTGGTAGGATTTGTCATGCAGGAAAGAGGTATTCCAAGAGGTCATTATCTTATAGTGGATGCTGCCGGTGAAGTGATCGGAGAAGTAACCTCAGGGACACAATCTCCAAGCATGAGCGTAGGAATCGGTTTAGGTTATGTGAAAACTGACTTCAGTAAAGCTGGAACGGAAATTTTCATACAGGTAAGAAACAAGAACCTTAAAGCTCAAGTGGAAAAACTCCCACTATTGAAAGCCAAAAAATGAAATCGAGCATGACTCAGCGTCACACAGAAGGATGATTTTAAGAACTGCAAGATCCCTCCCGATAGCTCCCGATAATTATCGGGATGGGATGACCTTTGAAAAACAATTGTAAACAGATGAAACAAGTAGAAATCTGCTTTAGTCCGGAATTAATTCATTTGCATGAGCTGCAAGACAAACTGGTAGTAGTGGTTGATATTTTTCGCGCCACGTCCACTATGGTAGCAGCGTTGGCAAATGGAATTTCTGAAATAAAGACCTGCGCTGACCTCGAAGAATGTAGAGCCATGGCATCCGCAGGTTATTTAATTGCAGGCGAAAGAAATGGTATAAGAGCAGAGGGATTCCTATTAGGAAACTCTCCACTAGCCTATCTTTCTGGTGATTTTCAAAACCAAAAGCTCGCTATGACGACGACTAATGGCACACTGGCAATTTCTAAATCTATTGGGGCTGACGAAATCCTAGTGGGTGCTTTTCCTAATCTTCAAGCAACTGTCAATTACATTCAATCTAGAAATAAGGACGTATTGATCCATTGTGCGGGTTGGAAAGGAAAATTCAATCTGGAGGACTCACTTTATGCCGGAGCATTGGTAAAAGCCCTTGAAGCGACTCATGATGCGGAGGATGACGGGGCTATCGCAATGAAATCCCTATATGAGAAAGAAGGTCATGATTTGAAAGGTTTTCTATCCCAAGCTTCACACGCCAAACGACTTCAAAATCATAACATCGATTCAGATATTGACTTTTGCTTGACTTTGGATCTGTTTTCATTAGTGGGAAAAGTAGAGGACGAGACCTTGTTAGCGATTGAAAGCTGGTAAAAACCAAACCAAAAAAACATCGCTTCAAAAACCCAATAGTATTCCTATTGGGTTTTTGCTTTTTGCCCCTGATTTCACCGATTTTTCAACAACTAATTGCCTCACAAGGAATTAGTTAAACTCTCCACTGGATTTGGCGTTTACCGTTAAACTTAACCACTAAACCACCCAACTTTCAGTTATGAAATCAAGCATGACGGAAGCGACACACAGAGGAATGATTATTTGCCATGCGAGATTCCATCCCGTTTCCTTCGTCACGGGACAGGTTATGGCCTTTGAAAGAAAATTATAAACACATGAAAAACGGTACAATGATGCAATTTTTCCATTGGTATTCCCCAGAAGATACGCTTTGGAAAGAAGTAAAAGAGAAGGCAGAATATCTGGGGAATTTGGGAATCACTAGCGTTTGGCTTCCTCCAGCTTCCAAAGGACAACTTGGAGGTATGAGCGTAGGATATGATTCCTACGACCTATTCGACTTGGGGGAATTTGACCAGAAAGGAAGTGTAAGAACTAAATATGGCACTAAAGATGAATTCCTAGAAGCAACTCAAGCATTGCATGATCGCGGCGTTCAGGTTATTGTTGATTTTGTTTTAAACCACAAAGCCGGTGGAGATGAATCAGAATTAGTACAAGCCGTGCGGGTGAAAGAAGAAAATCGTCTGAAAAACACTTCTGAACCTTTTGAAATCGAGGCATATACTCGATTTAAATTCCCCGGAAGAAATGGCATCTATTCGGATTTTATTTGGGATAGACATTGCTTCACTGGTGTAGACTATGATCATCGCAATCAGGAGCACGGTATATTCAATCTGCTAAGCGAGTATGGGGACGATTGGGAGAAAATGGTCGATGACGAAAAGGGGAATTATGATTTCCTTATGTTCTGTGACATTGACTTTAGAAATCCAGCGGTAAGAGACGAAATTCTAAAATATGCACTTTGGCTCCATGAACTTACCCATTACGACGGCGTGAGACTTGATGCAGTAAAGCATATAGCGCCTGGCTATTTCAAGGAACTACTTTATTTCATCAGAGAGAGAACAGGCAAAAACATATTTGCTGTTGGAGAATATTGGGCTCCAGGAAATCTAGAGTTGTTGACAAAATATATTGAGGCTACAGATGGCACAATGAGTTTATTCGATTCCGCTTTGCAGGATACTTTTCATAGGGCCTCTACAATGGGCAGTCAGTTTGACATGAGAGAGATTTTCACCAAATCACTTGCTTCCCATAGTCCAAAATTAGCGGTCACTTTAGTAGACAATCACGACACTCAACCACTTCAAGCGCTAGAAGCGCCTGTTGAATCATGGTTTAAGCCCATAGCATATGCTTTGATTTTACTCCGCCAAGACGGATACCCTTGCGTTTTCTATCCTGATCTCTTCGGTGCAAGCTACTGGGACAAAGGAGAAGACGGTAAGGATTACGAGATATTTATCGATAGGGTGGATGAATTAGAACCCATACTTTATGCAAGAAAAGATTTTGCTTTTGGTACACAGCGGGATTACTTCAATCAGCCAAATGCTATCGGCTGGACACGTGAGGGAGACGATGAACACGGTGGCTGTGCAGTTGTACTTTCAAATGCTGATGGTGCTACAATTTCCATGGAAATCGGATCTCGCTTTGCTGGAAAGAAATTCAAAGATATGCTAGGGAAAATTCCCGATGAGGTTTGGGTAAATGAATCAGGTTGGGCAGATTTTCACTGCGCACCAGGATCAGTTTCCGTGTGGACTGAGGTGAATTAAAATAGATAAGAGGTGGTGAAGTATTCACCACCTCTTATCTATTTTTTCGGCTTTTTCAATTCACCTTTCATCTTACCGGCAAACACACTAGCTTAAGCTGTTGAAACAAAGGTGAACATGGATTTTAAACTTTTAAAAAAGGCAATTGTCATTATATTCCTAGGCCAAAGCTATTTGCCAAGCTTTGCCCAAACAAATAAACCCAATGTCCTTTTTATTGCTGTAGATGATTTGAGAGCTGAATTGGGACATTTTGAGAACAGCTCCATCATCACTCCAAATCTCGACAAACTAGCATCCGAGGGAGTAAGTTTCATCAATCACTTTGTACAGGTTCCGACTTGCGGTGCGTCCCGTGCAGCTTTTCTCACTGGTAAAAGACCTATCCGAACAGCTGAATTGGGTAATTACATCATGTTCGATGAATTCCCCAATAAACCTGACTCGGAAATACCAGAAACATTCATCCATCATCTCAGAAGAAACGGCTATTACACTGTAGGAATCGGGAAGATTTCCCATTCCACAGATGGCTATGTTTACGGGTACGAAGAGGCGGTTTCTGAGCAAAGAGAATTGCCTTATAGTTGGGATGAATTACTTTTCGATAGTGGGAAATGGGGAACTGGCTGGAATGCGTTTTTAGGATATGCAGATGGGGGAAATCGTGAAAGCATGAAAAAGCAAGTCAAACCTTACGAAGCTGGTGAAGTAGATGATCTTGGCTATCCAGATGGACTTACTACTCAATTGGCAATCAAAACGCTACGAAAACTAAAGGATCAATCAGAGCCATTTTTTCTGGGTGTCGGACTATTCAAGCCTCACTTACCTTTCACCTCTCCCAAAAAATATTGGGATCTATATAATGAGGAAGATATTCCTCTGGCCAAAAATCCCGCAATACCTCAACATATTTCTACCACTAGTCTGATGCCAAGCAGTGAATTTAACCAATATGCGCTTGGTGAAGAAAAAGCCGGAGTGAATAAGCAACTTTCTGAAGCTTATGCCAGGAAAATCAAGCATGCGTATTATGCTGCCGCTAGTTATTCAGATGCGCAGATTGGGTTGATCTTAGATGAGCTGAAAGCGCTAGATTTGGATCAAAACACCATTGTGATCATTTGGGGAGATCATGGTTGGCACTTAGGTGAACAGCAGATTTGGGGGAAGCATACGCTTTTTGAAAATGCACTAAACAGCGCCTTAATATTTAAAATCCCAGGATCTAAAGTCAGTAAAATTGATAATTCCATTGTGGAATCTGTGGATATTTATCCTACACTTATGGAATTGGTAGGAATTGAGAGTCATTCTGGATTGGACGGAGAAAGTTTTGCCAATTTGCTGAAAACCAAAAAATCTCAGATGGGAAACATAGCCTATTCTTACTATAACAAGGGAATATCTATGCGTACAGATCGCTATAGACTCACAAAATACTTTAGAGAAGCTGAGCCAACTATTGAATTGTATGATCATCAGACTGATCCTCTAGAGTCAGTGAATATTGCAGCAGAAAATCCTGAAATTGTCGCTGAATTGTTGCCTTTGCTGGAAAAAGGAAATACGGGATTGTACGACAAAAAGTAAGGTTTCTCTTATTTCAATTTCTCATTGTTCCTGTGTCGATCAATGTCCCTGATATTCTTTTTCTCGAAGTTTTTTTTCATAGCTTCGGTTAAGTCCACGCCCGTTTGATTAGCTAGACAAATCAGAACCCACATCACATCCGCCATTTCATCCGCAAGATCCTTTCCTTTGTCTGATTCTTTGAAAGATTGCTCTCCATAAGTTCTGGACATGATCCGCGCCAATTCCCCTACTTCTTCCATCAAAATGGTCATATTGGTCAACTCATTGAAATAGCGAACCCCAACTGTTTTGATCCATTGATCTACTTGCTCTTGTGCTTCTGAAATAGTGATATCCTCTTTCATAGTATTTAAGTTGATTTGCCAAAATTAACATTCTATATATTTACAATTGGTCAAATCTTCAGCTAAAAGGATCGGTTATTGCAGAAAAACATTCTTTTGATAAATGGGAAGAAAGATGGTGGAACTTCCAGTCCATTACATCAGCAAAAACAGATTTCATGAACAATTATTTTGAAGCCATTCGAACTTCAATTCTTTATTTTCCTTTGATAGCTTTGTTAAGCATTGTGCCCTTTGTCTATTTCCAGTATAGGAAAACTGGCTATGTGCAGTTTAACAGAAGTTTAGTATTCTACATTTTCGCATTTTATGCAATGACTGCATTCTTTCTAACCGTTCTTCCACTTCCCGAGATTACAGAAGGTTTTTGTGAACGAAGAATTGGCAAAGTCATCCCGAGTTTCTTTCCGTTTCGATTTGTAAAAGATACGTTCAGAGAAGTTCGGGGCAATATTTCACTTTTTAGTATTGTAAAAAGTTCAACCTTTATGGTTACTGCATTCAATGTCTTGTTGCTGATGCCACTTGGCTTCTTTCTTAGATACCTATTTCAAATTAAAAATGCAGGCATAGCAGCTATGATTGGATTCTTGGCCTCGCTATTTTTTGAAATCACTCAACTCACAGCCCTTTATGGATTGTACCCTTGTAGATATAGGCATTTTGAAGTAGATGATTTGATTACCAATACTTTTGGATGCTTTATTGGATTTGTGATTGCTAGATATTCTAACGTACTACCAAACGTATCTCGTAAACCATTGATGAATCTGTCAGAAGTCACCTTGACTCAGCGATTCTTAGCTATTTTCGTTGACTCGCTACTGGTGATATTATTTGCCTCATACATCATAGAGGGACTTTCTGAAAATATATGGCTACTATCTCTGATGAAAATAGGCCTCATTTTTTTCTATTTTATTTTCGTTAGTAAAATTACCGATGGGCAGACTTTGGGCAAAAAGTTACTCGGAATACGGATTATCAGAATGGATGGTCTTAAGTTGACTTATAAAGATCTGATCGCGAGATATGGTATATTTTTGATTCTCCCTTTCTTAGTGGGAGAAGTTTCTAGGTTCTTGATTGACACCCGCTTTGACGATAAACTCTATCTATTCCTATATCTACTTTTCTTGGCCATATGGTTTTTCGGAACTGTAATGGTGACTTTTATTCGAAAGGATCACCGAGGTTGGCTGGATAGATTTGCACATACCACACAGGTATTGGCTAATCAGAAGAATGTTAAACCGTAGTGCTTTTCATAAATTATTAAATTAGAATCAAACTATTCTTAGAAATTTTTGTGAATGTTTTGGTATACTATCTTAACTTGAACACTGTAAATGTATACCTATCCTTTTCATCGGAAAACAAAAGCACTCCCTAACTCATGAGAAATTACATTTCCCTTCTTCTATTTATCCTGTTATATACTACATCCTGCTCCACCAAGGAAGATTCAACAAGGTTCCCTCGTATTGCCATCGCAGGCTTAGCGATAGAGTCAAGCACTTTTTCTCCTGCTACCAGTGATGTGGCCGCCTTCCGTACCAGAGAAGGAGCAGATATTTTTAATTATTATCCCTTCCTGGATTCAGCTTCTGAAAATAGAGCAAGAGCAGAATGGTTTCCTACGTTGAGAGGCCATGCCATTCCTGGGGGGATCGTAACTAGAGAAGCTTATGAAGAGCTTGTAGGCAAAACATTAGATATGCTTAAGGAAAACCTGCCTTACGATGGCCTTTTCTTCGATATTCATGGTGCAATGAGTGTGGTGGGATTGGATGACCCGGAAGGGGATTTTATCATTCGGGTCCGTGAAGTGGTAGGGCCAAAAACGTTAATCTCAACCTCTATGGATTTACATGGAAATGTCTCCTGGAGATTGGCTGAAAACACAGATCTGATCACTTGCTACAGAATGGCTCCTCATGAAGATGCGCTGGAATCGAAGCAACGGGCAGTGGAAAATATGATAGATCGATTAGAGAGTGGAAAAGGAAAACCTGCTTATAAAGCTTGGGTCCCTGTTCCGATCCTGCTACCCGGCGAAAAAACAAGTACCAGAATTGATCCCGGTAAAAGTCTCTATGCGAAAGTAGATCCCATGACCAAAAAAGACGGCGTAATCGATGCGGCGATTTGGATCGGCTATGCCTGGGCGGATGAACCTCGAAATCATGCAGTGGTAATGGTCACTGGGGATGATGAAAAAGCTGTGACGGAGTCAGCCGAGGAACTTGCACAGAATTTTTGGGATGTTCGGAATGAATTTGAATTTGTAGCGCCAGTTGCTACTTTGGAAGAAAGTTTGGATATGGCGATTGCCAGTGACAAAAAGCCATTTATGATCAGCGACATGGGGGATAATCCGACTGCAGGTGGAGCTGGAGATGTAACCTGGACGTTGACAGAAATACTAAAGAGACCTGAATTCAAATCAGAAAATGGCCCAACATTGATTTATGCTTCTATCCCGGGTCCTGATTTCGTAGAAAAAGCAATAGCAGCGGGAGTAGGTGGGAAAGTAGAAGGCACAGCGGGAGCGGCAATTGATGATAGATTTGCTCCTCCGGTAATGCTGAAAGGAACTGTGGAAGCAATCAAAGAAGGTGACGGAGTAGCGGAAGTTGAGGTTGTCGTGAAAGTTGGTTCAGTCCATGTGATCGTGACCAAAAAGCGCAAGCCATATCATAACGAAAGTGACTTTACAAACCTTGGTTTAAAACCACGAGAAGCTGATATCGTAGTAGTGAAAATCGGCTATTTAGTCCCTGAATTGTATGAAATGCGAGCAGATTGGATTATGGCACTAACACCTGGCGGAGTAGACCAGGATCTAGAGAGATTAGGTTATAAGCGTATCAATCGCCCTATGTTCCCTTTGGATAAGGACATGGAAGATCCGGATTTGAGTGCTAAATTGGTGCCTGCTGCAGATGAGCTAGACTAAAGTCAAAAACTGATTTTTAAAACTTTATGAGAATAAAAGCCTAAAATCTAATAGCTAACTACTTTAGAACATGATGAACGCAAAACCCTCCTCCGTAGAAGAATATCTTAGCTGGTGCTCTCCTGAAATTCGGGAAAAGCTTGAGCAAATGCGGGCGACTATCTTGAAGGCTATCCCTAAAGCCAAAGAAGTAATCAGCTACCATATGCCAGCATATAAAACCTCTGAGGTGTTGGTTTATTTCGCAGCTGCAAAAAAGCACATCGGCTTTTATCCTACGAACAGTGGTGTAAGCGAATTCAAAAAAGAACTTAAGAAATACGTGACTTCTAAAGGTGCCATTCAATTCCCACTGGACAAACCCTTACCGCTTGATTTAATCATGGCAATTAGCCAGTTTAGATTTCTTGAGGTTGAAGAAAAAGTAAAACTCAAAAAGCAAAAACCTTAACTCAATATCCTTTTAGACGCTGCTAGAAAGTTGTCTATTTCCTCCTT
The DNA here is from genome assembly GCF_035156405.1 of Algoriphagus aurantiacus. Taxonomy (NCBI): domain Bacteria; kingdom Pseudomonadati; phylum Bacteroidota; class Cytophagia; order Cytophagales; family Cyclobacteriaceae; genus Algoriphagus; species Algoriphagus aurantiacus. Next base: position 6,389 of record NZ_JAXRUT010000026.1, on the reverse strand, counting down.
GCTGTTGTAGATATGAGTGGAAATTCGAATCGCATCCAGTTTACTCTCGGGGACCTGACGTATTCGAAAACCTTCCTGGCTTATCAAACCGGCAACTTGCTGATAATCCATATTCTTCGGTTTGAATGTAACCATACTAATGCGGGATTCTGGCTCACGAGGACTTAAAATAGCCAACTTCGAATTCATTTCAGCTAGCCCTTCAAACAAGTATTGATTTAGCTCCCGTACTCTGCTTTCAATTCTCCCTTTACCTATTTCCCTATGGAAATTCGTGGCTGCTACAGCACCTACCATCATGGGTAAACTTTGGCTTCCATAGTCAAACCTATGTGCAGTAGGCACATAGCCTTTGAACTCTGGCGGGTTTTGATGCATATCCCAACCCAAATCAGAATATGCCCCAACATGATAAGCTTGAACTTGTTCTAAAATCTCCTCCCTCACATATAGAAATCCTGTTCCATTTGGCCCCAAAACCCATTTATGATAGCTGCTTGCATATAAGTCACAACCCAGTTCTTTCAGGTTAAGATCAAATGTTCCTGATCCATGTGCTCCATCAATCGCAGTAAATATCCCTTTTCTTCTAGCAAAAGCTGAAATCTCTTTGATCGGAAAAACCAATCCTGTGGTGCAAGTGATATGTGGTATTGCGATCACTTTTGTTTTGGGAGTCACAAGGCTTTTGATAAAGTCCAGATTCTCTGCTTGTGTAGCTTTGGGCTCAAAAGGCTTCAAGACAATTCCATGCAATTTTGCTCGATTTAGCCAAGGCAATGCATTCCCCACATGCTCATGCAAGGTGATAATCACTTCATCTCCCGTTTGCAGCGGAAGTCCCCAAGCCATAATATTGATACCCTCAGTAGTATTATGGGTAAGTGAAATCTCAGAAGTTTTGATTCCCACAAATGCAGCCAACTTCTCCCGCTCAGACTCAATATGACCATATTCTCCTCTGGTATTTGTCTCGACAAAGGAATTTTGCAAAGCTTCCAAAACCACAGTTGGAGAAGGTCCAAAGGTTCCGTTGTTCAAGTATACCCTATTGTCTTGCAAGGGAAATTTTTTACGTAAATCACCCCAAAATTCTTCTCCTTGCAGAAAGTGATTTATTGATTTTGGAGTAATATGAGTTGGAAAATTAAAGGAGACTAAGCTTGGAATGGCTATTCCTGCACTGAGTTTATGGAGAAATGATCTTCTGCTTGTCATAAGGCTGGAGCTTTCATATGAGTTAGGGAATGATTTCCAAAAAATCAAAAGGAAAACTACCAGCTAGTCAAAAAACTGGTTGACCGGAAAATCACCTAAAGCCTGAAAAAACATACTTCTTGTCCACAAACCCTAAAATTTTCTTATCCAGAGTCCATATTTCTAAGTCAAGACTTATTGACGTCGAAATAATAATAGAATCAATCAATCCTATTCCTCGATCCAAAAGCTTATTTTCTCTTGAAAAAATTCCCGCTTGATATATTAATCCAGGGCTATCCAGAATAATCATTTGCCCAAAAAACCTATCAATCATTTCAATCTCCCTTTTGCCTTTTGCTCCTTGCATGAGTTCTGCAAAAATCAATTCTATTGAGAAAATTTGCGCACGATCAATGACATCCAAGAAGGTCTCAAAATATAGCGGGTTTGCCTTAAAAAACTCTATCCAGACGGAAGTATCAATCAATACCCGATTCATTCCTGATTCAAATCACGAATCTGCCGAGCGCCATAAGTAAATTCCAAAGGCTCCGCTGCAATGCTATCAGAATAATTCCGCATTAGTTTTCGGGATCGGTAGTCTTTCAAAGCAATTCTTAGTGCTTCAGTAATATTTTTAGCTCCTGAGATTTCCATCACATCTTGGATCAATTCATCTTCAATTAAAGCAGTGACTTTCATGTGTTTATATTTTGATTTTTAAGGTCACATGGAATCTCGCATGGTTGATAAACATACCTTGGTGTATCGCCTGCGTCATGCTCGATTTCATGACTTTATAGTTTTATATAAAAATACGAAAGGTTATCGTATCTAGTTTAATTTAGCAAAGTTTTCAGCACTCCCCTAATCATCTGGATCTAAATTCTATCAGACCACTTGAATTACTTATAATGTTATATTTAAAAAGAAAAGCTCATTTCTATGCCCCTCAAAACCTGCAAAAAAGGACATCAATTTTATAAAACCAGTGATTGTCCTACTTGCCCGATATGCGAAAAAGACAGAAAACCCGCTGAAGGTTTTATGTCTAAACTCTCCGATCCAGCCCGCCGAGCATTGGAGTCAAAGCAAATTGACAGAGTGGAAAAACTTGCAGAGTTCACTGAAAAGGAAATCCTCTTACTTCATGGAATGGGAAAAAACTCAATACCTAAACTAAAAGAGGCTCTTGAGGAGGTAGGTTTGACTTTCAAATCACCCGAATAAATTGCATCTTAAAGACTGCTTTAATTCCCATATCCAAAATGATTCAAAACCTTAATATCCTACTTTTAGCATTCACCTTTTTTATAAATCACCACCAGTTCGGGGCCGCTGAAACAGACTATTTCGCAAATGAACGAGCAAGAGTTATCCGCCTTGCAGAAGAATATAAAAGCCTAAAACCCATTACTGTGACTGCCCAAAGCAGTCCCCGAAGTGCAGGGGGAATCCATGATTTCTATTCTGAAGGAGATTATTGGTGGCTAGACCCAAAAAATCCAGATGGCCCGTACATTCAGCGGGACGGGTTGACCAATCCAGATAATTTCACCGCGCACCGTGAAGCCATGATTCGTTTAAGTCAGATTTCCGGAGCACTTGCTTCAGCATACCTGGTAACTAATGACGATGACTATGTTAAAGCTTTGGCCCCACATCTCAAGGCATGGTTCATAGACGAAGGCACAAAGATGAATCCAAATCTACTCTACGCCCAAGCCATCAAAGGCAAGGTAACAGGACGTGGCATTGGTATCATCGACACGATCCAACTTATGGAAGTGGCCAAGGCAATCGAAGCCGTGGAAGACTCGGAAGTAATTCCAAGTTCAGAAATTCAGCAGATGAAAGACTGGTTTGCAGAGTATCTGAAATGGATCACAGCCCATCCTTATGGAATAGATGAACGGGATCATGGCAACAATCACAGTGTGTGTTGGGCGATGCAAGCGGCGGTTTTCGCAAGACTTGTCGGAAATCAAGAAGTGCTGGAATATTGCAGAGAAATGTATAAAAAGGTGCTTCTCCCCGATCAAATGGCGGACGACGGCAGCTTCCCACTAGAACTCAAACGCACCAAATCTTATGGCTATTCTCTGTTCACCCTTGATGCTATGGCTACGCTCTGTCAGGTTTATGCAGATGATACCGAGAACCTATTCAATTACCAAACTCCTGACGGCAAATCACTCGCCTTAGGGATCTCATATCTCTACCCTTATGTGGTGGATAAAGACTATTGGCCTTACAAAAAAGACGTAATGTATTGGGATAATTGGCCTGTGCGACATTCCTTCTTACTTTTTGGTGGATTGGCGTACGATCAGGAGAAATACTTAAAACTCTGGAATTCACTCGATGCTGATTTTGATACGCCTGAAGTCATACGAAATATGCCTGTGAGATTTCCACTGCTTTGGGTTTCTGATAAAGATAAAATACAAGTTGGACAATCTACAAATCCTGATTTTGCAGCAAAATTAATAGCCGCGGGAGAAGTTCACTACAGTGACTTCGGTGCCAATGGTGATGGCAAGACTGATGATATGGATGCTATCACTGCTGCCCACTCCTTTGCCAACCAACATAGGCTGATGGTGAAAGCCGACGATGAAGCCACGTATTACATTGGTGGAAAGGATCGCACAGCCATTATCCAAACTGATACCGATTTTGGGACAGCATCATTCTTAATTGACGATACTGAAGTAGAAAATCGTACTGCACCTATTTTCAAGGTCAGTTCACGCCTTGCCCCATATAAACTCGAAGGAATAACCTCGCTTAAGAAAAATCAGGAGAAAATCGACATCGCATTACCAGCTCGCTCATTGATTACAGTTACTGATTCTAAAACCATGAGATACATTCGTTTTGGCCCGAACCAAAACAACGGGGCTCCCCAGACAGATATTTTTCTGGTTGATAAAGATGGCAATGTTGACAGGAATGCTCCTATTATTTGGGACTTCGACCAGATCACAGAAATTACTGCTCTTCCAATAGACGAGAAAACGCTCAATATCACAGGAGGCCGTTTTATCACAATTGCAAATCAAGAGGAATCGAAATACACTTATTACAGCCGAAACATATCCATACAGCGCTCCAGTGTTATCGTGGATGGTCTAGCACACCGCATCAAAGGCGAGGGAGAGCAAGGTGCCCCTTATAGCGGTTTTCTGAATATCAGTAACTGCACCAACGTAACTGTGAAAAACACCATCCTGACAGGACACAAAACCTACCAAACCATTGGTTCGGCTGGAAAGCCAGTTTCTATGGGTTCTTATGATATTATAGTAAATAAAGCCTTGAATGTTTCTTTTATTAATTGTAGCCAGACCAATGATATCGATGACCGAACCTTCTGGGGCATAATGGGTTCAAATTTCAGCAAAAACTTACTTTTTGATAACTGCACCTTGTCCCGCTTCGATGCACACATGGGCGTAGCCAATGCCACCATCCGCAACTCAACGCTCGGTCACATGGGAATCAATGCCATTGGCAGTGGGACATTTACTGTAGAGAATAGTATCATCAGTGGCAGAAGCCTTATCAATCTACGCCCCGACTATGGCAGTACTTGGCAAGGAAAGTTAATTATCCGGGATTGTACCTTCGTACCTGCAGGTAGCAGACCAATCAGCGCATCACTGATCAGTGGTTCCAATTCTGGTCAGCATGATTTCGGCTACACCTGCTATATGCCAGAACAGATCACTATCGAAAATCTTCATATCGACGATTCCAATCATCCTGAGGACTATCAGGGCCCTGCTATTTTCGGAAATTTCAATCCAGAAATGAAAGATGATTCTTACCAAGAAAAGTTTCCTTACGTGCTGACAAAGGAAGTAAGTCTAAAGAATGTGACTACTTCGAGTGGAAAAGAATTGAGAGTGAGTGAAAATGAGGTGATGTTTAAAGAGATTAAGGTAAAAACAAATTAGAATTACAAATTGTGGTCAGATCAGTTTTTAAGAAACTAACTAATCTGAAAGGCCATATTAACATCTTTGAAACTTTTAAGAACATTTTTATGTAAATTTCACTATGAAGACGATAACACTGAGAGTGCCGGAAAGCTTTGAATTGTCAGAACATGATTATCTAATGGCTTTGGCATCAAAGCTATATGAGGACGGAAAATTCTCTGCTGGACAGGCTGCCGAGTTGGTTGGTGTGTCTAAGCAAACCTTCATCGAAACTCTTGGCAAATACAATGTCTCACTTTTTAGTGAATCGATAGATGATTTAAACTCTGATATTGCAAATGCCTAGCAGCATTGTGATATCAGACACAAGCAGCCTAATTGTCCTCACCAAAATTGGTCAACTTGACCTTCTACGTCAATTATACTCCCAAATAATTACGCCCCCTGAAATTGTTTATGAATTTGGTAATCCTTTGCCAGATTGGATTCAAGTAATCAAAGTGAAAAATCTAGATCTGAAAAAATCCCTTGAACTTCAGTTAGATCTAGGAGAGGCAAGTGCAATCGCTTTAGCTCATGAAATCCCTGATTCAACTTTAATTCTTGATGATTTAAAAGGGAGGAAAATAGCCAAATTGCTAAAATTGAAATTCACAGGAACTCTTGGAATACTAGCAAAAGCCAAAAGTGAAGGTCTTATTCCAGCGTTAAAACCCGTTCTTGAAAAATTGCTAGAAACAAATTTCAGAGTTTCGAATCAGCTAATCGTAGAACTCTTGAAGAAATATGGTGAATTCCACAGTTGACATTAACTCCATAAATAGAAACATTCTGTTTAATTTACCTTATAATAATGTGAGAAGTCTCTTTAAAAAAACTCATTCATTTTTTCGAACCCAACATATTGAAATTGAAGGGATATGGTATGGCTTTTATTGGTACAATGAATCTGATTCTGAGTTCTTAAATAGTAAACGGATAAGTTTTACCGCCCAAATTTCACAAACTTCAGGAGCAATTGATTTTGTAGGAATAATTAAAGAATCTAAAGATGGTATACCGGAAAATGGGGAAATTTCTGGAAGAATAAAGGGGTTGATGATTCAATTCTCAAAAAAATACCGGAATTATTACGAACCTGAGTTCGATTAATAAAATGTAGAATTATTGGGAGGTGAATATAGATAGAACCAGTGTACTTGAGTATATTTAAGTATCTGAAATTCAAACATATACAAGCAG